>CADCGZ010000083.1 GCA_902801025.1 uncultured bacterium | reverse complement strand
GCATGTATTGCCATACATTTTCCACATTACGGAGAAGGGCGTATTCTTTCAATTCGGCAACTCAGCGAGCAGAATTGATGTAAAGGACATTATATCCCTCTCGTTTGAAACGCGCGATGGACGGCGTTACTTTGTCGTCAAGGCCAGGGATAAGAAGGGGCTGCCACGCGAGCGTCTTGCATTGATGGCGAAGAAGGACGTAACCGAAGAGGATGTGCGGCGCTTTCTCTACGACGTCAACCTCGCCCATCTGTATGTCGCTTCCAAAGACGACACAAGGGAGTCGGCGGAGGGTTTTGGACAGGATTTACAAGATTTACAGGATTAAGAAAGGAATGGAGTAATGAGGAAAATACTATTTGTCGCGGTTGCGTTGATGGCGGTTTGGGGCGCAGAGGGGAAGCTTGCTCCGCCCAAAATTGAGGACTATGCTGCCAGAAGTGCGGGAAGACAACGCATTACCGAAAGTCCACCGAGCCGCGCACGACGGTCGAGACGCTTCGCAAAGGATGCGCAACTCTTCGCGAACTCGGCCTCGATGTCGTTCTTGACGAGTCTGTCCTTTGTCGGCACTGCGTCAGCGCGGAGAAGTTGAAACTGCCAAGGTTCGCGACGGTCAGATGCCGCCCCGAAAAGACACATTGGAGAAAAGGCGACAAGGTAGAAGTCGTGACAACGGGACGTAAGGATGGCGACTGGTGGACGGTTGCACCGGTTGGGCACCGTTTTTGGGTTAATGCCAAATACATTGACGCCGAAGGAAACATTCTGGGCGACAATGTCTGTATAAGGCTTCGCCCGGATTTGCAGGAACCTGCTAGCGGACACGCTGACAAAAACAAGAAAATGCGGATTCTTCCAAAGGTGGCAGGTGATCCTGTAGATTGGGTGCCGGTAGAATGGGAAGAGTCGTGGATAACACCTTGTCCGCTAGGGTGCTTCGAGAATGTCGAATATGGTGAGGGTGAGGATGCCTCCCTTGACCGGATATTCAAGCACTTGGAGTGGACGATAAAAGGTAAACGGCACAAGGCGGACTTGCTTGATCTCCGGTTGTTGCTGGCCTACCTGAGAGGCCAAAAGGAATTCCGGCTTGGTTGTATCATGTGGCCGATAGCAGAGTACAAGCCGCGCATCAACGAGCTTCTTTCCATTCCTATCGAGACCGATGTCGTGGCTGCGGCGCGGCGTCAGATTGGCGTCACCGTGGGATATGATCCGGCTTACAGGAAGATCGGCTATCCGGGCGGCGATGTGCCGATGGAGAGCGGCGTTTGCACGGATGTCATCATCAGGGCGTTGCGCGATGCGCGCAAAATCGACTTGCAGAAGCTTGTGCACGAAGACATGAAGTCAAATTTTTCGAGTTATCCGCAAATGTGGGGGCTAAGAGCTCCAGACCCGAACATCGACCACCGGCGCGTACCGAACCTGCAATGCTATTTCAAGCGGAAAGGGTATGCGCTGCCCGTATCCAAGAATGCGGCGGACTACAAGCCAGGCGACATCGTGACAGTCATGGTTGGCGGGAAGCTTCCGCACATAATGATCGTCAGCGACAGGAAGTCGGCGGCGGGAGTCCCGCTTGCCATCCACAACATCGGCTCAGGCACACAGGAAGAGGATGTCCTTTTCGCCTATCCCCTAACCGGCCACTACCGCCTTCCCTAGGGCGGCAGCTTTTCGGGGCGAGGCAAACGATGCAGCTAATAGTCTTAAACAGGATTAACAAGGTTAACAGGATTTTCGGCATGGAGAGCAGGAGAGACAGGAAATGAGGTTTTTAGCAGATAGAGCAGGAGAGGCAGGGGAGTTTAGGTCCGCCTTCGGCGGGGCCTGGGTATCCCCCGAGCAAAGCGAGCGCCGCAGGCGGCTCAATGCGGGGTGTGGCAACGCCAGTCTTCCTCCTGATTCTCCTGTTCTCCATGCTAAAAACAATCTTGTAAATTCTGTCTAAAACAAAACGCAAGGAACTTTGAACGATGAAGAGGAAGAAGATTGTTAGGTTTGCGGCTTGGGGAATTGCGGCCGCACTTGTCGCGTGGGGCGTGTCGGCGATTGCCGTCTATTGGGTGTCGGCTGGGCGCGTGTTCGACAAGGCGTCCGATGTTCCGCACTGCCGCGCCGCCGTCGTGCTGGGTTGTCGCAAGGCTCTGCCGAACGGACTCTTGAACCTTTATTTCACGCGGCGCATCGCCGCTGCCGCCGATCTTTACAAGGCGGGCAAGGTGGATTGCCTAATTGTCAGCGGCGACAACCATATCAAGGAGTATGACGAGGCGTCGGACATGAAGGAATCTCTTGCCGAGCGGGCGTTCCTGCGGATCGCGTCGTCTGCGACTATGCGGGATTTCGCACGCTTGATTCTGTCGTGCGGGCGAAGAAGGTGTTTGGGCTTGATTCGTTCATTGTCGTTTCGCAGAAGGATCATGTTCGTCGGGCGGTTTTCACGGCGCGTGGCTTTGGCTGCAACGCATACGGCTATGCCGCGCCAGATGTCAACGGACGCTATTCAATCAAGACTACAATTAGGGAGCAACTTGCCAAGATTGCGGCGGTTCTCGATGTGATTCTTCGTCGCGGGCCTAAGTTCCTTGGCCCTCGTGAACTTCTGCCGGATGGTTCTCAGGGGAATGTTTTTAGACAGGATTAACAGGATTGACAGGATTTTAGCATGGAGAACAGGAGATACAGAAGATGGGGTTTTAGCATGGAGAACAGGAGAGACAGGAGGAAGACTGGGGTTGCCCCCCAGACCCCGCCGAAGGCGGATTTAAACTCTCCTGCATCTCCTGCTCTACCTGCTTAAAAACAATCTTGTAAATCCTGTCTAAAGAACTTTAGAGAAACAAATGATGAATAGAAACGAGTTCCATTGTCGGTGCTGCGGGGCGTGCTGTCGGATAAAGGACGGCATAGTGCGCGTTTCGGATGCGGAGATTTCGCGGATCGCCGCATATCTTGGCATGAATGAAGGTGAATTCATCGCCAATGAAACCGAGCTTGCGCCAGACCGCAAGGGGCTGGTGCTGAAGAGCAGGGCCGATGGAGCTTGTGTGTATCTTGACGACAACAATCTTTGCCGTTTGAATCCGGTTAAGCCAGATAAGTGCCGCTCATTTCCCTTCGAGTGGACGAACCCCGATTCTAACGCCATCTGCCCCGAACTGGCGAGCGCGGGCGTATAGAAGGCCGTTGACAACGGCAATATATTGTGGTAATATACTGCTGTGAACGATTTAAGCAATATATTGCCGCTAACCACGGTTGAAGATGTGTTGGCGAGTTTGCGCGAACTTGTTCGGCTTGCGCGTCAGCGCGAAGAATGGACGCAGGCCGACCTTGCGCGGCGTTCGGGCGTTCCGATGACAACGATTTCGCGGTTGGAACGGACTGGTCTTGCTTCTACGGACACGCTTTTCAAGGTACTATTTGCGTTGAATCGGCTTGATGCCTTTGAGGACATGCTTAAGGCGCAATTGCGAATCGTCAAGTTCCCCAAGACGCTTGACGGCAATCTCGAGTCGGCACCAAAGGTTGTAAAGCGAGTTCGCCACAAGGGAGGCGTGAAATGAAGCTGACGGTAAAACTCGACTTTGGCGGTGGCCGCGAGATGAAGGTCGGCACCTTCTCCGAAGTGGGGCGAGACACGGCGTTTGAGTTCGCAGGGGAGTTCCTTTCGGCGGGGCTCAACCTCGCGCCGTTTCGTCTCCCTCTGGGCGGTGGATTGAAGATATACGATCGCTCTGGAAATATGGAGACATTCGGTCTTTTCGACGATTCGTTGCCAGACGGATGGGGTAGGCGGATAGTTGACAGGATGTTCATGAAACGCGAGGGGCGTCTGCCGACGATTACCGAGCGCCTGATGTGTGTTGGGCGTTCCGGTAAAGGGGCGCTTGTATACGAACCGGCGGATGAAGCGGCGGAAGCGGTGAACGAAGCGTTCGATCTTGCCTCGCTTGCGAAAGAGGCGATGGCATTTGATGCAGGCGAAGCGGAAGGGGCGCTTCAACAGCTTCGCAAGGCCGGAGGAAGTTCCGGTGGGGCGAGACCAAAGGCATATGTCGGCTACAATCCCAAGACGGGCGAAGTCTGTGCGGAAAGCCATACCTTGCCGCCTGGCTTTGAACATTGGATCGTAAAGTTCAACACGCAGCACGAAGGAGATAAGGCCGGCGAGATGGAATATCGTTATTATGAGGCGGCGGTTGCTGCGGGGGCGGATATTGCGCCAAGCCATCTCGTCAAGACGAAAGCGGGCAAGTTCTTTATGACGCGGCGATTCGACCGCACGGACGGCGGTGGACGCGTCCACATGGCGAGCGCAGCGGGACTTCTCCATGCCGACTACAGAATTCCTGGCGACGAATACGCTCTTCTCTTTAGATTGACGGATGCCTTGACTCACGATCGGTCGGCAAAAGTGGAGTTGTTCCGCCGCGCTTGCCTGAATGTTGTCGCGCACAACAGGGATGATCATTTGAAGAATTTTTCGTTCCTGATGGACGAGACGGGGCGTTGGTCACTTGCGCCGTTCTATGACTTCACGCATGCGGAAGGGCCAAATGGGTGGCAGACGCTTTCTGTTTCTGGAGAAGGCGTGAATCCCGGCGTTGACGATCTTCGGCGTCTTGCCAAGGATGTCGGTCTCGAATCGCATGAAAGCGAACCTGTCATCGACCGTGTTGTCGAATCTTGTCGCAGTCTTTCCCTACTATATGGAGGAATTTGATATGCCTATTGATTGCGGATGGCTTGAGTCGTTTACGAAACTTGTCGATGTCGTGTGCGGGTGGGTATGGGGATTGCCCCTCGTCGGCGCGATTCTTGTCACTGGGCTTGTCCTTACGCTGTGCCTGCGCTTCACTCATATCTTCAACTTGAAGCGCGCCTTCGTCTACATGTTCCACACAGAGGAGGGCGACGAAGTGTCGGGCGAGGTGAGCTCGTTTGCCGCGCTTTGCACTGCGCTTTCCGCGACGATCGGCACCGGCAACATCGTCGGCGTCGCGACGGCCATCGGTACAGGCGGCCCCGGCGCGCTCTTCTGGATGGAAGTCGCGGCGTTCCTCGGCATGGCGACGAAGTATGCCGAAGGACTGCTTGCGGTGAAATACCGCGAGGTGACGCCTGACGGACGCGTGCTTGGCGGTCCGTTCTATTACATCGAAAATGGTCTTGGGCGTCGGTGGAAGCCGCTTGCCGTGGCGTTCGCGGCCTTTGGCGTGCTTGCAGGTGTCATGGGCATCGGCACCATCACGCAGATCCACGGCATAACGTCTGCCGTGCAGCGGTTCTTCGACCCGCAGTTCAACCCTGCTGACATGGCGACTGGCATCGGGCTTTTAGGCACGACTTATTCCGTGCCGGTGGTGGTTGCAGGCATCGTGGTGACGCTCTGCGTGGGGCTCGTCGTCATCGGCGGCATCAAACGCATCGCCAAGGTGTCGTCCGTCGTCGTGCCTTTCATGGCGATTTTCTACATAGCCGTCATCGTGCTTTTGCTTCTCGGCAATCTCACGAAGGTGACGGCGGCGATCCAGACGATCGTGCTTGCCGCCTTTAATCCGGAGGCAGTCACTGGCGGCGTCGTTGGAACAGTGTTTATCGCGATTCAGAAGGGTGTCGCGCGAGGTATCTTCTCGAATGAGGCGGGCCTTGGCTCCGCGCCGATTGCCGCCGCCGCCGCGAGGACGAACGAACCGGCGCGACAGGGACTCGTATGCATGACCGGTACCTTCATCGACACAATCGTCATCTGCACGATGACTGGTCTTGCGATCGTTGTGACAGGCGCATGGGAGCCGTCGCTAGGGCTCGAGGGTGTCGACATCACGATAGAGGCGTTCAACCGCGGACTTGCCTTCATCGGCCCCCATTCAGGCATAATCTCGTCATTCTTCCTTATGACTGCGCTTACCTTCTTCGCGTTCACCACGATCCTCGGCTGGAACTACTATTCCGAGAAGTGCTTGGAGTATCTCGTCGGCACGGAGCGGCAGTGGTGCGTAAAGGCGTTCCGCGTCTTCTATGTCGCCGTTGTGTTCGTTGGGCCGTATCTAACCGTGTCGGTGGTGTGGGGCATGGCGGACGTGTTCAACGGCCTCATGGCTTTCCCGAACCTTATAGCTCTCTTGCTACTCTCGCCTGTCGTCGCTCGCACGACGGCGGACTTCTTCCGTCGTACGAGACAAGAAAGTTTTAGACAGGATTAACAAGATTAACAGGATTGTTTTAAGCAGGTAGAGCAGGAGATGCAGGAGATTCGGCGGGGTCTGGGATGGCAACCCCAGACTTCCTCCTGCTTCTCCTGTTCTCCATGCTAAAAACCCCATCTTCTGTATCTCCTGTTCTCCATGCTAAAATCCTGTCAATCCTGTTAATCCTGTCTAAACAAAACTGAAATTTCAGCATGTTGACCTCTGTACTATAAATTCATTAAAGTGAATATTTCTTCAAAATCGCTCTTGCGGAGCGGCGAAAAAAAGAGTATTATTCATTTTGATGAACAAAAAAGAGATAGGAAGAGCGATTATAGAGAGGCGTGACACATTGGACATTACGCAGACGCGGCTGGCGAAGTTGAGCGGCGTGTCGGTGCATACACTTTCCAATCTTGAGACAGGCGATGGCAATGTCACTCTTGATACACTCTTGAAAGTTGCGGATACGGTCGGCTTCAAAGTGAGGGTTGGCGTATGAAGCGCGGAACCGTATATTATCGCAATATCCCAGCAGGAGAACTCGTCAAGGACGACGACGGGTATCTCTTTCGATATGACCCGACGTATTTTGTCGATCCTTCCATGCCCGAGGTGTCCGCAACGCTCCCGAAGACGCAACGCGAGTATCGTTCGAAGGTGCTGTTTCCTTTTTTCTTCGGCTTGCTTGCGGAAGGTGCGCAGAAGGATCGCCAGTGCCGCGAACTGCGCATTGACGAGAACGACCATTTTACGAGATTGCTTGAGACGAGCGCATACGGCGCGATAGGAGCGGTGTATGTCAAGGCTTGATTTCTCTGTTGCTGACCTCAATCTTCCGGAGACCCGCGACAAGACGCGCAGGGCGTCCATTTCCGGCGTCCAGGACAAGGTGCAGCTCAAGCGTATACGCGGCAAGTTTGTCGTCGTAGATTCGGGAGGAGACTACATCCTGAAGCCTGTTCCGCACAATACTTCGGCAGAACTCGTGGCGGATATTCCGGCGAACGAAGCGGTCACGATGGACATTGCGGGGCGTCTCTTCGGAATCAAGGTCGCGGAACACGAGCTCGTCGAGATGAAGGACGGGGAGAAGGCGTATCTCACGCGGCGTTTTGACAGGCGAGGCGGCGAGCCGATCCAGCAGGAGGACTTCTGCCAGCTTGCGGGACGTTCGCCTGAGACGCACGGCGAGAACTACAAGTACGATGCGAGCTACGAGGAGTTGGCGGAACTCGTGCGGCGGTTCTGCCCTGCGGCGGCGGTGGAGAATCCAAAGGTGTTCTTCATTATCATGTTTAACTACGTCTTCGCGAATGGAGACGCACACTTGAAGAACTTCTCGCTCTATCGAAGCGAGCAGGGGGACTATGTGCTCACGCCCGCATACGACCTTCTGAACACGTCTGTGCATTTCCCCGGCGAACCAACCGCGACTGGACTCGACTTCTTCGCCGATGGACATTTCACTCCGGCATACGAAACGCTCGGGTTTTACTCGTCTGCAGACTTCATCGAGCTGGGGCGTGCTTTCGGCGTTGCAGAGGACGAGGTGCGCGGACAACTCGCAATGTTTGCCGAACGCCGCGTCGCCGTGGAGAAGATGCTCGACGAGTCGGCTCTCTCCAACGAGGCAAAGACGCGCTATCTCTTGCGCTTCCACGACCGGCTTCGAGCAATCGCGCAATAGACAAAATGAAAGGGCAATTTAGACAGGATTAAATTTTAGCATGGAGAACAGGAGATACAGAAGTATGGGGGTCTGGGGTAAAGCCCCAGCTATTCTCCTGCATCTCCTGCCCTACCTGCTTAAAAACAATCTTGTAAATCCTGTTAATCCTGTCTAAAACAAAATTTGAAAGGGACAAGTATGAAATACATCTGGAAATACAAGACACCGGAAGGGTTTGACGATCTCGTGATGAGCGGGGACGGCGAGGCGCTGACCGGACTCTGGTTCGCGGGCTCGCGCGACGCCGTGCGGCGCGGGGCAGCTGTCGAATTGCGCGAGACGCCGGTATTCCGCGAGACATGCCGCTGGCTGGACGAGTATTTCGCAGGGCGCGACCCCGGCTTCACGCCCAACTATCGCATAGAAGACCTGACAGAATTCCCTTTGGCGCCACGGTGTCGTATGGCGACATAGCGAAGGCAATCTCCAAAAAGCACGGCGGCGCAAAAGTCTCGGCGCGCGCGGTCGGCGGTGCGGTTGGGTGGAACCCGATTGGAATAATAATTCCGTGCCACCGCGTAATCGGCGCGGACAATGGACTTACGGGCTACGGCGGCGGCCTCGGCAACAAGATATCGCTTCTTGCCCACGAAGGATCGGATCTTTTCGATGTTCGCCTTTCCGCGCCCAAGGACAGGAAGGACGAAATCGACGGAGTGTTCGTTCGGCGGTGTATTCAAGCCGTGAACAGGGCCGCTGCGCTGCATGGCCTTGGACGGGCGCGATGCGAAGAGAACGATGGCACGACGATATTGCTTGACGCACTTACTGATGGATGGGGTGAGTTTGCCGCGCCTTTTATCTTCGACGAGTGCAGCGACGACGACGCAAAGTTGCTGCTTGAGAGTTTTATTGATTTCCGATCTCTTTACCAATACGATCTCGCGGTTCAGCTTTCGCGTCTGCTGGCAAGGCGAGGCGCGCTCGTCAGGGCGCGGATGGGACGCATTCTTGCAAAGACCGACTGGAGTTCGTATGGCTCTAATGGACTTTTGCTCTCGTATCTCGCGTCGAGGAAGGGGAGTGACCCGCTCATTTGCCGACTTTTAGATACGGTGGGTGAAGACAACCGAGACGGGCTCTTCCTTGCCTGCTGGTATTCGTCGGGGAAGAAGGTTCAGAAGTGTCTCAAGCGAAAGTTTGAGAGCTGGATCGAAAGCGACGACTCATGGGGTGGCAGCACTGGCGAGGGGTGGTGGCTCGGCGCATTCCTTTCGAAATGGACGAAGGAGCAGACGTTTTCTTACGAAGAACTCCAATTGCTTACACAGTGGTATATTGAACACCAATTGCCTACACCATAGGCTGCTCAGGCTGTGGTGAACAAACAAGTAGCGAAGTATTAAGAATACTGTTTGTCGCTCGCACGGCAGCGGATTTCTTCCGAAAGAGGCAGCATGGCAAGTGAAAATTTTTAGGATCGCATCCAAACAAATGGCGCAGTTCGGGTATTATATGTTTGGAGCAAGCCAATCATGGATATAGTTGAAGAACTGAGAGCGAACCCCGAAGCTGGTGCCAAGCGCCTTGAAAGCGAATACAAGGCGGGTCTCATGACGCTTGCAATTCGTTTCTTGCCGGACGTCGGAGACGCCGAAGAGCTTGTAAACAGGACGCTCTCGGCTGTTGTGTCCGGCATAGACAGTTATGTCGAACAGTCTGCCTTTTTTGCTTGGATGTGTCGCATTCTTTCAAACATCCATGCAAAGGATATTCGTCGCAAAGTCAATGCCGCTACAGAGCTTAGCGAACAGGCCGTTAAGGCTGCTGTGGATAGGGATGCATCAGAACGAATCTTCCAGGAGGTGGATGCGGGGCTGCTGCGCGACGCCATTGAAGAACTGCCGAACGAAATCCGAGAAACGGTTATTTTACATTATTTCATGGGGATGTCCGTGCGTACCGCTGCGCGCTTTCTTGTGGTCTCGTCTGGAACTGTCGCATGGCGCCTTCATTACGCTAGAATGCTTTTGGGTGTCAAACTCGGAGCCGTTGCGAAAACGAAGGGCGCCAAAGCGATTCTCCTTGCCTTGCTTCTCGCTACTCTTGGCATCTGCGCGGGGGTTGTCCTATCGCTTACGCCTGACGGATCTGAAGCGGATCTCCCTCAGGACGCAGATAGTGCCATTTTCTCTCCGCAAGCTGCAGCCGATCTTTCGGACGGAAAGCGAGAATCGTCGCTGGACGCCGCGTTGGAGGCGAATTCCCGGATTCCTCGAAACGACAACCAACAACAGGAAGGCAACCTCATGACAACAAAACAGGAAGGCAAATCCTTGACGACTGTCAAGCGGCTCTCCACAACCGTTGCGGCTTCGGCGCTCGCCGTTGCGTCTCCGCTTGGCTCGATGGATGCCGCCACCACCACGTCGCATCTTCTTTACGAACCAGATTCCTACGTGCAGGATGGACTTGTCGTGATGTACGACGGCATTCGCAACGTCGGGCTTGGCGTCGCACACGATTCGACGACGAACCTTTGGACAGACCTGTCTGGAAACGGCAATGACGGCATCTTCGGCGCTACGCCCGATTCCGACTGCTACTGGACGGACACGGGCTTCTATCTCAACGGCTCCAAGTCCTACATCCAGACAAGGGGCAACGTCACCGGCACCGAATGCGTAACAGTCGAGGCCGTCGGCGACTGGTCGAGCCAGGCCAACGCCAACTACCCCAACCTCGTCTCCGTCGCCTACAACAACTCCAACTACGACTGCGGCATCTTCCTCAACTCCTCCGGACAGCTCCAGTGGAAACTGAACGGCACCGCCGCCGGGCTCGGCTTCTCCTCGCGCCCGATCATCGACGGCTGGGACAAGAAGACCTTTTCGGCTGTCGTTAGCACGACAAACTCGATCATCTACTCGCAGGGCGGCGCAGTACTTTCGTCCGCCCCCGCGCGCAGCGAGACGCACGGCTATTTCGTGACGAACAAGTGGAACTTTGGCATCAACTACAGCGCTTCGCAGTATCGCCCCAAGGGCGAGTATCGCGCCTTCCGTCTCTACAACCGTGCCCTCACGGCGGAGGAGATCGCCGCCAACTATCAGCTCGACCAATATCGCTTCGTGACGGGAATCCCGACAACGAACGTGCTCATCACGGCGAATATTGACGGCGTCGGCGGTGACATCGGCACCGGCGCATTCGCTGTTGACGAGAACGGCTACACTTTCACATTTCCCGCTTCGAAGACCTCCGGCGGCAACACTTACGCGCTTTCATCCTGCACGGTGGCGGAGTGGGATTCTGCTGCTGACGATTGGAGCGCAACGGAGACAACGCAGACTATCGACGCGAACGACGGCGTTTCGATTTCGATAGCGAATACCGACAAGAAGCGTATCACGCTCGAATGGGTCGGCCCGCCCTCCTTCGGCGCGGCGACGGTTTCCGGCGATGCGGACACGGGCTACACTTTCTCCTTCACCGTCGCATCCCAGCCGGCCACTTCGGTGACGGTCTATAGCACGGATGGCGAAACAGTCCTCGGCACGGCGAGCGGGACTTTCGCAGTCGGCGACAGCGGCACCGTCTCGCTTTCGTCCTTTGCAGGGGCACAGTTGCTCACCGCGACCATCGCGAACGCCAGCGGCTCGACCTCCGCCTCGCTTGGCGCATTCGCCGGCGGTGCAAAACTCTACGCATATGACGACTTCGGCGACTACGGCACAGCGGCGATCGGTGATCAGGCACCGGAACTCGTAGGCTTCTCGGCTTCCGCCAAGTGGGTGCAACAATGGCCCTGGGCTGTGCACGGTCAGGCGACGGAACTTTCCTTCCCCGACTTCCTCGTCTCGACGAACCGCGAGGGTTCCGTCTCTCGCTCCTCCGCCGGCTATTCGGATTCGGCCAAGCGCGCGCTTGCTTCGGATGCCATCCCTTACACCGGAACTTTCTACTACCGCTTCGTATTCCGCCAGTCCGAACCGGGCGAGGGCTATACGTGGTGCAACAAGAATTCGTGGTATCACAGCGGGAATACGCTTGGGTTCTCGACCACTTCGGATGCCGACCAGGATTTCTACGCCATATTCAACAACCGCAAGACGATTGGCGCGGGGCCGATGCCAGATGGGAACAACAGCGCGATCGGCATCTACCTGCGCACGGGCTGGGACAAGCGCACGGAGCTTGTCGCGCCGAAGGACTATGAATACGGCGCCGACTATCTCGTGTGTGTCGAGGTCACTGTTTCCGAGAGCGGCAACGAAACCTTCCGCGCCTTCGCGCAGAAGGTGGCGGACTGCACCAAGGCGAACACAGTGACAAATCCCACATGGATCGACTGCGCGGACTGCGCCGCCGACATCGCCTCCTCGTCCGCGCCGCTCGCGTATCTCACGCTCGTCACGCACTGCGCCTCTGGCGACACCGGCTCTATCGCCTTTGATGAGTTCCGCATGGGCGCAACGCTTGCTGACATATTCCCGTGCAAGTCCTCAGGTGGCCTTGTAATCATGCTTCGCTGAGAAGAGGGAGGTTTGGCTAGTGACACACCCCACCAGACGCCCAAGAAACTCTTTAATATGAGGTAGATTTCGGGGGAGTCCATAGATTTACCTGAAAAACAATGCTATTTTCTGTGAATAATTGAAACTTATCTAGAAATGAGAATTCAATGCGGAATTCTTATCCTAGATGGGACTTTTCTTGCCAAGAATTTCCGCATAGAATTCCCAAAATGAATTTGTAACAACTTCTGCGTTGCATTGGCGCAGAAAAGTTGTTACAATACTGTCCATATGGGCAGAAAAGTTGTTACAATCGGTGGTAAGCCGTTTCATTCCAAGCTTGCGCCATACGAAAGCGAAGTGAAAGAGCTTAAGGCTTCCAGTGCAAGCGTTAGGGCGATTGCGGCTGAGATGTTTGCGCGACATGGCATCCAAGTGTCGCACAATGCCGTCGCGTCTTTTTTGCGGACGCATGGTACCAAGCGTCGCAACTTTCTTGACGGAATCGGTGAGGCGAGGCGAACGGAACTTCTAAAGGCGATTAGGGCGCTTTGGACGCACGACTCTACGGCGATCGAGGGCAACACACTCTCTCTCGGCGATACGATGGCGGTTCTGGAGTATGGCTTGACGGTGAAGGGGAAGCCGCTCAAGGACCATCAGGATATTGTCGCCCACGCGAACGGCGTTGATTTTGTGCGTTCGCTTCTTGACAAGGGGCGTATTGCCGAAGAGGATGTCTTGGAGTTGCATCGCATCGTCGTGCCGAATGAAACGCGAGACATATACAAGCCCATTGGAGCGTGGAAGCGCGAGGACAATGGCACTTATGGCGCCGAGGGTGGCAAAAGCGTCTACATGCCCTACGCCTCTGCCGATGAAACGCCGAAACTGATGCGCGGCTGGATAAAGGCGTTCAACTTGTTGTTTGGCGGCATCAAGGGCGAAGACGCTGCGCTTGAGGCGTATTTGTTCGCCCATGTCTCGTTTGTGCGAATCCATCCGTTCTTTGACGGCAACGGCAGGCTTGCGCGGCTTCTTGCAAATCTGCCGGTTCTCTACGCAGGCTTTCCGCCGATTGTTGTTCCTTCCGAGGCTCGGCTTGACTACATCCGCGAGCTTTGGGATTACCAACGCGCGGTAGGTGTAATCAGTCTCGCCAAAAAAGAACTATTGCCCGAACCGTCACGACTCGACAATCTGCGCCGCCTCATTCGCAATTGGTGGCAGACAACTCTCGACCTCGTTGCCGAGGCAAAGGGGAGTTCAAAATGAGTGCCGTGATTTCATTCGTGACTTCATTGTTGTTTATTGCATGTCTGCTTTACGTGCCGATATGCGCGATTGTGATGTTGGCGCGTAGTCTTGCCACGCCGGGCCTCTTCTGGGCTGTGTATGCACTTCTCATTCTATTCTGCATAGGCAGTGCCGACTGCCATCCAGTTCATGATGGAATGACCGAAGCCGAAAGCAAGATTCTCTGCTGGAAGGCGCTGCTGTCAGGCCCTTATGCGGGACGGTTTCTGCCATGTGTCCCAGAGCGGCTCTCGGAAGTAGGTGCCGTGTATGTTGTCTTTCCCTTGCTTTTCCTGCTGACCACCGTTGTGCTGGCGGCATTCAGGAAATGGAAGCTTGCGCTCTATAGTTTTGCGACCTTCGCTTTGGTCTGGCTCTTTATGGCGACAGGCGCCTTGTGGTATTGGAAATAATTGTGTTGGTGAGGCAAAAGTGGCGAAATCTGGCTAAGATTTGATGAAGGAAGGGCAAGATATGAAAAGCTGGATAATATTCGAGTGATGTCGCAGGCGAGACGGTTCAGCGGAGTTTACTTTTGGACGAGAGCCTATCTTACTTTTAGTCGGATTCCTAGTTGACTTTTGGTCGGGCAGGTGATATGATATTTGCAACAAAGATGGAGAATGCGCATGATTGAAAGATGGCAGTTGAAAGAATTGGTGGAATCAATGCGTTACAGACGTGTTGTCCATATTACTGGCGCACGGCAGTCTGGCAAGACGACTTTGGCGGCATGCGCACCGCTCGCTAATGTTCGCCGATACACGATGGACGACGACAACCTCAGAGATACGGCGGCTGACAATCCGATTGAATTCACTGCAAGACATAGTGGTGAAACCATGGTCATCGACGAAGTGCAGAAGGTTCCAGAACTTCTGAATGCCGTCAAGCTGCATGTCGACAAGTCTACGGAACGCGGACAATATTTGCTCACCGGTAGTTCATCGCTAGAGTTCATGCGCAAATCTGCGGATTCGCTTGCTGGAAGGATGCACACGATACGCTTGAGGACTTTGGCGCTTGGCGAAATAAACGGCAAGGCGCCGACATTCCTGGACAACGCATTTAAGCGTGAATTTCCGCAGGTGGTGAAGAATTCGGGCAAGCGAGACATCATACGGTTGGCGTTCAAGGGCGGGTTTCCGGAATCCATGGAATTCCCGGACGGCATCAGGCGCGAGTGGTTTGAGGACTATGTGCAAACCTTAATTGCAAGAGACGTCAAGAACGTTGCGCAGATAAGAAAGGTTGCGGCGCTTGGGGATATTGTTCGGTGGGTGCTGGCCAGATCGTCGAAACTGTGGACGATGGACAATCTTTGTTCCTCGGCACAGATTACCAAGGAGACTGCCGCAAATTATGTCTGTGCATTGGAGGCTCTTTACATCATCGACAAAGTCCCCGCGTGGAACAAGACCGACTACGACCGGATCGGGAAATCGCCAAAGTATTTTGCCTCAGACACTGGGCTGATTGCGAACATACTCGACTGGGACGAGGAAGAGACTTTCCTTAACGGCGATCTTTCAGGGAAGATTGTCGAAAGTTGGGTCTATCACGAAATAAGTGTCATTGCTGACAGTTGCAGAAGCCGATATTCGATAAGCCACTATCGTGACAAGGACAAGCGAGAAATAGACTTTCTTGTGACCAATGCACGCGGAGAACTGCTTGGGCTGGAAGTGAAGGCGGGTGGCAGGGTCGGCAAAGAAGACTTCAAGCATCTGCGATGGTTTGCGGACAATCTCGCCAAGGGGCGGTTCACGGGCATCGTTCTTTACGCGGGGGAAGACACGTTGCCATTTGGCGATGGTTTTTACGCAGTGCCGATAGCCGCACTTGGTGCTTAGACCACGGCGCTCAGGCAAGATTGAACTCCCATAAATGAGAGAATGATGTTTGCGTGGGGCGTCGCAGGAAGGTTTTTTTAGACAGGATTAACAGGATTGACAGGATTAAGAAAGGAGCGCGAAGGTTGAATTGTATTGCTGGTGCGAGGCGAAAGGTGTACCATTGCCCTGATTGTGGAGCAGAGATTGCATTCACGGACATTGACGGCAGGTCTGATACGATGCATTGTCGGTCGTGCGGCAAGCGGCATTCCCTCAAGCGACAAATTCAGCGCGACATGGCAAAGCGCGATCTTGGCGAGCCGCCGCCCGGCATCAAGGTTAGACCGGCCGTTGTGGAAAGAGGAGGGGCTTGGTCGGACTTGGTGCTATGCCCGAGGCGTAATCTTGCGATGATGCTTTTGTGCCTTTGGCTGGGCGGAATTACAGGATATAGCATTGCGAGTTGCGCGACGCATGGTGACTGGGCGTGGGCGGTTCTTATCGCGCCGTTTTTCATGTTGGGAATCTTTGGTCTTGTATTTGAGATTTTCGGAAAGCGTGTCTTGCATCTTTATGCGGAGCGCGGTTGCTACACGGTCGGACTCTGGCGATTCCAGAGGAATGTGGAATTTGCGCTTACATCAGAGACTTATGCATTTGTCGACGAGCATCCGGAGACTGGGCTCATCAACCAAGGCATGCCTGTCCGGGAAATATGCGTGGAGACCAAGGGCAGGTCGAACACGGTGTTCGGACGATATCTTCCATCGCCCGTCCAAGAGTTTTTCTGTGCGTGCATTGCCCGTCGCGCCGCAGGGTTTCCGCTCAGCAAGGTGGATGGCGGACGTAGGGGCTTGGGGATAAAGCATCCCATTGCATTCGGAGTGCTTTCGATTGCAGTGCTTTGGTGCTTTGCGTATGCATTTTCAGAGAGCGAGAGGATTGTGGTTTCTGACGGCAAGCTCGTCATAGTCGAGTCGCAATGGTGGGGACGCAAGGTTGAGAGGACCGAGATACCGATAAAGGACATAACTTACGTGGAACTCGTGATGGGTGGCGGCGGCCGCACTTCTAACAAACACTCCCACAAACTGGAGATACAGGGGTCGGGCGGCCGGGTGTTGAAGAGGCTGACTGGTTATGGTAGAGAGGTCAGCGGATATCAGATAGGCCTCATGGAGGCTATAAGATGTCGCCCGGGCACTGCATTTGAAAGGGAAAGATTACCTAATCTGTCCACTGTTTTTGTGGGAATATTTCTTTTGATGCCGATGGCTTTGGCGTGCAGCGGACTGGAACTTGCACCGACCACGCGCAAGGCATACGGCCAATCCTGTTAATCCTGTAAATCCTGTCTAAAAACTACTATGCGTAGATTGACGGCTGAGGACTATGCGGTTGATGCGGTGACGGCGGCGAAGATGCTCGTCGGCGCGTGGCTTTGCCGTCGGCTGGAGGATGGCTCTGTCGTGCGGCGACGCATTACCGAAACAGAGGCCTACTGCGGCGAAGAGGACACCGCCTGTCACGCGCATAAAGGTCGCACTGCGCGGACGGACGTGATGTATTCGCCTGG
>CADCGZ010000082.1 GCA_902801025.1 uncultured bacterium | reverse complement strand
CTATCCGCGTTTTTCACCCCAGGGCGATTAGCTCAGTTGGTTAGAGCATTACCTTCACACGGTAGGGGTCACTGGTCCGAGTCCAGTATCGCCCACCCTCCTTGGAGGAGGGGTTAGTTGCAGATTCAATTTGGCTTAGCTGATTGGTCTGCAATTTTTGTTTACCGAGCGAGGAGTAACAGCTTCTTCCGTCCGAACAAATCTGTGCTTCTTTCCGAGCGAACTGTACGCCCGAAAGTACGCCCCTTGAGTCCATACAGTGCCACACACCCGCGTTGGTATGAATTATACCATATATGGACTTTCTTGCCAGCCCCCTTTTTTTTCTGAATATGATAAAATTGTCTATATCTCCCCATTGCCCCACTTAGGCAGAGGGACACACCCTCTATATTCGGCAAACCATCTTAGCCAACGGCATCACCACACATATCATAGTTCTGTCACAGGTTATCTATCCCTGCGGCAAAATTCTTCGACTATTCCTACATGCCAGCTCGTGTGACAGTATGAAGTGTCGCCCTTTGTGGCGGCGCTAAATATATGCATGACTACAAATACGCATTTAACGGATAGTGAGTTCAGGGGGCTTCGCATACCGGAGGACAAAGGTCTCTGGAAGAGCGAAGACGGGGAGTACGTCGTGTACTGGACGGACGGCGACCGCATGATTTCCCACAACACCCACACGACCAACAAGGGAATCGCCGAGGACATGCTGAAAGACCTCCTCTTGAAATACTGGGTGGCCAAGGAAGACGCCCCGAAGATGACAGCGATTATCAACGCCATCCGCACCGCGTCCAAAATAGAACTTGCTGAAATATTCCACCATGTGGAAGACGAGATGATGGTGAGGGGAATGCTGCGGCGCGACATGGGATGGCGGCTGGAGCGAAGGAAAGTCCGACGCGTAAAAGACTATCTCTGGTCTTACTACGATAGAAAGGACTACGACGACCAAGTTTAGCGCAATGGATTCAAATGGAGTGCCGAAATCCGTTGTGAATATATGCCGCCTTGCCCGCTATGGGCCGGGCGGCTCGTTTTTCTAGCAAGCGCCATTCCATTCTGAGCGAGAAAATGCTATAATGATTCCGTTCAAGCGATGAATATTGCGTCCAGCGTTTTATCCGTCGCGAGAACGCCATAGACGAGGAACTGATTGACGTGCCAAGCAACGAACGAAGGCCGGCAACGCATTCCACCCCTCGCCGTCGTAATTTGCAAAACCGCTGCAAGGCAGTTGTCTTGGGAACCGTGAGAAGTTCATAAATCCGACAACACACTGCAGGGGGGGCGCGCACGCGCTTACCTCTCTTCGTGTTTCGGATTAGGCAATCTCACGGCCTCCCAAGAGACACGAAGAGAGGTTTTTTATTCAGCCTTTATTTGTGATAGGCTGCAAATCGGTGGTTTGACAGAATCATGGTGCGCCGCTAATGTCGCAGGCGGGGAACGTACCTAACCAGAAGCGGCAGAATGGATGATGTAAAATGAAGAACGATAAAATGCGTGTGCCTTCTTCAAGGTTATTCACAATGGCGCTTTTTGTGTGCTTGCTGAATACTGCGCTTCACGCTTCCGAATTGAGTGGTTTCTTTAGCGTCAGCTTCTCTGAATCAATCCATCAAGCAAAATTCAAAAGCCTTATTGACTGTCTCGCGGAACAGGGCATAAAGGCAAAAGACGTAAGAGACTATGACATGAAAAAGGACTTGTATCTATACAAAAATTACGTACCGGACAATAATCTATTTCGTTCTGTTGACACAGTATTCATAAAGACTAATCCAAACAATGGGAGGATTAAGCAGATTTTTTCACTGCTATCTTATGCATCTAATAATGACAAAACAAGGGACCAGGCACTTGATTGCTTCGTGGAATTAATTGATTACATTCCGAAACGATATAGCCCTTTGGGAGTGGAAACAGTTTCCAAAAAGGACAGCCCCACTTTGTGGGCGCAACTCACGCAAGCACAGTTTGGAACAAATAAAAGCGACCAGCCAGTGGATTGCAATTATTTTTGCTTCAAGAACAATTCTGGGATAATAACGCAAATCATTACTGTCTGTATGCTATATGATGCGCAAAACGAAATGCTTTACATCAAAATACAGGCCGAGGAAACGGCTGAGAAGCACAAAATCATAGAGGAAGAAAAGGCAGAAGAGCAACGAAAGGCGGCACAAGCAAAAAACGAGAAAGATGACAAGTATAGACGCTGGAGAGAGGAGTTTAACGCACGGCCGAAGATTGATTCGTTTTGCGGAATCAAATTTGGAAGCGTTCTTAGCTCCTATGAGATTGTGGGCGAATTGGAATGGACACGTACCTCTGTTGAGAACAGTAATTTGTATAACATAAGAATGCATAACACCCCGTACATCAGATGCCTGATGGCAGAAATTAAGTTGCCAAGACCTTTCAGAGGAATCAAAACGGCGCGTGTGTATGTAAGCGGGCGGACAAGAAAGATATTTAAGATTGGGATTGGCCAATTTTATTATAAGGCTGATGATGCTGCAGCATGGGCGGTCGTAAGGAGAAAATTCAATCCCAACCGCAATCCTTACATATCAAACGGAGGGCTCGATAATTATTATGGTTATGTGGACTACTCAATAGGTCTCAAAAACGCATTCATTCTTTGCGTATACGAAAGAGTAGGGACGGGTGAGTTTAGACCTACTGTCAAAGAGATTGGTGACTATGCCATTGCAACTACAGAGGAATTGACAACAGAGGTCTATACCATACAAGTGACACATTTTGAAAGCGGCGAGATAGCAATCCGCGAGGATAGCGTTGATAATGATGGGGCAGATGTGCTGTAATCCCAGAAAGGGGCGAGTTACTATGCCAGAAAAACGAACATCTATCTTTGCTGAAATTCCGTTTCTGACCAAGCAAGGACGGCTAGCACTATTTCCTTACACCAGACAATTACAATATCCTATTCTGCTTTGATACTGGCAGCGTTGAAATGGAAGGATTGAATAGAAAGTAGGCGTGTGTTATAGTAGGTTTTTGCTTCAATAATATTTTCATGCAGAGTATAAATAATGCCGTCATTTAATGGAGGAAAGACGGCATGGGAATTACGGATTACAGGGAGTTCAAGAAACTCTATTACCACGGTGCAACCTACGCTGTGATTTTGCATGATGTAAAGAATCTGCCTGTTATCGCAGAGGACGAGCAGGCGGATGCAGATGGATTCTACCTTTGCAAGTGGATTGCCTATGAAGCACGAACGATATATGGCGTAGTAGAGTCGGACGACTACACCATTCGCTTCAATCCGAAAAAGAGGGAGATTTCTATTGACGAGACAACCGCATAGAGCGTCAACTTAGGGCTAAAACCCGGGAATCGCACCAGACGCACGAAAAATGTCGCTGGTGCGATTCTTTTCTCCAGACATCCTTCCCGCCTACATGTCGATAGATGCGACCAGGGGCGATTCCCGACGGCTCCCATTGAATCTGAGAATGAGTTGAATGTCTTTCCTTTTTCTGCTATAATCAGATGTATGGAAAACGCATCACCGAACGACATCGTCATCCAATTCGCAATCGAGCGCATGAACAGCAGGAAATGCAGGAAAAGGCCACCTTGCACTATAGACTTCAAGCCAGAGGATTTCAAGGATTTCGTCAAGAGCAAAGAAGAGCTCAAGGCTGTTCTCGGAAGGAAATGGAAACATACCCTTGCAGACATAGGCAGATTTTCAATAAAATATCAACATATAACATCAAACTACAGGAAGAAGCACAAGGACGGAAGTTGTCATCCCGTTGAGCTGCTACCAATCGCATGTACAAGTTCGTATCTGCTTGATTTATTTGAGACTCCGCATCCAAGATATGCCTGTAGACTTCTTAAGAAATGTAAGGACATCGGCCTCCTAGTCGAAGTTGATAGTGCATATAGATTTAATTGTCATGACCCTAGCAAGAATCGCTGCAAGATTTATGCCTACAACAAGGATGTCGAACATCTCATAATCAGACTTTGCAAGGAAGAAAGGATAGAAATAAAAGAAGAATCATATATATACCACCCAATACTGGACACATTCGAGGGGGCAGATGGTCTAACAGACGATGAATACGAGCGTATAACATTAAGAAATGATAGATTAAACATAAGAAACTGCAATATTGACATTCTGCGAGACATAATCTGGGTGAAGTATTTTGCACTAATAAACCCGCGCTGGCAAAAAATTGAAGAAATGAACGAAGAACTGCCTCCCGAACAAAGAATCAGATTTACGCCAAACCCTACTTATGGGAAGAAAAGCCTACGGCGCATTTCTATTCGCGCAACGAGTAAAATTGTCTCGTATAAGGTGGACAAGAGAACGAATCCTCTGTATAAAGGCATTTATAGAGCAGACTATCTTGAGGAATATTTTGAAGGCAAACCCTATTTCCATTACGATATTAAGGGTTCGATATTCCAAGTATCACACTTATTAAACTACGGCGAGTGGTACGGCAACAAATCAAACGACCCGTATGAAGTCATATACGAGGCTAAATTTGATAGCAATGAAGCAAGAAGCGCCTATAAGTTGCTTGCAATGTCGCTATACTTTGATAACGAGAAGATGATATATGCTCACAGCCTTTACGATACGCTTAAGACGAATGAGAGATATGGCAAATACAAGGTTAAATCTGCTATCGCAATGGCGGTCGATAAAATGAGGTCATTCACGGGGAATTCGCTATATAACGAGATATTCCTGCACGAATCTCTCCTCTATATTGATTTTGTCTACGAATTGAGGCGGCGCGGTATAAAGGTTGTCCAAATCTATGATGGGTTTTATCTCCCTGTTGGCTACATAAGTAGCGATGAACTTGAACAGCTGATGCATGAGTGTGCAATGAAGTATTTGGATGATTATAGAAAGTGGCTCACAGATTCGCCGCTAAGGAAATACAACAACGCTGCATAATCGCATGGATTCTTCTACTTCGCGCAGGGAATATGTGTCCAAGCCCCTTTTGGGCAGATTATAAGACATCGGTAAGGGGCTTAGCCGTGGTTTGGCACATTTCCAGTTCGCACAAAGAATTGTGTAAACTACAAATAGTAGTTGAGCCAGATTTATATCCCGTTATGCCAGAATCTCGGATTTTTGTGCCAGTCTTTCGCCTTTATGGTGTAAGTGTTAGATTAACCGCAGTTAAAGTCAAGTGAAAAGCAACGGATTTCAATAAAATCAAAGGAAGGTTGCTTTTCATTTGCAACCCTCCTTGACAACATTGCTAATGAATATTACACTCTGTAGTGGTCAACTATTGCGCAGTTCCTCCTCTAGTTCGTCAATTCCAACCGCCTGTTTGTTTTTACCGTACTTCCAACTCTGGCGGTGGTCATACCCGGCATTGCGTATTTGTTCTTTATGCAGCAGTTCTTGCATATCAAGTGCATTGCTATAGCGACCAAGCAATGTGTTGAGCATACAGATTTGGTCGTGATTGAAGTTAAGAACTATGGTTCCATATAGTTTCTGAACTTCGCAGAAATAACTATCCGACATGCCTACGTATTTGGCTTTTTCAGCTGGAGAATGACCAATTACATCCAGTGTGCTCTCAAAAGAGGAATGCTGTACACAATTAAGCGGCGCTATCGGCTGGCAAGTGTCATGAATGTAACAATTATCATCTGGCCGTGTAGATTCTAATGACAATGATGGGGCATTCTTCTTTAGGAATCTGTCATCATTGCGCTTCCAGCGGTAATAGTTTATGCCCCTTTCAGCGGTTTCTTGTGACTTAAAGGGACTGCCGCTTGTTGATAAGATGGTAAGTCCATTTACCTTTATACCCCATCCACCGTTAACTTCGCAGACGGTTGCCTGTGCGAATTTCGATTTGTTCATTTTTTCCATTAATTATGTTTCCTTTTAAAAGAACCCCATTTTCTTCTTAGGTAATGGGGTGGTAACCCTTGTACCGCCTTGGTACGGATATTATTTTACCACAAAATCAAGTCCGTCGCTACTTAAATTTCAGCATGAGCTTTAAGACCGCTTCGGCTCGGTGTAATGACATATATCAACACATAAATCGCAGAAAATTGACAAGAATGACGTAGTTCGCTTTAGGGTAATCCCATGCAATTCCATACATTGAAAAAAAAATTAAAATATAGGTCTACATAGCAGGGCAAGTCTATATAGATATACCGAGTAGCCTTAGAGCATCAATCTGGACTGTTGTAAGACTGTCCAGCACCTTTCTTGCAGTCAATGCACTTATGGGCGGGGTGGTCTCGGACCGAGAACGAAGATGCCTTAACCAAAGCTGCCTCTGATGCTCACGTGTAGGGTTGTTGTAGAAGGTCATGGTTGTTGAGAACTGCTTGTGGCCTACGGCTTTCATTATTTGCTTTTCGTCCACCCCTTGTTCGATGGCAAGACGGCAGAATGTGGCACGAAGACTCGCCCACCCATACACAGATACCCCGCGTTTGGCGCTGGAACGATAGATTCTGGTTTTGGCGAGCAGATTCCTCGTATGCAACATACCTCTCTCGAAGCGGACAACGCGTTCATGGGTCAATGCTTCAATTTCCATCATGTATCCGTGGATTGAACCACGAGAGATTTTTGTCTCAGATTCAATAAGGCGATAGGGCTGTTTTTCAACTGCATAACGCCGATAGACCTCTTTCATCTTTTCAAGTTTGGCGGGGAGATAATGCTGTTGTTCAAGAAGTGCGCAGACTTCTTCTGGAGCCTTGGGCGGGACAGGCTTGCCGTTTTCGACCAATGTTGGCTCATCTTTAGACTGAATATCACCAAAAAGGGCTTTGGCGAAAAGCATCTTACCACGGCGTACAAGCCCGCTTTTATTGTGCAGATACATGCTTGCGGCCTCAGGAAAAAGGAATGGCTCCGCTGGGTCGCCGCCGTTTATAAGACTCTCGCAAATGCTCCTAAACTCGTCAAAAAGCGGAAGCTCGCAACGTGTTGTTGTCTTCGCGGCTATGAAAGTAACGAATCCCTCCCTTAAGTCTATGCTGTCCTTGCGCATGAGGGCAAGGTCTTTCAGCCGTGCACCCGTGCAAAGCCCTGCTATGACAAGCGGATAGAGCATTTCGTCTCCCCTCGCCTGCTCCTTAAGGGCGGCAATCTGGTCGTTGGTTAGTGGAATGCGATGGATGGTAGCAGCTTCCGCAGTCGTGTCGCGCTTCAAAATCGTCTTGAACGGATTAAGGCAGCCATGCGGGAGAAAACGGTTAAACGACCCAGAAAGAAGACACATACGACTCTTTACCGTATCCCACGCCAATCTCTGGCGGATTTCGTTAAAGTAGGTGCGAACATCGGCTGGCGTCACTTGGTAAAGGTACTCGCGCTGGCAGAACTTTGCAAAGTCATTTATGGAATAGCGGTTGTTCTGCTGCCTTTCTTCGGTCAATTCGCGTGTCCGTGCCATTCCGTTCCAAAGGTCGGCAAGTTCATCAAGGCGAATATACGTGACTTTCTTGCCAGTTTTCGATTCAATGAGTGTTTCAAGTAGTTCGTCGGCATTGCCCTTTCTCTGGCGCGAGGTCATAAAGTCCTCAAACGCTTTCAAGGCTTTGACCTTGCTGACCTCAAATTTTGCGTCTCCCTCCTCTCTCGCGGAGAAAGAGGCTGGTGGCACGCCAGACACCTTGACGGCAAGCTTGACACGGTTCAACTTGCCATTTTCGCGAAACTCGCCATACCACCAACGGCGATAGCCGTTGCCTTTGCGCATAATTCTGATGCCCACCTCGCACTCTCCATTTCCGTATAATGTTCGAGTGCGCTACGTCCTGTGAACTCATTAGTACGCCTACTTAGGCGTTTTTCACCCCAGGGCGATTAGCTCAGTTGGTTAGAGCATTACCTTCACACGGTAGGGGTCACTGGTCCGAGTCCAGTATCGCCCACCCTTCCAGATGCAGGATTCCCTGCAAAAGCTTTCTTCCGGAAGAGTCTTTCTCCTGAAGTCTTTCTCCTGAAGCGGCGCGCGGCGAATAAGCCAGATTCTGTTCACACGCCTTGCGGCGTGCTCCGATCATTCCTCTATGCAATCAACCCGGAATCTCATGGCATCCTTGACGGTGCCAACCGAGCGGGCCGCCCGTTCGATCCCCTATTTGATCTTGCTCCGAGGAGGGTTTGCCCTGCGCGCGGCGTTTCAGCCGCGCCGGTGAGCTCTTACCTCACCTTTTCACCTTTGCGGAGCTCGCTTGGTCGTTCGTTCCGTTCGGGCTTGCGCCCTTACTCACTCGCTCCCGCGCTCGGAATTTCTTCCTCGCTTCGCGAACTCTTCGCCGTCTATTTTCTGTGGCACTTTCCGTCGCGCACGATTGCCGTGCGCCCTCCGCCCTTGACGAGCGGATCCTCTGCCCTGCGGAGTCCGGACTTTCCTCTGCCTTACGGCAGCGACCGGTCGCTCGCGCGCCGCTTCAGGAGAAAATTGTCAAATATCGCGATACAGGATGCGGCCGCACATCGTGCAGGCGACGAGCCCCGCATTGTGGTCGACAAGCTGCGACACGCTCGGCGGCTGGACGAGATGGCACCCGTCGCAAACGCCGTCGTGCGTGAGCGTGACGACGACCGGCCAACGCTTGGTGCGCAGACGCTCGTAGTAGAGCATGAAGCGCGGATCCGTCACGAGCTTCGCCTTCTCGGCGCGCTCCTTCTGGGCCTCTGCAAGCTCGGCCGTCACCGCCGCGATGCGCTCGTCGATTTCGTCGCAGAACGCCTTGACGCCGCCCGCCTCCTGGTCGAACTTCGCCTGGGCGTC
This sequence comes from uncultured bacterium, assembly GCA_902801025.1. Lineage (GTDB taxonomy): Bacteria > Verrucomicrobiota > Kiritimatiellia > RFP12 > UBA1067 > UBA1067. The sequence continues at coordinate 3,313 of CADCGZ010000082.1, read as the reverse complement.
GGCAATCCTGGCCTCGGCCGAAGGAAGTTCGTCCATCGCAGCGAGCTGGTTGTTCTCAGTCGCCTCGAGGTCGTGGGAGACGAGGTCGATCTGGATCGAGTACTGCTGGTACTCCTTGTTCGACTTGAGCCCCATCTGGGTCGTCTTAAGCTGCTGAATCTTCTCCCTGAGCGCCTTCGCATCCTCCTCAAACCCCTTGACGCGCTGGTTCGCAAGCTCCTGGTTTGCCTTGGCGGCCTGGAGGTCGGCCGAGACGCCCGAAAGTCGTGCCGTCTCTTGCGCCTTGCGACGGGGGAGATCCTTCAACTCGAGTTCAAGCTCGCGAATGCGCCCGTCAACTTACTCCCGCCATCTTGGAGCCAGGTAAGGGACTCGAACCCCCGACCTGCTCATTACGAATGAGCCGCACTACCAACTGTGCTAACCTGGCCATGACTTGTGAATGAGTAGTATATCAAAACCCGTCCGTTGGCGTCAATAGCTCACTTCATCCAGACGCCCATTCCGTTCTCGATATGCGCAGGATCTATTTCACTGCCCGGGATCACCTTGTTGCGGATCGTGTAATACGTGTCCTTCGAGTTCCAGCGACCTCCGGCGAGCTTGCTCGCCGTCACGCCCTTTGTCACCGACCCCTTGAACGTATAGCCGCGCGACTTGAGCTCGGCAATCGACTTCGGCGGCGCTTGCGGCGGCGGCACCGGCGCGACCGGCGCAGGGACAAGCTTCTTCTTGTCCGGCGGGTTCTTTGCCGTAATCTGCACCTTCCCCGCGTCGGGCTTCCCTGCGGCAGGCTTGCTTGCGCCTCGGCGAAGCCACGCGAGCAGCCCGTTGCCGCCATCGGCGCCTTTCGTCTCGGGAGCCGGCGTTGCGTAGGCCGCCTTCATCGTGTCGACGCTCCCGTAGAGGACGCGCCTCAGATAGTCGTCTCCCACGACAAGCCGCTTCGCGCGTACGTCCGCATCGCTCGCCGGCCGTCTCGCGAGATTGAGCTGTGCGCGCACCGACGGCATCGCGAAGAGCATCCCGCAGCGCTTCCGCCCGCGGTGGTTCTTCTTCTGCCACCTGTTCGGCGCGCCGTAGGCGACGTGGCTGTGGCACACGACGCGCTCGTCGGGAATCCTGTACATCCTCTGCAGCTCCTTGACGAGATCGCGTATCGCCCTGATCTGCACGATTCCCATCGCCTTGTCGTGATAGCCGACGCACTCTATGCCGATGGAGAACTCGTCGACGTCCTCCTTTCCGTTCCACATCGAGCGGCCCGCGTGGAACGCTACGCGGTCACGGTCGACTATACGGTAGACCGTGCCGTCCTCTGTCACGCAGTAGTGCGCCTCGCCGCGCTCGCAAAGCTTGTTGAGCGAGCTTCTGGCCGGCGCCTCGGTCGTATGGAGGACTATAAGCTCCGTCGCGCCGCGCACGCGCCTCTCGGCATTCCTCGGGCTCCGATAACGGTTCGACATGTCAAGGGCCGACGCACCGCCCGCCAGAAAAACCAGGAAGAGTAGCGCGAAGACCCTCATCCCATTCCACCTACAGCGTAACGCCGTCCTTGAAGATTGCGATGCCTTGGGCGCCGGAAAACTCGTTCTTCGCCTTCTCGCCCGAGGCGACGGCGAGGACTTTCTTCGCGAACTCCTCGACATCGGGGTTCGACATGGCGTTCCAGTCGATCCAGTTGGGCTTGTTCTTTGCAAGCGTATCGTTAGTCGCCACCTTCATCGTGGGAATGACGCACCCGAAGGGAGTGCCGCGCCCCGTCGTGAAGAGAATCAAGTGGCAGCCCGCGGCGGCGAGCACCGTAGACGCGACGAGGTCGTTGCCAGGCCCCGTCATCAGCGAAAGGCCGTGCGCCTTAACGCTCTCGCCGTAGAGCAAGACGTCCTCGACAGGCGACGAGCCGCCTTTCTGGACGCAGCCGAGAGACTTGTCCTCGAGCGTCGTTATGCCGCCCGCCTTGTTGCCGGGGCTCGGGTTCTCGTAGCACACCTGGTTGTGCGAGGCGTAGTAGTCCTTGAAGCCGTTGATCATCTCGACGCACTTGTCGAAGACGGCCCTCGTGCGGCAGCGCTTCATCAAAAGCGTCTCCGCGCCGAACATCTCCGGCACCTCGGTGAGCACCGTCGCTCCGCCGCGCGCGGCAAGCCAGTCAGAAAAACGCCCGACAAGCGGATTTGCGGTGAGGCCCGAAAAACCGTCGGACCCGCCGCACTTAAGACCCACCACAAGCTCCCGCACCGAGACTTCGACGCGTTCCTTCGGACGCGCCGCGTCGAGTTCCTTTATGAGCTCAAGCCCCTTCGCATATTCGTCGCCCGGGTCCTGCGCTTTCATGAAACGGATGTTGAGCGACGAATAGTCACCGAGCCGCGCCTTGAACGACTCAAGCGTGTTGTTCTCGCAGCCGAGAGAGACGACCAGGACTCCGCCCGCGTTTGGGTGGTGGCAGAATTGCGCGAGCATGTTCGCCGTCGTCTCGTGGTCCTTGCCCATCTGCGAGCAGCCGTAGGGGTGCGTCAGCGCAAGACCGCCGCACGACTGCGCGAGACGCTCGGCAAGGCGATTCACGCAGCCGACGAGAGGGATCACCCAGATGTCGTTGCGAATGCCGACGCGCCCGTCGGCATGGCGATAGCCGAGGAACGTCTCCTTCGGCTCGACCGTCTTCCAGCCGTTGATCGCGGCCTCGTCCGGCTCGTATTTGTATTCGAGGACTTCGCCAAGGTTCGTCTTCACGTTATGGACGTGGACATGCTCGCCCTTCGCGATGGGCTTGGTCGCGTGGCCGATGGGCATGCCGTACTTGATGACGTTCTCGCCCTCCGCAATGTCGCGCAGTGCGTACTTGTGCCCGTCATCCCGTATCTCGACGTTGTCCTTCGGATTAATGATCATTAAGCCGCCCTCTCACTTGGCGTTTCGGGTATTATACCACATTCTCCCCCTCCAAGGCGAGGAAGTCGTGGCTTGTAATCTTTGGCAGCGAAGCTTTAGGCTTGCCTAACACGCGGGAATTTGAGATAATCGTCTTATGTCAAAACCTAAGATTGTCATCTGCATGGGGAGTTCCTGCTTTGCGCGCGGAAACGAGAAGACCGTCGAGGCGTGCGAAAGCTTTCTCGCGGAGCGCGGACTCAAGGACGAGATCGACGTAGACCTTGGCGCAAGTCTCTGCACCGGGCACTGCGCGGAGGGTCCCGTCGTGGTTGTGGACGGCAAGGTCTACACCCACGTCGATCCTCTCGTCATGCGCGACATTCTCGAAAAAATCTTTCCGAAGAAGGTATAGCAAATGCTCTCGAGTCCAGTA
>CADCGZ010000081.1 GCA_902801025.1 uncultured bacterium | reverse complement strand
CTTGAGAGGGGCGTCGTTGGCGGTTTGGACAAGCTTCGCGATCATTCCCTTGGGAAGGGAGACGCCCGTTTCCTCCAGCATTTTCTTGCCGGCCGCGTAAATACCGGGATTTTTCTTCGAGGCCTCCTTGAGCTCGTTCAGGTTGTCGAGCAGTCCTCCCACCTTTTTCTGCACGTTCGGCAGCGAGCGGAGCTTCGACTCGGCGTTGACCGTGAGCTTGAAGATGTTGGCCTTCACGATGTCCATGGCGTCGGAGTTGAGGTTGCAGGCGGCGAAGGCCGTCTCGATCGCCTCGTTGCCCCTTTTGACGCTGTCCTCTTCCTTGGTGTATTCGAAATGGGCCTTGCTTGTCGCGATGCAGTCAGTCTTCCTGGCTTCCATTTTGGCCACTTGATCCACCGCGGTCTTGACGGCGAGGATGCGCCGCGCGGTGAGGGGCTTGCCCTTGCCGAAGTCAGCCATCTTCATCGCGTCCTTGACGCTGTCGGGGATATTGTCGGGGCCGCCGAACATGTCCGCGATGGCGTTCATGAAGAGCTCGCGCACGTCGTTGTTCACGTCGCGCGATGCCTGGCGGCGGCCGACGTTGCCGACGAAGTCAAACGAGGTCTTCGCGACGATCGTCCGGCCCGCGAGCGGACTGGAGCCAGCGGCTTCGTTCTTCTCGCCGCTGATCTGCGCGATGGTCGAGCCACCCTTCGCCTGCGTCGCGAAGTCGGTGAAGGTCTTGAATGCGTCGTTGTATCCGTTGATTCCGAATGGCATGGTTGTCTCCTGTTGAAAGGTTGAAAAGTTGAAAGGTTATCCTTCCTTAGTTTCCATTGAGAATGGCGTTAATGTTCAAGTTCTCTCCGAGGTCGTCGATCTGGTTCTTGAGTTTCGCGTCGTCGACGTTCTTCAGGGGATCGGCGTTCTTCCCAGCATCGGCGGACTTCCCGGCATCGGCGGACTTCTTGGGATCGGCTGGCTTCTTGAAGAGGACGTCGGAGATATCGTCGAGAAGCTTCTTCGCGTCAATCACCTTGTTGCCATAGCAGACTTGGCGCACGTCGTTCACAAGCTGGACGTTCCTGCGGTCCATCCCCCTCGCCTCGGTCAACGCCTTTGAGAGCTTTGTCACGATGGGATCCATCCTCTTGTCGCGCCACTTCAGCTTTGCATGGTTCAGGCGGTCTTCCTCCGTCAACTTAAGCCCGTTGCGCGGTTTCAAGTTTGCTGCGACCTCGCTTACTTCGGCGTTGTAGGCGTCCTGGTCATTGACCAATTCGAAAAGCAAACTCAAGTCTTCGAGCAATTTCTTGTTGCGCTCCTTGACGTCCTTCGCGCCGACTTTCCGCTCGTTACCGGTTTCCTCGATTTTTTCGGGCAGACCCGCGACCTTTCTCATCTGGGCGTGCAGTTCGCTTTTGGTGAGCCCGGTGTCAATGTTAAAGACCCTTCCGCCGTCAAGTGCGATATCGGCGCTTATCTTGTCGTTGTATTCGAGCTTCAGCTTGATGAAAGCGTCCTCCAGCTCGATCGACCTGTTGCCGCGTGTAAGCAAGTCGGGCTTGCTCTGCATGGCAAGGCAGAATTCCAACGCAATCCCCTTCGTTTCCTCACTGACGGTGCCGCCGTTCTTGGGGTACTCGAGGATGTCCATCAGCCTGTTTACCGACCAGTCTGCGCCAGTCTTTATCTTGTCAAGGGTCCTGGCGTTGATTCTGCCGCGCGTCGTCTCGCGGTCTTCCATTGTCTTTTTGCTGACGCCGTTGTAGATGTCGGCGCTGGTCTTCAGCAGCTTTGCCGCTTCCGTACCCTTCGCCGCGGACATCCTTTTCGCGTTGATCTCGCCGGCGTACATGTCTATGATTTCGCGCACTTCGGCCGCCGAAAGAGGCTTTATGTTCCCGAACTTCAGCAACTCGAGCTTGCTGCCGAAGATGCCGAGACTGCGCTTGACGTAGTCGATCTTGTCCTGTGCAAGGCCCTCGTTGCTGAGCGCATTGCAAAACGCCTGCTTGATCGCCAGCGACTCCTCGGGGCTGATCTTCGTGCTGTTGAAGATTGTCCACGTCTTGTGGTTATTCGTGCGATAGACGCTCTTGCCGTCCTCGCTGAGCTTCAGCTGGCCGATGTTGTACTTGCCGTCCGCTACCTCGTTGAACTTGTCCAGCGAGATGTTCAGACCGTCGAGATGTACGATTGGCATATCAGGTCCTCCTTTTCTTTTCTGCACCTTCCCGGCAACCTGAATACACGCGAAACCTGGAAAGGTTACACTTGAATTGCGCCAAAATCGCCAGGAGAATCCCCTTCTTCGTTCGACGGACGGAAATCGGCTATCGAGCGGCTCCACACGAGCGCCGTCTCGATGAAGGAAACGAGCTTCCCCTCGGCGTCGTTTGCGAGCTCGTCGGGCGACTCGTATTTCTGGAGCCGGAAGCGCCCGGACGTCTGGTCCAGCGCGAGAGTCGCGCCTGCCGTCCCGGAAAAGAGGTTGTTGGCCTCGAGCATCGTGCGGAAGAGCTTTTCGCAGCCCTCGGGGGGCGGCTCGCCGAGGTCGGCAGACAGGAGCACGAGCTTTCGCTCGCTCACGCTCTGGAGGAGAACCTGCACTTTCGTGCTGCCGTCCTCGCTTGCCACCTCAAACACCGTCGCGTCCTGCACGACGCTCAGCTCAAGCTTAAAGGCGCGCTCGAGCACCGCCACAATATCTTCGAAAACCATGCCCTTACGTGTTGTTCACGATGCCGGTCATAGTCGTATTGAGGCTCTTGAGGATGTTCGAGATCATGTCGTAGCTCTGGTCGCGCTTGTTCGTGAGCGACTGAAGCTCGATCATCTTCTGCTGCGAGAACGAGTTCTTCTCGTCCATCTTCGACTCAATCAGCGTGATGAGGTCCGTGTTCGAGCCGTCGGCGAACCCAGTCGGGACATCGGACGGACTGAATCCCATCACATTCACAAGAAAATCGTAAAAGGTGTAGTCCCGGCCGTCGTAAGTGACATGGCTCGTGTTGATGTTGTCCATGTTGGCCCCGCCGTCGAGAATGTCGTTCTCGATCTCCGTCAACGCCGCCAGCTGGGCGGAGGTGGCGCTCATCTCCTCCATAAGGGCAATGATGTCCGCCTCGAGCTTCGACGCGCGGTTGAGGCAGATCGCCATCACGAGCTGTCCGATGGAGAGCTGGCGAAGCGATCCGTCCGCGTTCTCCACGCCCTCCACGGTGTACGTGCGCGCTGTGAGGAACTCGCCCGACTCCGGACTGACCATCGAGAGGTCGAATTCAACTGTTCCTATTGCCATAAAAACTCCTTTCAGTCGTTTTTAGTTGCAAGTTGAAAGTTTGAAAGTTGAAAGTTGGCGAGAAGATTTTGTTTCGAGATATCCGATCAACCCAGAAAGCATTTTGCCGATTTCGGTCGCCTGCGCACTCAGCTGATGGAACTTGTCGTCGTCGATATAGCCGATGTCAAGAGCTGCGTACAACTGAGACCGCACCTCGCCAGCAGAGCCCTTGGCAATCGCCAAGAAACTCTGAAATGCCTTGTTCGACTTCCTTTCAAATCCCTCGGCAATATTCGATGTAATTGAAACCGATGCGCGGCAAATCTGATCCCGAAAGCCATAATCTCTGGCAAAATCACCCATTCTCGCTGCACTATATATGTTTGCAGTGAGCTGTCTGCCAAGTTGCCAGACCTTTAAGTCTTCAAATTTCTCTATTGCGCCCATCTTTCAACTTTCAACTTTCAACTTTCCAACTTTCCAACTTTTCAACTTTAAACTTTCAACTTTCCAACTTTCCAACTTAGAAGTTGGCGGCATCCGCCTCCTGCGAGGCGCCGAGGGTGCGGACAACGTTGGAAGAGGTGGAATACGCGACGTCGCGCCTGTTCACAAGCGTCTGCATGTCGATCATGTCGCGCTGCTGCTGCTGCGTGAGCGCGTCGATCTTCTCCTTCACCGCCTTGACCGCCGCCATGCGCTTGTCGTACGTGTTGATCGCGTCCGGGAGCGCCGCGTCACTGATTCCGAGCTCACTCGTTATGTACGCCTTCGCCTGGGCCCAGTCGGCCGATCCGTTCGCTATCTTCTCCATCCACTGCGCGGCGCCGTCCAGCTTGACCGCGCCCTTCGTGAGTATGTTCATCTTTACGACGCTCTGTCCCTCGTAGGCGGAAGCCGCCTGGAGGCAGACGGATATCGCGAGCTGGGCAAGCGTCAGGCCCTCCGCCGAGCCGTTCGAGTACAGCGAAATCGCGTCCGCGCCCTGCGGCGCGTAGCGGTTTGTCGCTATCTGTTCAATTCCGATCATGGTATTAATACCCTTTCAACTCTCCCGCCTTCAACTCTCCAACCATCAACTCTTCAACTTTTCAACCTTTCAACTCTTCAACTTTTCAACCTTCTTCCCTACAGGTTCCTTATGAGGTTGCCTCTCGTGTCGCTCACGGAGGTCATCAGGGTCGAGGCCGTCGAGAACGACTCGTCGCGGCGGTCGACAAGCTGCTGGAGGCGCGTCATGTCCGTCTGCGCCTTGTTGTTGCGGCCGTCGATCATCGACTTAAGCGCCTGTATCATGCCCTCGACGCTGGATTTGGTCCAGTCGCTGTTCGCCCAGTCGGATCTCCAGTTAGGGCCCGGATCGGAGCCGCCGCGTTTCACGTACGCCTCGCGCAGCAAATCCCACTGGTCGGACGTTATCCCGGATACCGACTTTTTGTCGGAGCCGGCAGCGTCGCTCGCGAAGTCCGCCTGCGTCTTCGTGAAGATGGCCAGGAGCGAACCCAATCTGTCGAGTTCGACGTTCCGCGTCTTGATGCGGGTCGTGAGCGGCGCAACCTCACCCTCGACCGTCACGGCGCGGTTCGCGCCGATCTCGATCATGAGATCCTGGAAGTCGACGGGCTTGCCGTTGACCTTGTAGTCGCTGAAGCTTACGCCCCATTCCTGACTCAGCGTCACCGGTGTCTGCGGTTGTATCGTCGCCATGTCACCCTCCTTTCAACTTTAAACTTTAAACTACCCTATGTTCCCGATCGTCGAGCCCGACGCGTCAAGCGCCTTCCTCACGAGCTTCGACGCAGTGGAGAAGGAATTGTCTCGCTTGGAGACATACGAGTTCAGCGAAACCGTGTCCTGCTTTAGCTCGTTGTCCTCCTTGTCGATCGCATACTGCACCGCGTTCTGCGCATTCATCAGGTCACGGCGAGTCGTGTAGCACAGCTTTACGCCAAGTCCCCCGAGGTCAATTTCCGTTATGCTGATGGACACGCCGTATTTCGCCGCAGTCGCCTTGGCGTCTGCGAGAGACGGCATGTTGGCCGTGGTGTCGCCGCTCTCCTGTTCCTTGGTCTTGAGCGTGGCGTAGGCCTCGTTCAGGATGGCCATAACCGTGCCGAGATCATCGAGCTTGCGCATGCGCTGGCGGACGACCTCGGAGTACGCGCTAAGCGCCTGCTCGATTGCGACCGCCTCCTTGAAGGACGCGGCGGAAAGAGCGGCGGCATAGTCCTTGCCGGCGACGCCGTTCACGGTGTAGGAGTACTGCTCCACGCCGTAGACGGACGCTCCTGCTATCGGATTTTGCTCGATCATATTTGCCATACTGCCGCACCTCCAGTCACAGCTTCAGCTTTCGGCTCGTATTATAGCATACTCTTTCAGCGGAAATCCATACAAAAAAGTCGGCGGCATCCCGAGGGATGCCGCCGCCGCCCCCCTGTCTTGCTACGCCTGGATCGCGTCGCGCATCGACTGCATTTCCGCCTGGCGGACTGCATTCATCAGCTGGACGACGTTGTTCACAAGCTCCTCGGCCTGGTTGAAGAGGTCCTTCGTCTGGTCGAGTTCCTCCTCGGACTTCTTCTGCTGCGCGCCCATCTTCGTCGCTTCCGCGTTGAGGAGCTGCGACCAGTTCTGCACGAAGTTCTGCCCGAAGCCGCCGATCGCCGCGATCAGGCTGTTGTACGCCTGCGCCTTTGTGATCGTGTTGCTGGCGTTGATGTAGTCAACGCTGTTCGCGCGCGTCTGCTGCGTGGAGAGGTACCTGCCTCTCGCCTCCTCGACGTCGGCAAGATGGGCCTTGGAGTCGGTGAGTCCCTCCTGCATGAGCTTCGCGTTGCCGTAGGCCCGGGCGTAGGTGAGTTGGTTCTGCGCCTTCTCGAGCTTCGCCTCCGCGGCCTTGATATCGGCCTTCGAGCCGGTCTTGATCGCCTCGTTGTAGTCCTTCAGCGCGGAATCGTAGGAGCTCTCGAACTTCTGGACCTCGAGCTTGATCTGGGCGCGAAGGTTCTGCTTCGCCGTTTCCAGATCGACTTTCAGCCGGCCGGTCTTCTCCGCGAATTTCGCGTACGCGCCGTCGCAGGCCGTCCTGAAGTCGGCCTTGGCCTGCTCGAGTTTCGCTGCGGCGCCCTCCATGTCAATGGCCGAAAGCTGGGGATTGGACGCCTTGAGGTTCATCAACTTCGACTTGTCGGCCATGCTCAGCTGTTCGAATGGCACGGAGCTCTTCTCGATGAAGAACTGCTTGTCGGCGTCCGAGAGGCCCTGGATCGCGTTCACCGACTCCTTCGCAGCGTTGTAGCCCGCTTTGGCGGCGTCGAGCTTCGCGACGGCCGTCTTCACGTCGGCGAACTCCGGAGCGTCAAGACCCGCCACGTCCTGGGACGTCACGGTTTCGGCGCTCCTGCCGAGCGCATCCGCCGTGTTCTGCTTGCCGATCGAGTCCTGCAGCGCGTTCTTCGTGTCGGTGAACTTCGCCTGAGCCTGACGGAGCTCCACGCTGTCGGTGAAGCTGTTCTCGACTTCGCTCTGGACGGAGTGGCCGTTCGTAAGGGACGGCTTGCCTCCGATCTGCTGCTGCACCTTGGCGAGCTGCTTGTCGGCGTTGCCCTGGTTGTTGGCCGCCTTCATCATGTCCACGTTCTTGCCCGCGACGTCGAGCCCCGCCGTCTTCTCCGTTCCGAGCTGCGCATTGAAGGCCTTGGCCTGCTGGTAGAGCGAGATGAACGTCGCGGCGGACTGGAGCGCGCAGCAGATTGCGCCTGCTATCATGCCCGTAATCGCGGCGGTGCGCTGGGCTTCGGCCTGGTCCAGGATGCTCTTCTGAACGGCCAGATTCTCCGCGAGACGCATCTCGCGCGTGGCGTCGCGCTGCTTCTGCGCGACCTCGACGAGAAGCGCCATCATCTTGTAGAGGTCGAACATCGCGCGCCTAATATTGCTCTGCGCGCTGTCCTTCGGCATCGCGGCGAGAGTTTTGGTGAGCGTCTCGCTGAGCGTGTCGTGGAACAACTTGATCTGCTCCTCGGTGAGATTGAGGCTCGTGTCGGCCGCGAGCTTCTGGCAGAGCGAGTCGATCGCCGCCTGGTCCACCGTCTCGGGGATGTCGAGGTCGTCCGGTATCCTGATGGTGACCGGCGTCTCGACTCCGTCCACGGTCTGGGTGATCGTGACGTTCGTCGATCCCGCGACGCCGTCGGCGCCTTCGGTCTTCGTGACCTCGCCGAGCTTGCCGAGGAGCGCGTCCCAGTTAACCGCTCCCGCATTTCCATTTACTTGAAGGCTCATTGTCTGGCTCCTTTCAACTTTAAACTTTAAACTTCTAACTTACGCCATCGCGCCCATGTTGTTCGCGATTGCAGTCTGCGTGTCGGTCGCGGACGAGAGCATCTCCGCCACCTGCGAGATCGCCTGCTGGAGCATCTGGAGGATCTGATTGAGTTCCTCTTCGCACTCATCGAGGCGCTGCTTGAGCGCGGTGATGTACTTCTCGGTCTCCGAGACGTCGGCCTGCGACATCCCGGCCTTGAAGGCGTTGTATGCTCCGACGCCGCTTGCGACGCCTGAGCCGATTCCGACGATCGTCATGGTCAGCGCGACGGCGGCACGGATCTTCTCCATCGTCTCGACGGTGACCTTGAGACCCTTCGCGGTGTCTGCGACACCCTTGGCCACGCTCGAGACGGCCGACGCGCCGCCGCCCGCGAGGCCGGCGCCGAGGGAGGCCGCCATGATCGCGACGGTGATGAGCACCTGCGCGAGGATCTGCGACGCCTGCTTGCTGAGCCCCATGCCTTCGAGGCCCTTGGCGAGCTTTTCGACGATCTTGTCCATCACGCCAGTCTCGTTGAGCACCTGGCACCCGATCGCGATCGCCGCGCCGATGACCGGACCGACTGCGAGGCCGCCCGTAGCGACGCACGCGACTACTGCCGCGACGACAGCGAGAGCCGTCATCAGCCAGCCAAAGATCTTGCTCGCCTTGCGGGACTCGGCCGCCTTGTCCATGTCCTTGAGGGACTTCTCGATCTTCTCGGAGCGGTTGTTGCGCTCCGCGTCGAGTGCGTCCTTCTGCATGTCGATGCGCTCCTTGGCCATCGCCGTCTGACGCTCCTCGTTGTCCATCTGGATGTACGAGAGGAGTTTCTCGAGGTTCTGCTCGAGCTGCTTGATGTCGGCGGGGTTGTCAAGGGCCGGAACGCCCGTAGAGCCGGTCGGCCTGCCGGTTTCGGCGCCGTCGGCGCGCTGGTTCGTGTTGACGCTGACGTTGCGTCCGCCAAGAAGCGCAGCGATATCCTTGATGGTCTCGGTTGCCTTGTCGGAAAGGCCAAGCCCCTTCGCGAAGTTGGCCGTCTGGTCTATCGTGCTCGGCATCTTGCCCGCCGGAATGCTGTTGATTTCTCCTGCCATTGGTTGGATCCTTTCGTTGTTGTCTTGAAAGTCTGAATGTTTGTGGTTGTTGCCCTGTTCGCCCTGTATACACTTAAGTCGGCACAAGGTTACAAACTTTTTTCACCCATTCAACTTTCAACTATTCTTCAACCTTAAACTCATCCTCGCCGATCGCCTTGCGGAGCTCGGCGGCCTTGGCGCGGTATTCGCGTCCGAGGTCCGTATTCGCCGGGCAGTAGTGCTCGAGCGCCATTATCGCG
>CADCGZ010000080.1 GCA_902801025.1 uncultured bacterium | reverse complement strand
ATCCTTGTAATAACTGTTGTGGCACATGAGAAAATGGACGGGCATGATCCAAGCCGCGACAAATCCGAACTCGTCCAGCGTCGGGCAGCGTTTCGCCATGCCGGCGATCGCGAACAGCGCACAGCACGAAATGGCGCAGGCGTAAACAAGGCAATTCAATACTGGCACACGTTTCAGGAGCGAGTATGCGATATTCAGCGCCCCGCCAAGCGCGAGGAATGCAAGCGTCCAAGGCGACATCAAATACCCAACAACCGCAATGGCGGCGAGCCCTGCTACAGAAACCGCAAACGCCGGAAGCGGCTTCAGTTCGCCTGTCACCATCGGGCGGTGCGGCGCGTTGATCGCGTCCTCCTTCCTGTCGCACCAGTCGCTGAAGATCTGGTTGAAGCCCCAGGCGAAGAATCCCATCGCAATCAGCGCCGTAGCGCGTAGCGTCCACCCTACGGGCCGCCATGCCGAATCCGCGCGAAATCCGAACCAATGCCAGTAATAGAGACCCGCCAGCACGGTTGTCGCGGTGACGAAACCGTAGTAGAGCCGCATTGAGCGTAGATAGTAGTAGAGAAACTTCAGCATTTGAGCGCCTCTGTTATTACGTCGGCAGCTTCTTCGACAAGCGCATTCGTGTAATTTATCAAACAGATGATTCATCTCTTAATTGTGCCTCATTGCAATCGCTGTTCCTATCGCTGATTTATTTATCAAAATGAATTTTACGCCTTTCCTTGCAGTCCTGCAAGGGTAATTTCAAGAAATATTCATTATGCTGCGAGTTCATCTGCAAGTTATGCTATAATCGTCGCATGGCCGTGATCCTGCATGTCGACATGGACGCTTTTTTCGCGTCGGTAGAGCTGCTTTCGCATCCCGAGTGGCGTGGAAAGCCGCTCATTGTCGGCTCGGGGCCGCACGAGCGCGGAGTCGTCTCGACGTGTTCCTACGAGGCGCGAAAGTTCGGCGTCAGGAGCGCCATGCCTTCGAGGACGGCCTACCAGCTCTGCCCGCACGCGATTTTCGTCAGGCCTCACATGGAAGCGTACCAGGAAGTCTCGGACAAGGCGTTCGAGGTCTTTTCGCACTACACGCCGTATGTCGAGGGAGTCTCGGTAGATGAGGCGTTTCTCGACATAACTGGCTCGCTCCATCTCTATGGAGAAAAACACGCGCACGCGCGCGCGAGGGCGAAGGCGCTCGGCGAGGCGCTCAGGGCGGAGATACGACGAGTATGCGGAGTGACGTGTTCGGTCGGCATCGCGCCAAACCGCCTTCTCGCGAAGATCGGCTCCGAGCAGAACAAGCCGGACGGCTTTACGCTCATGCCGTTCGAGCAAGACGAGATCACGGCGTTTTTGCGCGACAAGCCGATAGGCGTCCTCTGGGGCGCGGGGAAGAAGACTGTCGAATCGCTGAGGCCCTACGGCATCGCGACATGCGGCGACCTGCAGCGGCTCGGGCGCGGCAACCCGCTCGTCTCGGACGATCTCATAGACATGGCTTTCGGGATTTCCGACGACAAGGTGTACTGGGAGCCGGGCGAGGAAAAGTCGGTGTCGCGCGAGCACACTTTCGACGAAGACACGTATGACCGCGAGACTGTGCGCGAGACGCTGCTCGAACTCGTGACGGACGTAGGGCGGCGCTTTCGCCGCGCGACAAGATGGGCGAAGACTGCGAGGATAAAGATCCGCGACGCAAACTTCAACACGATCACGAGGCAAGCGCCCTTCGCGCATCCGGTGCGCGACGACATTGCGTTCCGCGAGGCGGCGCTTGAACTCTTCGACCGCGAGTGGCCGGCGAGCCGCAGGCCGAAGACGATACGGCTCATCGGCTTTGGCGTCACGAACATCCAGGACTCGCCCGGCGACGACGCGCCGTCGCTTTTCGCGAATCCCGAAGACGAGACGCGGCAAAAGCGCGAGCGCCTCTCTGCCACCCTCGACTCGCTACGCGAAAGAGGACTACTTTAACCGCAAATTCTCCTGAAAAGAAGTAACTCCGAGCGTTAGGGCTCTCGCTACCGCTCCGCGGCTTCGCATTTCCCAACGCCTTCATGTTGTGATTTAAGAGGGGTGTTTTAAGGTGCGGATACGCACCCCGCATAGCGCCCGATTTGCGGCTCGGCCTGTGGCCTTGGGGGATATGCAAATACGGCCGTAGGCCGCTTTAACCCATTACGAAAAGGAAGGTGATGTGAAGCGGTATAGAAGCACGAAGTCGCGGAGCGGTAGCGAGAGCCATACCGTTCGGAGTTAAAATCGACACCTTTGACCGGGGACTGATTGGTAGAAGCTAAAAATGGGTAAACACTAGCTCTGTGTGAGATAATCCAGGATTAAAGTGCTTTACCTCTTTTTTGAAGCAGCCAAAGGAGGAGGGCGAGGGCGAGATACCACTCGAGGCATACGTGGAGCGGCCACGGCTCGACGGCAAAGTTCGACCACGGAAACGCGGCGACGAGACGCGAGACGTCGGCCATCGTCCCCGCAAGAAGCGCGGCGAAGTTGTTGACGTGCGCGGCAAGCCGGTCGGAGACGAAGCTCGCCACAATCCCCGCGATCCCCGCCTTGACGCTCGCACCCGCCGCCGGAAGGAGAAGAAGGTTCGCGGCAATCCCTCCTGGCGTCACGCGGCCAAACGCATGCGCCGCAATCGGCGTTCCGACGGCCCATGCCGCGAAAGTCATGACGAGCGACGCGGCAAATCTGCCGCGGACGCGCTCGGCCACGAACCGCCCCCAGAAGAAAAGCCCGAGCATCACCGCGAACGAAAGAGCACACCCCGTGTCGAAAAGTTTCATCGGATCGCTTCCGTAGACGACGAGAAAAGTCAGCGACCACGAGACGAGCGCATCTGGCCTTCGCCAGAAAATCGGCGCGGCAAAGAACAAGCTCGCCATCGAAGCCGCCCTCACCGCGCTCGGGCTCGCTCCTGTCATCGCGACATAGACCCATAGCGCGGGAATAAGGACGACGCCGCGAAAGCGGAACGAGCATCCCGCAAGCGCAAGGACAAAAGCGAACGCATGCGCGACAAGCATCACGTGAAGTCCCGATATTGCAAAGACGTGAATCGTGCCGGCCGCGGCAAATGCGTCGCGGTCTGCCCTTCGCATGCGCGCGCGTTCTCCTAAGAGTATCGCTCGGTTCAAGTCTGCGGCGACGCAGTCTCGCGGAAGCCCGATTCCCATGCGACGCGAGAGGTCGCTGCGGAGCGCGGCGAGTAGCGCGGCACATTTGCCTCGAGCGACGCGGCGGGCGAACGTTCCCTTCCCCTTGACCCAGAGCTTGCGGCGAAGGGAGAAGTCGTCGGTTTTCGTGCGCTCAAGCCAGCCCGCGCACTCCCACGTATCGCCGACTTGCGGCAAGGGCGCGGCCGCGGCGAGCGGGAAGATCACACGAACTTTGAGCGAACCTGCGGAGCTCGCAAACGACGCCCAGCGAACGCCGTCTGCGCCGCGTGTCGCGCGCACTCCGCTCTCTACGCGAAACTCGCGGACGAACGGCCTGCCGCAGCCGAGGACATGCGCCTCGTCCAAGAGTTCCTTCCTCGACTGCGCGGCGAAAAGCGCGACGGCAAAGCCGATTGCAAACGCCAAGAAGAATCGCGAAGCGCGGGACGCGAACGCAAGGCATGCAATGAGCGCGACCACTGCGGCGAACGCCGCGAGCGGCCAGAGCGGCGATAGGATCGACGCGCCGAAAGCGCACGCCTCGCCCAGCGCGAGAGACGCGCAGAGAGCGAGCCATTCGAACCCATGTGCAATTGACAGACTCCTGTTCACGGAGTCATCATATCATATTCCGCTGAAAGAAAAATGAATCGAATATGAATTCGTTTTGAGACATGCAACCATGTAGAACATGCAGAACAGGTAGAAACTCTGCACGATCTACATGTTCTACGCGGCTAAATAAATCGGCTATCAAAGCTCAGATACAAGAAGGGACGACTTAGCGGGGACGAGCATGTCGAGCTCGGCACGGTCGGCGGGCGAAAGCGCAATGCCCTTCTCCGCGAGAAACGCGCGAAGCTTCGCGGGCGTTTCGTAGTTGCCCTCCTCCGCGCGGACGGGGGCAATGATGTCGTAGCGCTTGAAGAACTTGCCCTTGAGCGTGAGGTCGGCGTATTTCGCCGCGCGGTGGACGACGATCGTGAACCGCGGGTGGTCCATCACGTCGAGCTTCTGCCCGATGCGCAGGCGGTCGGCGGAAGGAAGCTCGTTGAGCTTCAGGAGAGAGGCGAGCGTCGAACCGTTCTCGGAGGCGATGCGCGTCGCGGAGTCGCCGCGCCGAACGACGACTTCCTTGACCCACTGGCGGTTCTTGCCGACGAAGAGACGGCGGATGTTGAGCTCGCCGAGCCGCCGCGCGAGCGAGTTGTCGAGGTCTGCGACCGCCTCGCCCGGAAGCGCGCGGAGCTGCTCGATCGTCGCGACCGCAAGCTCCACATCCTTAGCGGCCTCCGCCTTCTCGAGCTTGAGAAGCAAATTCTGCGCGACGCGCGGGCGGTTGCGCTCGGCGCCAGGCGGAAGCGGCGGCGGAGGTGGCGGCGGGGGCTCGACATGGGGCGGCGCGTTGGTCGCGACAGGCGTGACCGTTTGCACGACGACGGGCGTGTCGATCGGCGACGGCTCGTCGGGTGACGACGAAAGAAGCCGCCTCACGCCGGCCGCCGCAAGGACGGCTATCGCCGCGAGGACAATGACGGCAACGAGCCAGCCCGCGCCCGACGACTCCTCGTCTATCGGGTTTGGGTTGTATTCGATGCCGAACTTGCCCTGGGCGAAAGCCATTGGCGACGCCTACTTGGCCTCAGCAGTTCCCTCGGGCGTGACAACGCCCTGGACGCAGCTGCGGAGAATCTCCATCTCGGTGCCGCTCGCGGTCTCAACCTTGAACGTCTTCTCGGTCGCCTCGACGATGGTGCCGATGATGCCGCCGGCGAAGACGATCTTCGCGCCCGCGCGCAATTCTTCTATCATCTGGCGGCGCTCCTTCTCCTTGCGCTGCTGGGGGCGGATCATCATGAAGTAGAAGATCGCGAGGATCAGCAGCATGGGAACCATCATCCCGAACCCAGACTGCTGGGCGGGAGCGGCGGCAGGAGCCGCGGGAGCGGGAGCCGCAGGCGCGGCGTCGCAGAGCATAATGCAGTTATTCATTTTCTTTTGTGTCTTTCTTTACTTGTTCTTTCCAATCGAAAAAAGTTCCGTCGTCGATCGCGGCGCGCATCTCCTTCATGAAGCGATTGAGCGCCCAGACGTTGTGGATCGTGAGAAGCCGAAGCCCAAGGATCTCGTCGCACGCAAGAAGGTGGCGGACGTAGCTCCTCGTGAAGTTGCGGCAGCAGTAGCACTCGCACCCCTCCTCGACAGGCCCCTGGTCGAACGCCCACTTCGCCGCCTTGATCGCGACGTTGCCGTGGCGCGTGATCGCCGTGCCGTGTCGGGCGATGCGCGTCGGAATCACGCAGTCGAACATGTCGATGCCGCGCGCGACGCACTCAGCCATCTGGTGCATGACGCCAAGCCCCATCACGTAGCGCGGCTTGTCCTCGGGGAGATACGGGACAGACGCGTCGACCGCCTTGTACATGAATTCCTCTGGCTCGCCGACCGAGACGCCGCCTATCGCATAGCCGTCGAAGCCGATCTTGACGAGCTCCTCGGCGCAGTGGCGCCGGATGTCGTCGTAGATGCCGCCCTGGACGATGCCGAAGACCATCTGGCCGTCGGCGTGCGGCGCGTCCTTCGAGGCCTGCGCCCAGCGCAGGGTCTGCTCGACAGACTTCTCGGCCCTCTCGCGCTCGCAGGGGTAGGGCAGGCATTCGTCGAAGACCATCGCGATGTCCGAGCCGATGACGCGCTGCATCTCCATCGACTCCTTGGGCCCGAGGAAGAACTCGTGGCCGTCGATATGGGAGTTGAAACGGCACCCTTCCTCGGTGATTTTGCGCATCCGGGCGAGAGAAAAGACCTGGAAGCCGCCCGAATCGGTGAGGATCGGTCCGTCCCAGCCCATGAAGCGGTGAAGCCCGCCGGCGGCCGCGAGGACCTCCGCGCCGGGGCGCAACATGAGGTGGTAGGTGTTGCCGAGGATGACCTGCGCCCCCAGCTCCTTGAGGTCTCGCGGCTCCAGCGCCTTGACCGTGCCAAGCGTGCCAACGTCCATAAAAACGGGGGTTTCGACGGTGCCGTGGGGGGTAAAAAGCCGCCCCAGCCTCGCCCTCGTACGCGTATCCGTCTTTAGGACCTGAAAATTCATGCCGCATATTCTACCAAAAAACGGTTGCGTTTAGAACGGAAATGGTGTATCATTTTACAGTCACGTATAGGAAGATACTACCATGAATAAAGCACTACACGTCCTCGTGTATCTGTTCTTGATCCTTTCGGCCGCATCACTGTGGTTCGAGATCGAGCTCAACAAGAAGCGCACGCTTCTTACTGACCGCAACGAGATGCAGGAGGACTATATCGTCAAGATCGCCAGCACTGTCGAAAAGGTCGAGCCCAACAAGGACGCGACCGCCGAGGTCAAGAAGGACATCTCGCCTATAGAGGCGAAGATTGTCGACATTCCCGAGACCGAGAATGTCCTCGAGGACTACAACGCGTACCTCGAGCAGGCGAACCTCGAAACGTTCAGCTGGGACAACCAGACGACGAGATCACAGCTTCGCAATGTCTATGTCCTCGACCATGAGGGCAACATCGTTATGGACGGCGTAAAGCCGCTCAAGAAGGGCCCGGGCACAGAGCAGGAGCTCCTCGAGATGCTCCTTGACGGGGCGTCGAAGATGAGGACGAAACTCGACACGACGCGCGCCGAGCTCGTGAAGCTCCACAAGATCATCGACGAGCAGGTCGAGGAACTGAACAAGATCAAGCCGCTCGCCCGCGCGGACAAGGTGACGATCGTCGAGAAGAACGAGAAGATCGCCAAGCTCGAGGAAGTCAAGGCAGACCTCGAGAACCAGATCGTCAAGATCAAGGCGCAGATCGACGAGCTCAACGCGGAGATCACCTCTCTCAAGGACGAGGTCGTGACGGCCCAGGACGAGACGGCCGCGGCGAAAGACGAGCTTGAGAAGAGCCAGAAGCTCGTCGAGCAGCTGAAGAAGCTGATCCAGGAGATCCTCGCCAAGAGCACTCCCGACGGCGGAGACCGCAACATCACGTCTATCCCGGCCGGCGAGAAAGGCAAGGTCGTAGAAGCTGACAACGAGAACATGTTCGCCATCGTCGAGTTCGACGCCAAGACGATGAAGGAGCTCAAGGGCGACAACCTCGACCATCCGATTCCGAACATCGAGCTCGGCGTGAAGCGTCCTGGCTTCCACGGCGAAGCCGGCGAGTTCGTCGGCCGCATCCGCCTGCGCCAGGAAGTCCGCGAGAAGAACTACATCATCTGCGACATACTCGGCCCGTGGAAGCAGGACAACCTCCAGCCCGGCGACGTGATCTTCGCCGACTGACGAAGCAGAGACGGTCGACTATGCTCTCTCCGCTTCGCTCGCTCGGCTCGGGCTCCTGTCCGGGTGCATAGCGGACACCGCGGAAGACACCGATCTTCCGTGGTCGTCCAACAAGTCGTGGGAAGGCATGGCTCCTGTCGCGCCAACCATGATGGATAGGTATGAGTAGGAGTCAGGGGTCGTAACCGCCCCTTGTGGGTGGGCGCGACCCATAGGGAGATGCGCCCGCGCCGAAGGCGTCGGGTTGGCCGAGGCCGCAGGCCGAGCCGCGAAGCGGTCGCAAGAGCCCGCGCGACCGAGCCGAGCGGAGCGAGTGCCGAGGAGTTAGGAGTTAGGGGTCAGTGATTAGTGATTAGAGACAAGAGCATAGAGGTAAAAGAGGGCGGCGTGCGTTTGGACGCCGCCCTTCTTTTGCACTTCCCGACGAGCACGCGGGCGTTCGCGCGCGAGGCGATAGAGTCGGGTGCCGTCCTCGTCAATGGGCGCCGTGCGGCGAAAGGACTCAAGCTCCGCGGCGGAGAGACGATTGAAGTGCGCGAGCTCGCGGAAGCGTGCGACAACGTCGTGGCGCCAGATTCGTCGGTCAGACTGCGCGAAGTCTTCGCGGACGACGCCCTTCTCGCGTACGACAAGCCGAGCGGCATACCGGTGCAACCGCTGAAACGCTCAGAGCTCGGAACGCTGATGAACGGCGTTGTCGCGCGCCATCCCGAATGCACTCCGCTTGGGGACAGACCCCTTCTCGCGGGCGCGGTGCATCGCATCGATGCCGACACATCCGGGCTCGTCCTCGTCGCGCGAACGGCGGAGGCGTTCGAGAACCTACGCGGCCAGTTCGCCGCGCAGACGGTCGAGAAGACGTACCTCGCGCTCGTCGAGGGAACGGTCGCGGCGGGAGGAACTCTCGAGAACGACTTGGTCCACGACCCGACGCTGCCCTTCTGCCGGATGATAGACATTCACCACAACCGGCTGACGCGCGCGCAGTGCGAGGGACTGAAGCCGCTTCACGCGGTAACGAATTTCAAGCCGGTGGAATTCATATCGACAGAGACGGAGGAGCAGACGCTCCTGGAAGTGACGATTTTCACCGGGGTCACGCACCAGATTCGCGCGCAGCTCGCGCTCGCGGGGATGCATATCGTGAACGACCGGCTCTATGGCGCGTTTGCCGTGGAGAACATGACGGGGCATTGCCTTCATGCGCTCGCAGCGAAGTTCCGCCACCCAGTCTCGGGAGATCCAATGGACCTCCGCACGCCCTACCCGCCTTGGGCAAGGGCATAAAGCATCACATGCGGCCGGAGAGGGCGTCGATGAGATCGCAGAGACGCTTGTAGGCGTGGCCGAGATCGTCGTTCGTCACCTTGAACATGTATTCGTCGGCGCGGGCAATCTCCCCTTCGGCATTTGCGAGACGGCGCTCGATGACGTCTGGCGCGTCTGTGCCGCGGTTGACGAGCCGGCGGCGAAGCTCTTCCATGTCGGGAGGGAGAAGGAAGATATCGACGTAGCCGATCTTGAGCGGGTCGTTGTTGGGAAGAGCACGCACATAGTCGCGCACCTTCGCCGCGCCCTGGACGTCAATGTCGAGTATCATCGAGTTGCCTTCGGCGAGGACTTCCTCGATGGGGGCCTTGAGGGTTCCGTAGTAGTTGTCGTGGACCTTCGCGTATTCGATGAAGGCGTTTTCGCGTATCAGCTCTTCGAAGCGCTCTTTCGTCTTGAAATGGTAGTCGAGGCCGTCTTCCTCTTCGCCGCGCGGAGCGCGCGTCGTGCAAGAGATCGAGTAGACGATGTCGTGGTACTCCTGGAGGAGCATGTCGATGAGCGTTGACTTGCCGCACCCCGACGGCGCGGACATCACGATGAAAAGCGGCTTTGTCTTCATGGCGCACATTATACCAAATCGCCACGGGGAGGCGTAAGCGGGAATGGCTGGGGTGAGGAAAGTGGCCTATGGAGGAGCCTTAGAGGAGTGAACCAGGAAAATAGTTGGGAGATGTGGGTCTAGGGGAGTTGGGAAAGTGGGAGTTGGGAAATTATTGGGGAGTAGGGGATCTGAGGGAGTAGGGGGAAGTGGGCAAGAGAGTTCCGTCGGACTCACTCGCTGCGCTCGTTCCGCCCGCCGGTGGAGGTAATATCCATTGGAGAAGAAGAAACCTGCCGCTGAAGAAGATAAGGTGAAAGATGGCAGATGGAGAGGAAACTTGCCGCTTGAGAAGATAAGGTGAAAGATGGCAGATGGAGAGGAAACTTGCCACTTGAGAAGATAAGGCAGAGAGAGGAAGGATGCCAAGGGGAGAGAAAACGAGACAGACGAGTCCGCGGAACGAGCGTAGCGAGTGAGTGGACTCGTCTCCCAAAAGGTAACTATCACATAGATGCTGCCAACAGAAAATAGTTGGCAAAGTAAGCAACTAATTGGCAGGCCAAGGGTTGGCGGTAGAAGCGCTGGAGGAACTAGGGGGGAGCCAAGGTTGCGTGACTATTTGCTGGCTGGTGGAGTGTCGTTCTTTAATCTAAAGTATCTCGACAACTTCTCGCGCAAGACCTCTATCAGCCGCTCGTCGTCTTTATAGGAAATGGAGATTAGCTTCTTCCCCGCGCGCTGGTAGAGGAACTTCTTCTGCTCCTTGTTCCTGATGTACTCCGGCGTGTTCATCCCGAAATACTCTATATAGACGTCGAACTCCGGCAAATAGAAATCTGGCCTGACAACGGCATCGCCGGCGATTCGATAGCGCTCGTCGTATATGAACGCAATCCCCTCGTTCTCAAGGAACTCGGCAATCCTCTTCTCACCAATGCTCTGCACCGCGACGCCGCCCTCCGTCCTGCGCCTCTTGGCGTCCTCGACAACGAACTCGAAGTTGACGTTCTCCAGTTCGCGCTCGTCCAGGCAGTGACGGCAATATGGCCGTCCCCAGCGCTCCATGCCCGCCATGTATTCCTCGTCGGTAATCGAGCGCTTGCACCTTGTGCACCAGTTCTTCCTGTGCGCGAGCCGCGCGCGGTTCGCGTTCTGTATGACCGCCACTGCGTCTGCGGCGGCGTTCCGCAAATATGACGGAGCGCCCTCCTCGCGCGCCACGTCCTTTAGCGCATCAAGGACGCGGACTGATTTCTCTCCATAGCGGGCGATGGCCTTTGCGGCGTACTGCCGCACCTGCGGCCTCTCGTCGTCCCTGACGAGATCGGCGAGTAGTGGAATGAAGACTTCCGAATAGTAATCCCCTTCTGCGGCCATCTTGCCAAGCGCCGAAGCGGCGAGGCGGCGCACTTCCCCGAATTCGCTCTTGAGAAAGGAGGTGAATTCCTCGGCGGCCGCCGCGCGGCTTCTGAGTCCTGGCGGGAGCGGCAAGTTCTTGGCAGAAGCGGCAATTCTCTCGGGATGTTCAGGGTCGGGATCGAAGAGGTGGCTGAGTAGCTTAACTCGTTCCAGCTCTTGATGCTGCCTTGACAATTTTAGATTATTCGCCATTGTGTTTTGGTATGCCCATCGGACTCACTCGCTGCGCTCGTTCCGCCCGATGGGAGGTTAGCGGTGCAGGCGCCAGGCGATCTTGAGGGATTCTTTTGCGATGCCGGCGGTGATCTTAGAGTAGCCCGCGACACGGTCGGTAAAGGCAATCGGAATCTCCTTGATGGAAAGCCCCGCCTTCCACGTCCTGTGGTTCATCTCCAATTGGAAAGAATATCCAGCAGACGCAACAGTGGTAAAGTCGATCTTCTCAAGCGTCGTCTTTCGCCAGCACTTGAACCCGCCAGTCGGATCCCTTACTGGCATTCCAGTGACGGTGCGGATGAAGATTCCGCCTGCGCGCGAAATGAGGCGGCGCTTGAAAGGCCAGCCCGGCGTCGAGCCGCCAGGAACATACCGCGAGCCGATGACGAGGTCGGGGAATTTTTTCTCGTCGTCCGAATTGCATGATTTCTTCGAAGGAATCGGAGTGGAAATGGCATCGACAAGACGCGCGACGTCCTTCGGATCGTGACTGAAGTCGCAGTCCATCTGCACGACAAGATCCGCGCCAAGTTCGAGCGCTTTGGAAAATCCAGCGACGTATGCGCGGCCAAGCCCTTCCTTCTTCTCCCGATGGAGAACGTGGATGCGCGGCTCCTTCGCCGCGAGCTCGTCGATCACAGCTCCCGTTCCGTCAGGCGAATTATCGTCGACGAAGAGAAGCTCGACGTCGTTCTTGAGCACCGCCTCGGCCATCGGCCCGACGTTGTCCTTCTCGTCGTATGTCGGTATGACTACTATCGTCTTCATTTAAGATGTGCGCAACTTTTTTAAGCCGTGCAGAACATGTAGACCGTGTAGAATCTTCTACATGTTCTACACGGTTTACTCTTTTGCTATCTCGAAATCGAAAAAGCGTCCTGTCTTGATCGGCGGATGCTTCACAAGAACCGACTTGATCTTCGCCTTCGCATCCTTCGAGCGCGCGACGACGAACATGAAGCCGCCGCCGCCCGCACCGCACAAGCTCACGGCGGAAATCCACGGCGCCATTCGCGCGATGATCAGTTCGACAAGCGGATTGGTGCTCCCGGGGTCGAGTGCCTTCTTGGAAAGCCAGTAGTCGTTGACAGCCGAACAGAACGAATCCCAGTCGCACGACTCAACGGCCCTGAACGCCCGTTCCGCGTCGCTCTTCAGGCGGCGCACGATCGAGCGCGCGATGTCATCGGGATTCTCCTCGAAGAAGCCGATTACGCCGCGCAGGATGTTTCGCGCCATGCGCTTTCTTCCCGTGAAGTAGAGCAGTGCGCGTTCCTTGAGGAATTTCGCAAACGCCGCCTCGGACTTTGGCGAGACGCACGACATGCGAGGATTCTGGCCTTTGCCTGGCGTTGTCGAGATAAGATGTGCGCCAGGAACGAGGCCGCCGATCTGGTCCTGCCAGCCGCCGCCCGTCGCCATCTCCTTTTCGAGCGCGAGCGTGAGCGACGCGACGCGCTTCCACTCGGCTTTGCGCCCAGCGACGCGCTCAAGCGCAGTGACGAGCGCCGCGCCGAGAATCGAGCTCGTGCCCATGCCGCTGCCCTTCGGGACGTCGGCGGAAATCCTGATGTCGAGCCCGCCGCGAGAGAAGTCGAATTTCGTCACCGTAAGCGCGCTCTTGACGAGCGCGCACCAGTCGTGCGGATCTTTCGGCGCGCTAATCTCCGCAAGCGACTTGAGGACGCCCGACTTCCCAAGGTCGACGCTCTCTACGTGCACTTCCTTCTCCGCGAGACGCCGGACGCGAACCTTGACGGGCTTAACGCCGTTCAACGTGACCGCCGCATTGAAAACCGCACCGCCCATCTTGTAGCAGATCGGCGGGGTGTCGCTCCAGCCGCCCGCGAAATCGATTCTAAGCGGCAACTCCACTGTGATGCAATCCTCCGTCTTGCGAAGCGCAAGAAGTTTCTTGTGGTCGACCTTCTTCATAATCTCACCAAGCTTTAGTTTATCCCACTTGCCGTCAGACTTGAAATCGTCCTCGACGCGGTAGCGAATTGGAATCCACTTCCCGCCAACGGGCAGGCACGTCAAGCACTCGCCCTCGGCAAGGTCGATTGGGCCAAATTCCCTTGGAACAAAAGTGACGACGTTTCTTCCACCGAGTTTCATCTCGTCGCGCGATATCGCGCAGCCCTCAACCCACTCGCGCCCCTTCCCGAGCCGCGCAAGAAGTTCGCGCGTCGAGCCGATGTGGAAGAACGAGCAGCGAGGAACGACGTTCACATGGAACGGCGCAAAGCCGTTAAGAAGTTCTCTCGCGAATTCGTCGTAGATATCTCCGACCTTCCATCCGGCGGCAACGATCTTCTTTGCAGTCGCGGGGTCGATCCAGAGAATTCCTGTATCGACGGCGACCTTTCCATGACACACTGCGCCCGCCGCCTTTGCTGCAGAAGGCGACGGCTTCTGGAGAAACGCGCGAACCCGTTCCCCGTTCCCCGGAACATAGACGCCATGGCGCGAACCCTCTTCTGGCGAGTCATAGTAGGCGACGCCGGTAACGCCGCTCTTCGAGAAATCACAAGAGCCAAAATCAAACTCTGGCGCGACGTCGCCGCAAACTACGAGAACGCCGCTCTTCGGAAGTCGAAGCTGCTCCATGTTCGCGACGATGCGCTCGAAAAGGGAAACCGTCTTGCCGCGACTGTCTGGCACGGGAACAAACGCCTTGCCTATCGCCGCGTACGAGGGGAGGCGCTTCGAGTCGCCGCCGGAATGGCAGATGAGGACTCGCCTCTTCGAGACGTCGCCAAGTTTCCTGAGGACGCCGACGGTGCTGCCGAGCGAGCCGACGCGCTTGCCGCCCGGATCGGGAACGACGAGGATTTTTTCTGCAAGCGAGCCGACGAGCGGCGCGACCATCGCACGGTAGCCGCGCGCCTGCGCCTCGTTTGAGGCGGTAACAACAAGAATGTCGAATTTCACGCGATCGACTCCACGGCCTTGAAAATCTCTTCTGGCTCGGCCATGCGACCGAGGCCGCTCGTTCCGCATGCGAGCTCTCCGTATCCGGGCGCGACAATCTTGACGCCTCGCTTCTCGAGAGCGGCGATGTTTTCACGCGTGACCGCGTTTTCCCACATGCCGTCGTTCATCGCGGGCGCAATTGCGATTGGCGCGCGCGTCGCGAGAAGAGTCGATGTAAGCAGGTTGTCGGCGAGGCCGTAGCGCAGCTTGGCGATTGTATTTGCGGTTGCGGGAGCGACAACGGCGAGGTCGCAGTCGGCAAGCGATATGTGCTCGGGACGCCACTCCGCGGGACGCTTGAACTCCTCGACGTAGACGGGATTCCTGGAAAGCGTCTGGAAGGTGAGCGGAGAGACGAACTCGCAGGCCGCCGGAGTCATCACGACGCGCACTTCGTCGCCGTTCTTCACAAAAAGCCGCACGAGCTCCGCCGCCTTGTACGCGGCGATCGAACCAGTGACACCCAATAGAATTCTTTTACTCATTTTAGCCGTGTAGAACATGTAGATCATGTAGAACTTCTGCACGCTCTACACGTTCTACATGGTTAATTCTTGATCTCAAGTCGGCAACTGCTGCGCGCATGTCGCTTTTGCCGAAGAGGTAGGAGCCGGCGACGAACTGGTTTGCACCCGCCTTCGCCGCGAGCGGAATCGTCACGGCGTTTCCGCCGCCGTCGATCATAATGTCGAGATCAGGGCAGCGCTCCCTTAGCCACGTGATTTTCGGAAGACACTCGGCGATGAACTTCTGCCCGCCGTAGCCGGGATGCACCGTCATCACGAGCGCTTCTTCGATCTCGCCAAGGTAGGGACGAAGTATCTCGACGTCCGTCTCGGGATTCAGCACGATCGCGGGCTTCACGCCAAGCGCCTTGATGCGCTTTAGCTCGACATGGAGATCGCAGTCCGCCTCGATGTGAATCTGCAGCGTCTGCGCGCCGGCGGCGGCGAACTTCTCGATGTAGAGGTCTGGGCGCGACATCATGAGATGGACGTTGCGGTAGAACGTTGGGCAGGTCTTCCTGCAGAAGTCGACGATCGACGGACCGAAGCTCATGTTGGGCACAAAGTGCGGATCCATGATGTCGATGTGCAGGGCGTCTGCGCCAGACGCCTCGGCGCGCCTCGTCTCTTCGGCGAGGCGTCCGAGGTCTGCCGCAAGAAGCGACGGTAGGATCTCCAGTTTCAAGAAAGACCCTTCACTATCGCCTCGAAGTCGGTCGTCTGCTCCTCGAGCGAGCGCACCATCTGGAACTGGTTGCGCGCGCGGACGAGGTTGTGGTCGTCGTACTTGGTGTGGAAGTACACGTCGCCCGCGAGGTAGTCGGCGAGGAAGCGGATTCCCACCTCGAACGTCGCGAGCTTTCCGGAGAACACGAGGTTCGCGCGCTCGGCTTCGTTGAGGAACTTCGCGCCCTCGAGGTAGCCCTTCGCAAGCGCCTCGAAGTACTCGCGCTTCGCGAACACCTTCGAGAGGTCCGCCTCGTCCTCCGCGGCGGCAGCAGTCGAAGTCCTGACCATGTCGCCGAAGTCGAAGAGCGCGGAGCCGGGCATCGTCGTATCGAGGTCGATTACGACGGCCTCGCCGTTCGCGTCGATCATCACGTTGTTGATCTTCGTGTCGTTATGCGTCACGCGCTCGGGGATCTCGCCCGACGCCATGAGGTCGACGATGCGGCTCGCGTTCTTGCGCCACGAGTCGACGAACGCCATCTCGGCGGCGACCGACGCAAGCCGGCCCTTCACGTCCTTCGCGGCGGCATCGTCGAGCTGCTTCAGGCGGTTCGGCGTGTCGTGGAACTTCGGGATGATGTCCTCGAGACGCGGCGGCGGAATGTCGGCGAGGTCGTTCTGGAACTTCGCGAACGCGCGGCCGACGTCGTACGCCTGGTGAGGCTCTGAGACGACGTCGCGCGACGTGTAGCCCTCGAGGAACTTGTAGATTCGCCACGGGTTGTCGTAGCCGACGACTTCGAGCGACTTCACTCCCTTGGACTTCAGGAACTCCGTCACGCGGACGACGTTCGTCTTGAGGAGATCGACGTCGAAGATCGTCGTGTTGACGCGCTGCAGGATGTAGCG
>CADCGZ010000079.1 GCA_902801025.1 uncultured bacterium | reverse complement strand
CCGTTCTTCTTGAACACGCTGCCGACTTCCGCCGCAGCGCGGTTCTTGTTGTCGGTGAGAACGTGGACGACGATCGCGGTGCCGTTCTTGATGCCCTCGTACTGGCAGTCGACCATTTCTGCCGACTCGAGCTCGCCGGTGCCCTTCTTGATCGCGCGCTCGATGTTGTCGTTCGGCATCTGCGCCGCCTTGCCGAGTTTCGAGAAGATTTTGCCCTTCTTCGCGTCTGCCGCGCCTTTCGCGCGCTTGATTGTCGCCCAGTGGCTGTGACCTGACATGGTTTGTCCTTTTTTGTGTTAGTTTGAAACAGATCCGTGAAAAGGCGTCATGCCTTGTGGCGGTAGGTGATGCGGCCCTTCCCGAGGTCGTAGGGAGAGATCTCGACGGTGACCTTGTCGCCAATCGCGATCTTGATGAAAAACTTGCGCATCTTCCCCGAGATGTGCGCGAGCACTTCGTGCCCGTTTTCGAGCTTCACCTTGTACATTGTTGCAGGCAGAACCTTGGTCACCGTCCCGGTGACTTCAATCGCCTGGTCTTCTTCTTTCGCCATTCAGCAGTTCCTTGTTTGCCTTTAAGTCTGGGTATTTTACCAAAAAACCGCCGGAATGGCAATCGCAACTGGACGATTGAAAAATTTTCGAGGAAACGGCTATCGACAGGCGCGGGAGGCGGACATGTAGAGAATTGCCGCGGAAACGGCATTATGCGGATCGATCGTTTCTCCGCCGAGCGGCGGCTTCGTCCAGTCGGGGCCGTTGAGACCATCGGAAAGACGGCGCGAAGTCCACGCGGAGCGGGCATTGGCGAGAATGTAGTCGCGGTACTTCTCGCATCCAGGGCGCCTGGCGAGTTCCGAGAGATACCGCATCGCAACGCCGTTTGAAAGCCCTTCTGCACTGCTCCCAGCGCAACGCACGGAACTCGACGATCCTATCAGGCGGTCGGCGGCCTTCTTCGCGTTCACGAGATAGATCGTGCTTCCCGTCGCCCTGTAGAGCCGCATCGACGCACCGACAAAGAAGCCGATATTCTCCGCAGATTCTGCGTCCGAACGGATGCCGTCCGCGGACAACCCTTCGCAAACCGCGCCAGTCGCAGGGTCAAACATGCGTTCGACCGTCCACTTGTAGAGCTTGCGGCCCTGCAGCAGATACTTGACGTCCTGCGTCGCATGGTAGAGCCCGAGTGCCGCAACTACGGCGCAGAAATTGGCCGAGGCGCTCTTCGAAGTCTTCTCGTCGCTCCTGTGCCACATGCCGCCGCCAAGGGCGTTGTCGACCTGGTTGAGCCAAAGCGAGTCGTAGAGGTTCCGCGCCTCGTCGAGATACCTCTGGTCGCCGGTCGTGCGCGAGGCGCGCACACAGACGATTGCCCATTTCAGAACCTCGTCGTTGCGGCCATTTGCCGAGCGGTCGGGATACACAGACGAGAAATCGCCGAAATAGGCGGCAACGGCCTCTGCCGCAAGGTCCTTGCGCCAAAACGTGGACACGTTGTCAAGAAGAAGCGAGAAGACTTGAGTCGAGAAGCCGAACGACGGAGCGTCGCCGCCTTTGCCGTCTGCAAGAAGCGCGACATCATCGGAGAGCCGGTACTTGTCCCATATCGCCCTGGTGGCGTCTACCCCGCGCTGGTACCAGTAGAGCTCTCTGTCCTCGACGCCCTTGACCTGTTCGACGATATCTGAGGGTGTCTCTTCCTTGGTACACTCAGATGACTTGCACCCCGCAAGCACCGCAAGCACAAAAAACACCGATAGAAGCCGCAACATCATTTTCCCCTCTGCCTAAGGATTTCGTACATGGCGACAGATGCGGCTGTCGCCGCGTTCAGAGACTCGAATCCGCCGGGCATCGGCAGGACGGCTATGAAGTCGCACTTCTCTCGCACGAGACGCGAGATGCCGTTACCCTCCGCACCGACGACGAGGCCGACGCGCCCCTTGAAGTCGATGTCCGTGTAGTTCTTCGCGTCCTCGCCCCAGTCAAGCCCAGTGAACCAGAGACCTGCCTCCTTTAGCTCTTCAATCGCACGCGGCAGATTGACGACGTGGGCGACCTTTATGTGCTCCGCGCCGCCAGCCGAAGCGCGGACGGCCGCAGGCGTAATGCCGCACGCGCGGTCTTCGGGAATCACGACGCCAGTCGCGCCGACTGCCGCGGCCGTGCGGAGGATCGCGCCGACGTTCTGCGGGTCCTCTAGATGGTCAAGGACGAGAACAAGCGCGTTTTCGTCCTCTTCGACGTCGCGGACTATGTCCTCGATGCCGACATACGGATAGCCCGTCGTCTTTAGCGCGACGCCCTGGTGGTGGCCAAAGCGCGTCAGGCGGTCGAGCTGGTCGCGGTCCATCGTGCGGATCATCAGCCGTCGCGACTGCGCCTCGGCGCGAATGCGCGCGATCTGGTCGTCCTCGTTGGGGAACGCGGGCGGCAAGACAATCTCGGACGCGGTGCGGCGAGCGGCGGCGAGAGCTTCTTCCACGGGGTTTCTCCCGTAGATCCACTCGCCGCCGGTCACCAGCTCGCGCGGGCCCTTGTGGTGCCGTGTATTCTGGTAGTTTCCCAATTTACCTCCAGGCGTTACCGCTTGAGCAGAACGTCCTTCTCGTACTTCTCGACTTGCTTGAACCAAGATTCGTCGGCGACGACTCCGTTGCGCTTGCAGAACTCGGCCCAGACCTCCTCGACGGGATAGTTCTTGTACTCCTCCTGGAGAACGAGCTGCGCTGTAAGAGCGCCGGTGTCCTGAAGCTTCGTCAGGTCCCTCCACGGGACGAGCATCGCCTTAAGGAGCTCCTTCTGCATGTTGCGCATGCCAAGCACCCACGCCGCGACGCGGTTGATCGACGCGTCGAAGTAGTCGAGCGCGACGATGAAGTTTTCCGGGCCCATCTTGACGATTTCCTGCGCGCACGCGCGGAGGTCGTCGTTCTGGCGGATCACGTGGTCGGAATCCCACCTGACCGGGCGCGAGATGTGGAACGCGACCTTGCCGAACGTCATCAGGAACGAGCTGATCTTGTCGGCTACCGACTCGGAGAGGTGGAAGTGCCCCATGTCGAGAAGCGCGAGGATCTTCTGCTTCATAGCATAGCCCATCACGAATTCGTGCGAGCAGACGGTGTAGCTTTCGACGCCGATGCCGAAGAGCTTCGACTCAAGGAACGGAATGACGGCCTTCTTGTTGTACTTGTACGTGAAGATCTTGTCCAGGGAGTCGGCCATGCGCTTGCGCGGCCCAAGGCGGTCGGAAGGTTCGTCCTTGTAGCCGTCGGGCATCCAGAAGTTGATGCCGCACGGGCTCTTGAGCTCCTTCGCGAAGTACTCGGCGATCTTGAGGCACTGGATGCCGTGCTTGATCCAGAAGTTGCGGATCTTCGGGTCGGGGTTCGAGAGCGTGAGCCCGTCGGCTGCCTTGGGGTGGGAGAAGAACGTCGGGTTGAAGTCGAGCTTGACGCCCGTCTTCTTCGCCCACTTCACCCACGGCGCGAAGTTCTTCTCGCTGAGCTTGTCGCGGTCGATCACCTTGCCCTCGTGGATTCCGTAGCAGGCATGGAGGTTGACGCGGTGACGCCCGGGGATCAGCGCAAGCGCGAACTCGAGGTCCTTCATAAGTTCCTGAGGAGTCCTCGCCTTGCCGGGATAGTTGCCGGTCGTCTGGATGCCGCCCGACGCTCCGCCAGTCGTTTCGAAACCGCCGACGTCGTCGCCCTGCCAGCAGTGCAGCGAGATAGCGATCTTGCCGAGGTCCTTGATCGCCTTCTCGGTGTCGATGCCGATCTTGGCGTACTTCTTCTGCGCTTCCTTGTAACTCATTGTTCTCCTTTTTGTATGTTATTTTAAACCACGAAATTTTTAAACCACGAAAGACACGAAATATGCGTCACTCTTCCTCGGGCTTGGGCAGCTCGAACGAACAGCCGGTCACGCGGACGTCCGTCGGCGCAAAGTCACCGTTGTGGTTTTCTGCCTTGAACCAGATCCATTCCTGGCCCGTGACCTTCACGCGGTCGAACCAGACGTTCTCCATCTCCCACGCGTAACGCGAGACGAATCGGCGCTCGGGGCCGATTGTGTCGAGCGTGATGTTCGAGAAGACGGAGTCGCGAAGCTTGAGACCGATGAAGCCGTTGCACGCGCACCCGGTCGCCGTGATGTTGGCGAGGATCACGTCATGAACCCATGCGCCATACAACCCCTGAGACCGGTGGAAAGCCGGCTCATCCACCACGCCGGAGTCCTCGACGTCAATCAGCTTGCAGTTGATTGCGAGACAGTCGTCGGCGGAGAAGGCGTCGGCGGAGATGGACTTGATGAGGTGGTTGCGGACGATCTTGCAGCACGGCCCGTTCGCCATCTCGGTCGTCGCACCCCCGGTCACGTAGCCCGTAAGCCTGTTGCCGAATACGAACGTGCGCGCGACGGCGCGGCCGCCCTTGTTGCGGACGATGCAGTCCTCGAGCCAGCAGCTCGACTTATCGTCCACGCCGGCAAGTGCATAGCCCTGGCCGCCTTCGATGTCGCAGAAGATCTGCACGTCCTTGAACTTGAGCTTGTCGCAACCGGTACGACCGCCCTTTATGCGGATGTCCTTGCGCGTGAGCCCTGGAGCCGGCATGATTGTCGTCCAGTACTTGCGGTCATTGCCGCCGCCGATGCGCTCGGCAGTGTACACGCCCGGCTTGGAGAGAAAGACCATCCCGCCGTCGCCGGCACGCTTCACCGCCTGCTTCATCGTCTTTACAGGCGACTCCTTTGTGCCTTCGTTGTAGTCGATTCCGTCCGCCTGGTCAAGCCATATCGTCTTTTTGGAGCCGAGGTTGCCGTCCTTGTCGCAGTAGAGCAAGAGGTCGGGGAGCTTGTGGCTCGTGCCGTCCTCGGCAACCGCCTTCGCGCCGACGACCAATTTGTTTTCCTTTAGCTTCGCTATGTCAAACGACGCGGGGTCGATCGTGAACCAGTGCTCGACGACCTTTGTCCTGTCGTTGAGTGTGGGATTGTCGACCTTTGCGGCCTTCTTGCCGTTTATGGTGAATTCGACATAGAACGGCTTGTCGTAGAACGCGACCACTCCCGCCTTGAACGGCTCCTTCAGCCGCTGGTGCGGAACGACGTCCCACTGCGCTACTGGGCGCGCGGCGGAAATGGCCGGTGCCGCGAACAGTGCGGCAAAGGCAAAGGACAGAATACTTCTCATTGTCTCATTCTCCTTTCTGCTCATTGAACTTCTCCCTGTTGATCCAAAGTCCGAGCGCGGGGTTCGGGATGAAGTAGATCTCCTCCCCGTCCACTACATTGTAGCCGTACTTCAGCTTCGCCGGATCGTACTTAGCGGACATCTCGTCGTATGAGGCGGCCTTGAAGCCAACACCTTCCACTTCCTCGCGGGAGATTTCCCTCACACAGTAGGTGATCGAGAAGCGGCCGTCGGACGAGCCGTGGATAAGGTGCGCGGCCGCGCCCATGTTCGCGCGGAGGTCATCCGCATCCGGGCGTTTGAACACCTCGAGCGTGTGGAGGCGCCCACGGTAGCCGTACTTTCTGATAAGCCCGTCGACCGTCTTGTCTTCGCCGAACTGGTGGACGCCCGGCGCAAGGATTATCAGCTCTCCGCCATCGGCCATCGCCATGCGCGTGCGGTAGATCGCCTTGTTCCCAAGCCAGGTAGACGAGAACTCGGACGGGTCGAGGTAGACGACGCACTTCCGCAGGCCGTGCTCCACGTAGTCGATGTTGCGCTGCTGCGCGAGCTTCACCGCCTCGGTGAGGCAGTTGCGCCCCTCGCCGATGAAGAGGCCGTGGCTCGCAATCCTGCCGCCGGGGGCGGTGTTCACGGTCAGAACCCAGAGAATCGGGCGGTGCGAGACGTAGTGGTCGAACGCATAGTCGAACAGCTGCCTGACCGGCGTGTGATCGCGTCCCATCGCCTTCTCCATCCCGCACACGGCGCCTATCATGTGCGACTTGTTTATCATGTCGCTGCCGCCTATGCCGACGAAGATGTTCTTCGCATGGTTGGCCATTCCGATCACCTCGTGCGGGACGACCTGCCCTGGCGAGACGATCAAGTCGTACTTTTCGTCCATCAGCCTGCGATTGACCTCGACGGACACCGGATCCTTCCAAAGCCCCCCGGAAATGCGCTCGACCTCCGCCGCAGGCACTTCGCCAAGGCGGACTACGTCGGTGCGCCAGTTGTGGACGAGCATCTTCTCGTACGGGATGTCGCCGAACATCGTCTTCCACTGCGACTCCGACACCGGCACGTGCGTGCCGAGCGCCGGAAGGACGTCGACGTTCGCGCCTTTCGCCGTCAGAAGCCGGTAGAACACCTGAGTTATGAAGCCGGCGTTGGAGTGGAAGCGCGTGAAGTCCGGCGGAATGACGAGCGCGTTCTTCACCGCGCCCCTGCGCGACTCCCAGTCGCGGAGTGCCTGTTCCAGCAGCTTCGCAATCTCCTCGTCGGAAATGACGCTTCCCTCTTCGGCTATCTTGAAAACACCTCGGGATCGGCGTTCTCCATCGCCACTCCAAGGCCCGCCGCCTCCACCATCGTAAAGTCGTTCATGCCGTCGCCGAACGCCATGCAGTTCTCGAGCCCGAGCCCAAGATGCTGCGCAAAACGCCTGAGCGCGTTTCCTTTGTGAGCAGAGGCTATGTTCAGCTCGATGTTGTTCCACGTCGAAGACGTGGCCCGAATTTCCGGAAAACGTTCGGCAATGGCTCGCCTCACGGCGTCAAGCGTCGCCACCGCCGCTTCCGGATCGTCCTTCCTCGCGAACAGCATGATCTTCTGGACGTCTCCGTCTGCAGCCGTGCTGCGGAGGTGCGCCTTGAGGTCGGGGACGGGATTGCGGAACTCGCGCACCATCTTGAGGTAGTGGACGTTCGTCGCATACGCCTCGGCCTTGTCTTGATGCGACGCCGTCATCCACCCCCAGTTGCCGCGGTAGCGTCTCGCGGTCGTACACCTGCGCCCCGTTTATGGTTATCGCGTAGCGGACGAACGGAAGGTCGCGTACGGCCTGCGGCATCATGCCGAAGAACCTCCCCGTCGTGGGAACGACGTGTATGCCGGCCGCAGCCGCGCGTTCAAGCGCGGCGCGGTTGGCGGCAGGGAGATTCTTGTCGGAATCTAGCAGCGTGCCGTCAAGGTCGAGCGCGATGATGCGTATCTCTTCCATGCAGTCAGGGCCTTCCCTCGTTGCGTCCGCTTCGCTTATGCATTGTAGGTTGCGGCAGAAGTACTGCCGCCATGTCCCGTCCAGTTCGTGTGGAAGAACTCGCCGCGCGGCCTGTCGAGGCGCTCGTACGTGTGCGCGCCGAAGTAGTCGCGCTGCGCCTGCAGGAGGTTCGCCGGAAGGCGCTCGGTCGTGTAGCCGTCGAAGTAGCTGAGCGCAGATGTCATGGTCGGCGCAGGGATGCCGTACTGGAGCGCCGCGGACGCGACCTTGCGCCACGCCGGGACGAGCTTCTCAACCGTCCCCTTGAAGTACGGATCAAGAAGCAGGTTCGAAAGCTGCGGGTTCTTGTCGTACGCCTCCTTGATCTTGCCGAGAAAGACCGAGCGTATGATGCAGCCGCCGCGCCACATGAGCGCGATGCCGCCGTAGTTGAGGTTCCATCCGTACGTCTTCGCAGCGGTTCGCATCAGCGTGTATCCCTGCGCGTAGGACACGATCTTAGAGGCGTAGAGAGCCTGGCGTATGGCCTCGACGAACTCCGCCTTGTCGCCGGTGAACGCAGGAATCTTGCGGCCGTACGCCTTGGCGGCTTCCACGCGGTCGGCCTTCATCGCCGACAGGCACCGTGCGAACACGGCCTCGCCTATGAGCGTGAGCGGCACGCCCTCGTCAAGCGCAGCGATGCCAGTCCACTTGCCGGTGCCCTTCTGCCCAGCCGTATCGAGGATCTTCTCGACGATGGGCGAGCCGTCCTCGTCTTTGAACGCGAGGATGTCGCGGGTGATCTCGATGAGATACGAGTCGAGCTCGGTTGTGTTCCACTTCTTGAAGACCTCGTGCATCTCGTCGTCGGACATCCCAAGGAGATCGCGCATGAGCTGGTAGCTCTCGCAGATGAGCTGCATGTCGCCGTACTCGATGCCGTTGTGAACCATCTTGACGAAGTGTCCGGCTCCGTTCTCCCCGACCCAGTCGCAGCACGGCGAGCCGTCTTCGACCTTCGCGCAGATTCCCTGGAAGATCGGCTTCACGAACGGCCACGCGGCTGGCGAGCCGCCTGGCATCATCGACGGTCCCTTAAGCGCACCTTCCTCGCCGCCGGAAACCCCCGTGCCGACGTAAAGGAGCCCTTTTGACTCCACGTACTTGGTGCGCCGGATGGTGTCGGGGAAGTGGCTGTTGCCGCCGTCGATTATGATATCGCCGGGCTCGAGGACCTTCAGAAGCTCCTCGATCATCGCGTCGACCGCCGAACCCGCCTTGACCATGCAGAAGACCTTGCGGGGCTTCTCCAGACTGTCGGCGAGCTCCTGGATGGAATGGCAGCCGATGATGTTCTTGCCCTTGGCGCGACCCTCGACGAATGCGTCGACCTTCGAGGTCGTGCGGTTAAAACACGCCACGGTGAAGCCCTTAGACTCCATGTTCATTATCAGGTTCTCGCCCATCACGGCGAGACCGATCAAGCCGATGTCTGCTTTTTTCATGTCTCTCCTTTTCCTGTCAGCGCTGGACGCGCGCGTTCCCCGCGTACACGTCCCACACCTGCTTCTCGTCTGCGGGCTCCGCATAGTCGTTCAGCGAGCTCGCCGCCATCACGCCGGACGCCCAGCCGAACTGGAGGCACTTCTCGGCGCTCCAGCCGTTGACGACGCCGTAGAGGAGCCCGCCCGTGAAGCCGTCGCCGCCGCCGATGCGGTCCAGCACCTGGATCGTGCGCGGCTCCTCGACGTAGAACTTGCCGCCGGCGTAGACGATTGCGCCCCAGAGGTGTTCGTCAGCCGCGACGACCTGACGGAGCGTCGTGCCGTACATCTTCGCGTTCGGATACTTCTTCGTCACCTGGAGTATCATCTCCTTGAAGCGGTCGATCTTGCCCTTCAGGTCCTTGCCGCCGGCCTCAGGCCCCTTGAATCCCAGACACAGCTGGAAATCCTCCTCGTTTCCGACGAGGATGTCGGCGACCGAAGCGATCTTGTGGAACGCCTTGGAAAGTTCCGCCTCGCGACCCTTCCAGAACGTCGCGCGGTAGTTCAGGTCGAAGCTAACCAGTACGCCGTATTTCTTCGCTTCGGCGGCGAGCTTGAGGCAGCACTTCGTCGTCTCGGGCGACATTGCGGCGATGAGGCCGGAGAGGTGCAGAACCTGAACCCCGTCCTTGCCGAAAATCTTCTTCGTGTCGTAGTCCTTCGCGTCAAGCGTGCGGCCGACTTCACCGGCTCGGTCGTTCCAGACGCGGGGTGCGCGCAGGCCAAAGCCGGAGTCTGCGATGTTGAACTGGTGGCGGAAACCCCACGGCCCGCCCTGCGGCACGTCGGGCCCGACGTACGCGATGTTGCGCGAGCGCAGCTGCGCCTTGATGAACGCCGCCATCGGCGAACCCTCGACGAAACGCGTCAGCACAAGGCATTCGCGCCCGAGGGAGCTGGTCACGTTGAGGACATTCGTCTCGGCACTCGTCGCCTGAAGGTAGAAACGATTCGAGTTGTGGACCGCCATGCGGTTTTCGGGGGTTATGCGAAGCCCCATGGAAGACACGCATGCCACGGCGTATTTTGCGTTTTTCTTGACTTTCATGCTCTCTCCTTTAAAGCTCAACCTTCTTGTAGTGCGGCACGAGGCCCTTCATAAAGCACCAGCCGACAATGTAGGCGACGGCGCAATAGCTAAAGAGAATCATGTATCCGGCGGGCTTCCCGGTATAGCCGCAGAACGCGAACGCATCGCCCTGTTCCGCCGCGTATGTAAAGAGCTTGCCCGCGCACTTGTTCACCATGAAGCTGCCGCAGCCCGCCGCGAACTGCGCGATGCCGGTCAAGGTACCGATCGTCGACTTCGGGAACATGTCGCCGACGACGGAGTAGACGTTCGCGCTCCACGCCTGGTGACCAGCGCAAGCGAGGCCGATCAAGATCGCAACACCCATGGCGGCGAGGAATTTCTGAGCGTTGACCGCGAGGGAGCTGCCGAACACACCGAGGGGCTGTGCGCCGAGCGCGAGAAGCGGGAAGCACGCGAAGATGAACATCGCGACCATGCGACCCTCGTAGGCGTTCATGCCGCGCTTGTCGACCATGTACGTCGGAATCTTGCAGAGCCCTATCGAGACGAAAGTGACGATCGCGTAGAGGGAGAAGATCAGCGCCATGCCCGCAAGGGTGTCGCTCTTGTAGCCGAACTGGTCGGAGAAGTACCCAGGGGTCCAGAAGAGGAAGAACCACCACACGCCGTCGGTGAGGAATCGGCCGAAGACGAGCGACCACGTCTGGCGAAGCGAAAACGCCTTGCCATAAGAGATTTTCTTTTCCTCGGGCGAGGGTGCGGGGCCGCCCGAGGCCCCGTCCGTTGCATCGTCCGACTCGATGTACTTGAGCTCCTCTGCCGTGACGCGCGGGTTCTCGGCGGGTTTCTTGTAGAGCCAAATCCAGAAGCCCATCCACACAAAGCCAAGGGCACCGATGACGATGAACGCCATTTCCCAGCCCCAGAATTTCGCGATAATCGGAATCGTGAGAGGCGCGGCGAGTGCGCCGACGGAAGAGCCGGAGTTGAAGATCGAGGTCGCGAACGCGCGGTCCTTCTTCGGGAAGTATTCTGCCGTCACCTTGATTGCCGCGGGGAAGTTGCCCGCCTCGCCAAGCGCGAGAACTGCGCGGCACGCGAGGAAGAGCCATACGGACGCCGTGATGCCCATCATGGCGACGAAGCCGGCGGCCTTGAGCGCGGAAGTGCCGACGCCGCACGCCGCGTGGAGGCACGCGCCGAGCGACCAGATAAAGATCGCCCACAGATACCCCTTCTTCGTCCCGAGCTTGTCGATGAACTTGCCGGCAAAGAGGTTGCACAAGGCGTAGATGATCGAAAACGTCGCGGTAATCGTGCCGTAGTCGTTGTCGGTCCAGTTGAACTCCGGCGAGATGAAGTCCTTCCACGTGAGCGAGAGGACCTGTCGGTCGAGGTAGTTTACGGTAGTTGCAAAAAACAGCAACGCACAGATGACCCAGCGAAAGTTGGACATCTTAGAAGTTTGA
Source organism: uncultured bacterium (assembly GCA_902801025.1). Classification (GTDB taxonomy): domain Bacteria; phylum Verrucomicrobiota; class Kiritimatiellia; order RFP12; family UBA1067; genus UBA1067. The sequence continues at coordinate 4,988 of CADCGZ010000079.1, read as the reverse complement.
TTTTCGTTCATGAGGTAATTATATCAAATACAGGCCACTCTACGCCACATCGAATTCGCCAAAGTTTACACATATTAGAGGCAATTGAAGTTGGAGGTGGAGATAGGAGTCAGGGGTCAGGAGTCAGGGGTTAGGAGTGGGAGTTGGAGAACGGAGTTGGCGGCGGAGCGAAGGTCCGAGCGAGTGGATACGGCGTATTCGCCGAGGGTCCACGAGGAGGAGCCTTCGGACGCCGCCAACGAGCGCTGTCGGGCGTAGGTCTCACATTCGGCCGCCGCCAACGAGCGCTGCCGAGCGTATTCGCCGAGGTTCCGCGAGGAGGAGCCTTCGACCACCGCCAACTTACTTCAGCAAGTCGCCAACGGCAAGCGAAATGGCCTCGGCGATGCGCTCGTGGCCTGCGGACGACGGATGAAGACGGTCTCTCTCCGGATTGCTAATATACGCATCCTGCGCACGCGACACGGGATAGAGCCCTGAATCGGCGTTAATATCGACCACCTTCGCCGCCCACACGTTGCCCGCCTCCTTCACAACGGCTACGTAGTCGTCAATGAAAAGCCCGAGGGCATTGGCATAAAACTCGTTCGGCTGAACGTTGCTCGCGCCAAACGTAGCGTAGCCACGGTGAATCGGCGTGAGCAGGACAACGCGGGCTGTAGGGAACTCGTCCTTGACGTAGGACATGGCGGAGTTGATGCGCCCGCGCAGGGTGCCGCGATCAAACGAGAACTCGCGCTTCTTCAAGACGACCTCGCACCCGTTCTTGTTCACCTTCGCGTCGGCAACGGAATACCACTCGCCGAGGGGCGTGTCGGAGTTGAAGTCGTTGGTGCCGGCGAAGATGAAAATGACATCGGGGCACTCCTGATGCTCGCTCTTGTACCTCTTCGCCTGGCCCGCTATGTCGCACCACTGATGTCCGCTGATTCCGTAGACGAGCGGCTTGAAACCATAGCGGTCGGCGAGGAACCCCCAATAGTTCTTCTTGCAGCCGATGTGATGGGCGTCTGTTATGGAGTCTCCGAGAAAGAGAACACTTTTCTGGGGACGGACGAACCGCCCGAGCCATTCCGCGGCCTCGGACGACCAAGTGTCGACCGAGTTGCCAAGACGGCGGAGCCCGTAGCCGTGGCCGCCGTTCGGGTATATCTTCACGGTGGAATCGACTCCCGCCTGCCGCAAGCGCCAGTCGTATGCGACAGTCGTATTCACGTCGCAGAAATCGTCGATCGACTGCGCGAGAAACGCAGGGGGAGTCTCGGAGTCAACAGGGTATTCGGGGCGGATCTCCATAGTGCGGCAGCCCTTCCACGGAGTCGACGAATCCTTTCTCGTGCGAAGATCCCACGGATATATCGGCATCTGGAAATCAGGACGGCACGAGAAATCATCGGCATCGTCGACACGCGCATAGAGGCGCTTGCGCCAGTTCGTCGCGGCGCGCACCGTGAGGTTCGCTCCAGCGGAAAAGCCGATGACGCCGACGCGGCCGGGGTCGATAGAGTACTTCGCGGCGTCACGGCGCAGAAGCCCTATCGTGCGCTGCACGTCGCAAAGCGCGGCATCGCGCTGGTTGGGAGCACGGTAGAGAAGTACCGCGGCGGAGAAGCCGAGCGAATTGAGCCATTCCGCAATCTCTGACCCCTCCTTGTTGAGGCCGAGACGGACATAGCCGCCGCCGGGAAGAATCACGACGACCGGCTTAGCCCCGTCGCCGGGCGCGGGGAAAAACCTGAAATACGGATCGTTTACGTCCGTTACGACCAGGTTGCGTTGCCAAAGCTCGTCCTCGCAGTTCTTTATCGGGGCGTCGCCCGCCTTCATGGGAATCTTGCCCTCGGGCCATATCTTTGTATCGGCCGGCGACTCCTTGTGCCAAAGCTCCTCGATGAGCGCGGCTATTTCCTCGCGCGTCTCGGCACCAGAGCAGTAGCGTGCCGGATAGTGCTTCTCCCTTGCCACTTCCTCGGGCGTCTTCGCGGCATGCACCGCAAACGTTGCGAAAATCGAAAGGACCGCGAAGGCCGCGGAAATGGAACGGACATTGATGCTGCAAGGTTGTTTCATGGGTATCCTTTTTAGAAGTTGAAAAGTTGAAAGGTTGAAAGGTTGAAAAGTTGAAAGGTTGAAAGTCGTTGCGCTATGTGTTATTTGACGGCGAGACTACAGAACCGATGACGGCAGCCGCAACGATCGCGGGAAGAGCCGCTATCGCCGCCATCGCAACATAAGCCCAGGGGATGACCCCGTCTCCAGCGAGCGCGTTGGAAAGGCAGTAGTTGCCCGCGAAAGGAAGGAAGGCGGCGGCGAGCAACGCGCACACGGCGCTCGCGGCGTTCGTCTTGAGCAATGCCGCCGCCGATGTCGCTGCCATTGAGAAGAACGCCGCCGGCAGCAAAAGGAGCACGACCGCCGGCACAAGACGCAAAAGCGAGGCGGACGGACGGTAGAAGAGCGACGCAAGCGCAATACAAATCGCCGTCATGAACGCGGAAAGCGCGAACCTGGACCTGAAAAAACGGTTGAACAAGGCCCCGACGACATAGGGAAGCACGAAGCTTGCGACACCGCAGGCGTACGACACGCCCCATATCCTCGGAATGTCGCCTGTCTTCTTCGCAACGGCGGCGCCGATCATGGAGCCGTTCACCATCACCGCCGTGACGGAGCCGAGCACGAACGCGAAGAGCAAGAACGCGGCGTATGTGCCGCACGCCTTCGCCATGAGGAACTGCGCACGCGTGACGGGATGAGAAAGCGCGACTGCGGCCGTTCCACTCTCGAACTCGCGACGCACCGACCGCACAGCGCCAACGATTGCAAACATTAGACCGCCGACGAAAAGCGCGGAAAGCCCTGCGTCGCGCGCCATGCGCGAGGGCTCGCCGAACTGGTGGTAGTGAAACGCAGGGGCGAGGACGGCGAGCGCAAGCGACGCCGACAGTACGAGAAGCGACAACGGCTCCGCGAGAATCTCGAGAGCCGTCGTCCTTGCTATGGCGATGAAGCGCCTCACTGACCCCAACCACAACCGCCGCAAAAAAGAGGCAGCTTGGCGTCAAGGTAGAGGAAATACGCAAGTGCGCCTATAACGACGCATGCGGCGAGCTGGAAGATTATTCCCGTAATCGTCGCGCCCTTGGAAAGCGAGGGGACGGCGTTCGCCGGCACCGGTGCCGCGGCAGGGGCCGCAGGAGCGGCGTTCGCGGGCATATCGGGAATGTCCGGGATGTCGGCCACGTCTCCGCCTTCAGCTGGCGCGCCATTAGCGGCAGGAGCGGCGGGAGCCGCAGGAGCGGTCGCACCCGGCTTCTTGATGCCAAACTTGCCGGAAGGACGGACCGCGCCAGGACGGGCGATCTTGAGCGTCTTGCGCTGGGTAATCGTAGCGGCGGAGGAGGACGCCGGCTCTGCAGGCGCCTCGGCCGCAGGGGCAGGAGCCGCAGGAGCGGCGGGCGAAGGAGCTGCCGTCGGCGGCTTCGCAATCGCGTCGGGACGCTTGATGCGGATTGTCTTGATTGGCGCCGCCTCGTTCTGCACGGGCGCGACGCCAAGCGCGTCGGAGAGCGAAATACGCGCTGTCCTCGACTTGGACGCCTGCTTCTGGGCTTCGGTGAGGTCCTGATCGGCGATTATGCCGGTCTTACGGAGAATCGCCTGCTGGGGAATCTCCTGGGTGACGCCCTTTAGCTTCTGGGTGACGGTCTTGAGCTGCTCCAGCGCGCCTGGCTGCTGCTCGGCAGCAGGTGCCGCGACTGCCGGCTCGCTCTTGGCGGCAGGGACCTGCGTCGGGAGCTTCATCCCAGGGCGAAGGCCGGGCTTGGGAAGGCCAGTGGCGCCGCCGATGGTCGGCTTTCTTATTACCGGCTTGAGCTTAAGCGTGGATGCGCGCGGCTTCGCGATTGGATTCGCGGGCGGCGGCACCGAACCGGCTACGGGCTTCATGTTGTCGTCTGCCATCTTAACCTCCTAAATGTCAAACCGCCATTACTTCGGCTTCCTTGGCCTTGAGTTCGGCGTCAATCTTGGCGATGCCGTCGTCGGTCGCCTTCTGGATCTTGTCGAGCCCCTGCTTCATGTCGTCCTCGGAAATCTTCTTGTCCTTCTCGAGCTTCTTGACGGCGTCGTTCGCGTCGCGGCGGACGTTGCGCATGGCGACCTTCTGTGCCTCGGCCTGGGTCTTCGCAACCTTGACGATCTCCTTGCGGCGCTCCTCGTTGAGCTCGGGGACCGTGATCCTGAGGACCTTGCCGTCGGTCTGGGGAGTGACACCGATGTTGGCAGCGAGAATCGCCTTGTTCATCGCATCAAGAACCGTCGGGTCGAACGGGGCGATCTTGATCTGGCGGGGCTCGGGCGTGGCTTGATCTGGTCGACCATCGCGGGGCTGGCCTTGCCAGTCCTGAGACCCGCGAACTGCGACTTGAGCGTGTCGAAGCTCTTGCCGATCTTCGTTGTCGCGTCGTTCAAAACTTCCTGTACCGTTTCCATCTTTTTTAACTCCAGTCTTTTTCTATCTTGAACTTTATACTTTCAAATTTTCAACTCTTCAACTCTTCAACTTTTCAACTCTTCAACTCACGACCGTGCCTATCGTCTTCCCGCGAACGACACCCTCGAGCGCCTTGGGGTCGAAGAAGTCGAACACGACAATCGGTATGTTGTTGTCCATGCAAAGCGCGAAAGCCGCCGAGTCCATGACCTTTAGCCGCTTCTCGAGCGCCGTCTCGTACTTAAGAGAACCGTACTTCTTCGCTGTCGGGTCCTTCTTCGGGTCGGCGGTGTAGATGCCGTCGACCTTCGTCGCCTTGAGAAGCGCGTCCGCGCCAATCTCGCTCGCTTTGAGCGCGGCCGCCGAGTCGGTCGAGAAATACGGGTTGCCGGTACCGCCGCCGAATATTACGACGCGCCCCTTCTCGAAATGTCTGAGAGCGCGGCGCTGGATGAAGGGCTCTGCAAGCTTCGGCATCTCGATCGCCGTCATC
>CADCGZ010000078.1 GCA_902801025.1 uncultured bacterium | reverse complement strand
GTTTTCAAGGACTTCCTTCGCGAATTCGTCGCAGGACATGCAAAGGCACGCCTGGACGCAGAGGCGCTTCACTATCGAAGTGCACGAGTGGAGCGGGTCCTCAAGCTCAACCCAGAAAAGCCCGTCCGCGCAGTCTTCGGGAATCTTGAGTCTCCATGAATTTCCGCTGCCGGGAACCGGCCCCAGCGGGATGGTCATCGACTTGTCCTTGTAGCGCGGCATTGTGCCGACAACCTTGAGCGTGTGCTCGCGTCCGACGGGAAGCACATCGAGGTTCGCAAAAACGGCGAACTCGCCCGGGGCGAAAGACTCTTCGCACCGGTTCGTGGGGCCCTGCTCCCCTTCCGCCTTGGTCTCCCTTTCGACTTTCAGCGTCCCGAGCCGTGCAATCGTCCCCGTCACCCGGCGCTTCGGCTCGTCCGAGGCTCGGACGCCGTCCGGCTCGCAGTCGAACCAGGCGTCGAACGTCGCGGGGTACTTGCCGACGGACTCGGAGAACGTCTGCTGCTCCCCGTCCGCGAAGTTGCCTGCCGCCGGCATCCAGCCATCCCGCCCCACATACCAGCGCGCATCCGTCGCCCACTTCGAGGGCGCGACGGAGAGCGACATCGAGAACCCCGTCGCGTTCGGGCCGAAGTCCATCGTCTCGACCTCCGGGGCGTCCGCGTCGTCCTGCGTAGAGTCCGACGCCGAGAGGCATCCGCAGAGCCCGGAGACCACGAGCGGGCCTATATCAACGATGTCGAAGGTGTTCGTGCCGAGCCCGCACGGCGCCTCCGCAATAGCGGTCGCGTCTTCGTGCGCTTCTATCCCGAGCACAAGGGCTTCCTCGCAGTCCTGTCGGACAATCGTCGCCACGCCTGGCGGGTCGATCCGAAGGACCGGGCAGTCGCAGCCCTCCATCGTGAAAAGGTGCGGCGAGTGGGCCGTCGAGACGCAGCAGAGGCGCGGCGGCGTCCCTACATCGACCCTGACGTCGTCGACGAACACCGCCTCCGCGGTGCGGACGACGGGCGCGGGCGGGTCGCAGACCGACGGCGAGACCCTCACCTCGAACGTGCACGTGGCGCGGCACGCGCCGTTAATCCGCGGGATCTCCACCTCCGCTCCTGAGCCGGAGTTCCTCACGACGCCGCTGGCGTTCGAGGACACGACCTCCCACGAGACCTGCGCAGCGAGGTTCTTCGTCTCGTCCGAAAGCGTTTTCGGCTCCAAGTTCGTGCAGTCGGCGGTCGCGGCAACAGAGCCCGCAGACGGTCCGTCGACCTCGCACGTCTCCACCTCCGTCCCCTCGCACTCCGGCGGCTCAACCGTCGGGTTGCTCGCCGCAATCGCGGCGAGGACGAAAAGCGCCGCAAGGGCGACCAGCGACAATGTGCGCGTCATGCTCATCAGCGAACCTCCAATGCCTTTATCGCCATGTTAATCGCACGCTCCTCGGACTTCGACCTTGCGGGGACGAGCGAGCGAAGAAACGCAATGTCGTCCGCATTTCCCAGATCGCGCACGACTGATATCGCAACGCAGCGGACGAATTCGCCGCCGCCACTGCGCGACCAGTACCTCGCGGCGGGAAGCATTGCGGCGACATTGCGCTCCGCGCCGACGCGAAGCGCCGTGACTATGTTTTCCGGCGAAGACGACGCATCAGAAGCGATCGCGAAGGCCATGTCGCCTATTTCGTCAGCAGTCGGGCTCCCCGTCTGTTCCGAGAGACGGACGTATCCAAGGAGCGCCGTTCCCGCGAGAACGGACGAGCGCTCGGTTATCGTACGCGACAACACCGAAGAAAGGAGATCGTAATTGGCGGAACCTGCATCAAGCCTTAGCATGCAGTCGGGCACATACTGGAGGCAGTGGTTGCGCCATTGCTCGTCGCGGGCCTTGTCCAAGACGACAGACGCAAGAAAACCAGGGAAAGACGGATCCATCGTCGACTCGTGAAGAAGCGCCTCAAGGCGCTCGTTCCCTTCGGCCAGCTCCGCAGTGGACAGCTTCTTCGACTCCGGTTGCGTGACGGTTTCAACGTCTCGACCGGCCAAGGGAGTCGAATCGTCTGGCGCTGAAAGTTGCACCTCCGGTGGCTGGTCTGGAACGCCGGTCGCAACATCGTCGGACTTTGGCCACAGCATCCAGCCAAGAAATGCGAAGACAAGCCCAAGCGCTATCTTGGCGGGTATGACGTTACGGGAAGACCATTTCGCCATCTGGAACGCATCTGTCGTCTTGGACGCAACGACGAATACTCCGACGAGAGGAGCTATGAACGCGAGGTTATACAAGACGAGAAGCGCGACTGCACGGGCCGATGCGGATTCCTTGGCAAGAATGACAAGAACCGGCACATAGACTTGCCCGGTGCAGAGCGCATCAAGGAGAGTCACGAGAAAAGCACACCCGAAACCGGCAAAGACGACGGCGGTGCCGCTCCAGCTGGACATGGCTATTCTTCTGATCAGATTCTTCACGCCTTCGGGAAGCTTCAGCGTCACGACGGAAAAGACGGGTATCCTGCGAAAGCGGAACGCGTCACGGAAGCTTATAAACGAAAGCAGGAAAAGGGACAACGCAAGAAGCACCATCACAATGTCGTGAACAAGGCGGACGCCTTCAAGAGCGCTGATGGCACGAAGGAGCCCGAACCCCATTAGCATGTATGTGACGAACGTGCCCGCGCAGAACGAAAGGCCTCCGAGTATCCTCGCTCGGCGCCGACGGCCGCCTATGGCGAGAATCCCGGCAAGCGAGATCATTATGGCGAAAGAACACGGGTTGAATCCGTCGACGATTCCAGAAACAAGCACCGCCGCCACGGTCAGCGATAGACGAGCGCCACGAGGCGCCGGCTTAGATCGGCCACCAGGCGAGGCGACAGCCTGAACATCGGCAAGTTCCACTTCGTCTCCCACCACCATTGGGCTGGTCTCGCGAACATTTCCAACGAGCGCAAGCGAGAACATAGGTCTCCCAGGGTCGTCAGAGATGACAGTAACGGTTTTGCGAAAAGGTCCCGGCCTTACCCCTGTCGTGACGGAGACATGCAGCTCCGCCGTTGAGGAAGGCGGGATTTCATACATTGACATGGACGCCTTGGCGCCGCAGCATGTGCGGACACGCACGATGCGAACCGGCACAGGCCCCGTATTCCTGACCTCAATTGTCCGCTCAGACGTCTCCACGGGGCCGAGGTCTCCAAAATTGCACTCTTCCTGAGTGAAACGAAGTCTTGGCCCTGCGAAAGAGACGAGTGCGCATACGCACAAGGCCGCAGCCGTCACGAACTTTCTGGCTGACGCAATCATCTCAGCTCCTCCGGGAGCGTGCCGTTGCCGTATACGGCCTCGCCAATGCAGACATTGCCCTGGTATATGACTACTGTATGGCACGCCGCCGCCATGCTCTTTGTCTTGACGAGCTCGAACCACGCAATCCCGTCACGGTCAAACGAGGCAGGAGTGATCCACCGTTCTGTCGTATAGTCGTCCAAGAGGACAGAGGACGTATAGGACCTTATGCGGAACCTCACCGACTCTGACGCCCCATACTGGCGCATATAGCATCGGCACCTGTCGTGGTCTGCGGCGGATTCAGCGAGGTAGGAGACATTTCCGAATGAATCGACCGCCCACATTGGATCAACCTTCGCTACGTCAAGGACTGGCCCGCCCTCGAAGATGCGGGCGGCGACGAGCCGTTCACCACGTGTATCGCCCACAAGCAAAGTAGCCGTTCCAGACGCCGACATCGTCAGATGCGTATATGCGTCCGTATCATAGAACAAGTTAGTGGAAAGCCCAGGACATGACCATGTACGCGCCCTGCCCACCTGGCACGCCGGCGGAAGCGCGGGGAATCTCCCGCCAATGCACTTGACGACTACATTGCCAGACTCCTGTGTTTCGCCAGCCCCGCCTTCTGGCGTCCAGACCGCACGAACACGCCAATTGCCGGCAGCGGCAAACTCAAGCGCCGCAGACGCCCCAGCCGCGTACGAGCAGGCAAATGCGCCGTTGGTGAAAACGACGACCGTTCCGCCCTGTGCGCCCGCAGGACAACCGGCAAGCAACAGGCTAGATCCGCTTCTCAGAACTATGGGGTCGGTCTCGGCAAATAGATCCGTAGCTTCCCACACCACCGTCACATTCGTCGAGACAAGGCCCTCAAAACATATAGGCACAGTCGTCGCCGAATCCGGCGACAGGGGAACGTCAGCATACCACGACTCTGCCGCGGAAGGCCGCACGGCGACCTCGCCGGCAGAGACTAGCCACGGAAAACGGGACGAGCCTTCAACAAAAGCCGGAGAGACGCGGGAAGACAACGTTTCTCCAGGGGCCGAGTTCCTACAGCGTACCACTTCTTCAAAATCGACTCCCGAGATTTCGTTTACGGACAATGCCACGAGGTCGGCGCGGGCCCTAAAGTCAGGGTTGCACCACTCGACGGCAATCTCATGTTCCCCCACGGGAAGGACCGGAGTATAGAAAACGGCATAGACGATGTTAGAGCAATCGAACGGTACGTCCTTGTAAGCGACAAAGTGTCCGTCAATCCTGAACACCACCCTATTGGACGCCGGCTTCGGACGTTTGTTCTTCGCATAGTCCCGCCATTCATGAAGAAGCCCCGCCGATACGGCGAAGGACTGCGGGCTTGAAACATCGAACATGAAGGACCGCCCCGACTGAGTCGTCGTCACCGCCGCCCCAGCCGAAATCGAGTCGGCCACCGTAGGATCCGTGCCAAGCTGTGACCTTTCCTCGTAATCCGTAAGCCCGTCGCCGTCAGTGTCGATTGCCATTGGCGTCGATCCCGACAAAAACTCCTCGATGTTGGCGAGCCCATCGCCGTCTGGGTCTTCAATGGCGTCAGACAGGAAGGGAATCGTCCCATTCGCAACCTCCCACCAGTCGGGCATGCTGTCGCCGTCGGAATCAGAAGAATGCGGATCGGTGCCTTGCTGGAACTCTTCCAGGTTCGACAGCCCGTCGCCATCTGGATCGAGTGAGGCGTCTGTGGCGTCCGAAGCGTCAAGCCCATGCTTCATCTCCCACCAGTCGGGCATGCCGTCGCCGTCGGAGTCGAGCTGTTCGGCATTTGAATGCCTGAAAAGGCAACATTCCGGAACGACCTCGTTCGCTCCACCATCCTTGGCCCAGAGCAGCCTGAGGCCAGCGTTGCCCGCATTCTCGAAATAATCAATACGCATGTCGTGCATCCCTTCCGACAATGGGAATGCAGCCGACTTGGATGTCATCGAATGCGCGGTTCCGTGGTCAAGAACCAGAGTTCCGTCTATCCATAGACGAGAACCGTCGTCCGACTCCAATGTAATCTTGTATCGACCTGGCGCAGGAACACATATCGCTCCTTCCAAAACGGCGGCATAGCGATCGGCGAGACCGGCGGGCGCAGTGCTCCACGCCACACTAGTCGACGCCTGGTCAACTATGTCCCAGACGCATACTGCAGCAGGAGTCAAGCCTGTCACGTCAGGCATCAAAGTGAGCGCACTGCCAAACGCATAATACGCAACCTCAAGCCCCTGCTCATAGCCAAGCGGAATGAAATCGTCAAATATGCTTGGATTGCATCCATGCAGGTATTCAACGAAATTCGGATATCCGTCGCCGTCGCTGTCGAGAACTGCGTCGGAGACGTCGAGTGGATCGAGGCCGTTGGCGATTTCCCATGCGTCGGGAAGTCCGTCGCCGTCAGTGTCGGCGGAAGCGGGATTCGTGCCCGCAGCATATTCGCCGAAGTCCGAAAGTCCGTCACCGTCGAGGTCCCCTGTGCCGTCGCGCCCGAGCGAGCCGAGGTTTCGCCACTCCCACTCGTCGGGCAGCATGTCGCCGTCGGAGGAAAGGCCTTCCGGACGCGCGATGCCGACGTATATGTCGTCGACGCACCCCGACCCTCCGTACAAGTCGAAGGAGTGTATCGAGGCCGTAGTCCCGCGCATCGAAAGCCCCGGGGAGACGAGGACTCCATCGAGGTAGAAGTCCCACTTGCGGTTCGGAAAGTCATATCTGCATGTACACCGCGTCCAGCGGGCGTCGTCCTCCACGCAGACGGCAAGGTTCGTGACGAATCCGTCGCCGTCGGAGAGGACCGGATGCCCGCCGCCGTCGAACGCGATGACCGCAAAGGCGTCGGCGGGAGGGTCAACCAAGTCGCAGCCGCTGGACACCGTCTGCCAGATGTCCATCCAGACTATGTCGGCATGGCTCGCCGACGAATGCGAGACCTGCACGTCCTCGTTGTCCTCCGCCTGGCCGCCTTTTATCGAGAGCGCCGCGCTCCCTGAACGGACTACGCGGCTCTGCACCTCCGCAGCACCGGAGCGGGAAGACATCCATCCGTTCTGCCCCGCGATGTCGCCCGGCTCGACGGCGGGTTCCTCGAACGTCTCGCGGAACGCGGCGCGCGCGAAGTCGTTCGTCCCGAGGGGGTTCAGCCCGTTCGCCGCCTCCCACCAGTCGGGGAGTCCATCGCCGTCCGTGTCGCCGTTGTGGGCAAGGGGGTCGGTCCCCGCGTGGAACTCGACCAAGTCCGACATGCCGTCGCCGTCGGAGTCCGCAGTGCCGTCGTGCGAGAGGTCGCCGAAATGCCCGACCTCCCACTCGTCGGGAAGCTCGTCGCCGTCGGAGGAAAGGCCGAGAGGACGATCCGTGGTAACGCGCAGGTTGTCGGCGACGCCTGCGCCGCTCATCTCTATGGAGTTGAACACGGTCGCATCGCCGCACATGGAAAGCCCTTCGCCGACAATCACGCCGTCGACGTACATGTCCCACGTGCGCGACGCGTAGTCGAATTTCATCGTGCAGCGGGTCCAGCGCCGCCAGCCGACGACGGAATGGGCGAGGTTGGTGAAAAGCGACATGCCGTCGGACATCACGGGGTGGCCGGCGACGTCGAAATAGAAGAACGCGGTGACGTCCTGCGGGATGTCCGCCTCGGTGACGCCGCATTCGGAATGGACGCGCTGGTCAACCCACACGACCTGCGCGGAGCACGTAACGGAATGGGCGGCCGTCCCTCCGTTCAGCTCGAGAGCGCCGCTTCCTTCATAGACGACCTCGCCCTGGGCCACCGCAGATGCAGGACGCTCACCAGCCGCCCATCCGTTCTGGCCGTCAATGGGACCTGCAACCACGACCGGCGGCTCGAAAGGCTCGGAAAACAGGGACATTGGAGGCATAGCGCCGGCCACGAGTGGATCGGAACCCCACGCGAGCTCGAGGGAGTCGGAGACTCCATCTCCGTCGGTGTCGGCGAGATATGGCGAAGTCCCGTAGACGCGTCTCTCCATCTCGTCTGGAAGTCCATCCCCATCTGAGTCCCGCGTCGCATCCGCCGCGAGGTAGACGCGGCCGCCGGACGTCGGGAGCGCGGCATCGCGCCAGTCGAACAGGATGGAATGCCCCGGATAGCGCCCGACATGGAACCATGACGAGGCGTCGCCGTGGTTGGTCGCGAAGTCCGAGAGGAACAAATCCGTAGTGAGTCCGCGAGTAAACACTGAGAAATCGGCGAACTCGCCCGCAGGGTCAACGGCCATCGAGCGGAAGCGAGGTGCGCCTGTCCTATATGCGATACCGCTGGCGCGACCAAAAAGACAGAACGAGAACGGCTCGCTATCGGCCCTAAGCAGGGACAGCGAGTCGCCTGGAAATGCCTGCATGAAGGAGGGAAGCCACGTAAACGGGTCAAGCCACGCACTTGCGGACCACACTGCGTTTGTCGTCTCGCCAGTCGATGCGTCATATCGGAAGAGCTGGTCGGAAAACTCGCCTCCGTCGCCGAGGAACGCGCCTGAGACATAGCCGAGCGGCCCGGAATCGCCGATGGGCGAGAACGGCATCTCGGTTTCGACGACTCCGTTTGTCCCGGCGTCTACGCGCACCAGACCAACGGCATCGTCGGCGAGCGCAATGTGCGTAAGCAAGAACACTGCGAGCGCAAGGCCCGCCGACACTCTAATAGTGCGACTTCCCATATTTGTTACCTCTCCACAGATCCAACTTTATCTTAGTTCTACCTGTGAATTAAGTGTAACACATTCCCCGAGAGGAATGTCCAACTTTTAGTTTACGATTTCGTAAACTTCTGCAACGCCCGTCACTTTCGCTTCGGGATCGTCACGGCAAAAACAGTGCCGCTATCGGGCTTTGATTTGCAGTCAATATCACCGTCGTAAAAAGTCACTATGGCGCGGACGAGCGAGAGCCCGAGCCCAGATCCGGGAGTGTCACGGCTGCGCTCCGCCCTGAAGAACCTGTCGTATATCTTCGGAAGATCACTCTTCGCTATCCCGACGCCACTATCCGTCACTTTAAATATGACGCTATCACGCGTCTCCGAAAGCGAGACCGTCACATTCCCGCCAGACGGTGTGAACTTGATCGCATTGTCAATGAGATTCCCAGCAAGCTGCTGGAGCTTGTGCCGGTGAGCTGCCAGGACAACTGGCGACGAAGGAGTTTCCAACGACAGAGAAACCCCCTTCATGTCCGCAACTGCCGAAAACAGTTCGACCGCCTCGGCAACTACGGCAGAGAAATCCTCCTCGCCAGGCGGAAGCTCGGCAACTCGCGCGTAGTTGTTCGTAATTTCGACATTTGCATTGACGATGGAGAGGATGCGCGAACATGATTCCGAAATGTCCGCAGCAGCGTCTTCGGCGCAGCCGTCTCCGCCAAGTATGCGCTGGGCCGCGTTGCTTATATGCGAGATTGGCGTACGAATGTCGTGGAGCACATTCCTGACGAGCAATCGGATTTCGTCGTTCAGCGTCTTAATGCGGCGCGAGAGACGCCAGAAGATGAAGATGCCGAAGGCCAAGGCGACCCCCTCGGCAACAGCCGTGCAGAGCGCGATGACGGCGTAGACGCGCAACGCCTCATTCGAGCGCTCTGGGCCAAGCGCGTCGGCGAGAATAAAGTACCCCGGTATCCCGGCGATCGCCGTGGTGACTACCATTGAGACGACAAGCAGCGGGATGCCAGCCGACTGCACGGCCCTGCTAACTGCGGACATCCTACTGAAGCGCATACCCAAGACCTCTCCTGTTGACGATCCTGTCCTCTTCGCCAGGGCCATTTAGCTTTTTTCTGATCGCGTATATCTTGGCCTCGACGACGTTCGTCTTGGCGCTGTCGAAGTCCCATACCTTGTCGAGTATGAAGCCGGCCGACATCTTCCGCCCTGGATTGAGCATGAAGAGCTCGAGCAACTTGTACTCAAGCCCCGTGAGGTCGATCAGTCTTCCGTTCCTATGCACGACGCGGTTCTTCATGTCGAGCGAAATGTCCTTGAACACAAGCTTCTCGTCGTCGGCGCGGGAGACCCTGCGAGTGACGACGTATATGCGCGCAACGAGCTCATCTATTGAAAACGGCTTTGGGAGGTAATCGTCGGCGCCAGCTGACAGACCCCTTACGCGCTCGTCAGTAGAGCCGAGCGCACTAAGGATAATGACGGGCGTCGAGATTCCCCTTCCGCGAATTTCCCGCAACACGTCCAGGCCGTCGACGTCAGGCAACATTCTGTCGAGAATCGCAACATCGTATCCCCCGTTTGCGAGCATGTCTCGGCCCTCTGCACCGGTCTTGGCGACAGCGCAGACAAAGCCCGCTTCGTCCAGCCCGCGCCGCACAATCCTCATGTGCTCAATATCATCTTCTACGACAAGAACCTTCATGGCCCAGTATTATACACTATTTCGCGGCGGATATGCACAATCGCGGCACATTTGCCGTCTACTGCGGAGATATCCATCTTGTGGCGTTGGGTCGTGGTTGGGACGAGGTTGAGTCGTGGCTGGGGAATTGTTGTGGTTGAGTGGCGGTTGATTCCGTCCATATCGGGGTTGGGAAATGGTTGAAGCGGCAGTTGGAGTCTCGGGATGAGCAGAGAATGATAGGGTCGATTAGGGACGTCGCACCCCCGCTAGGGCGCAGACCTCTAGCGACTTCGCCACGCGAAGCGACCTTCGGTCG
>CADCGZ010000077.1 GCA_902801025.1 uncultured bacterium | reverse complement strand
GCGCCTTCACGCGCGCCATTTACCGTGGCGGTCGAAATCACGTCGGGCCCGCAAACGTGCTCTCGTGCGACAGTCGGCTCCAAGCCCCCGACTTGTCGCTGATGCACAGGACTCTCTCTGCTGATCGCATTGCGCCGAAACACCCCCTCCGCTCCTGCGCCATAACTCTATGCGATGCTACGCCGACGCTACTCTGTCCCTAACCGACTCTGGCTGCCCCTAATCCGACCCGCCACTTCACCGCGCATCCGACGAACCGCGTCGCCGCATGTCGCTCAGTTCGGCACTCGACCCCTCGTCCCTTGCCTCACCTTCCATAAGGCGCGTTTTTCTTCGTAGTTTCTGCGCTCGCCGACGTCTCGTCAGCTCGCTTAACCTTGTCCGCGCCACATCCGCACCCCGCGTAGCCGCCCCTTCGGGCTGCCTTCAGCAGGGGGATATGCGCAGCTTTGGTAGGGGCGCATCTCCGAGGCGCCCGCTTCCCCGCGGCAAATCCGCCGCGTGGAGCCGACAAGACTTGATTACCACAGTAAATTACCACAGTAGCGGGAGTTTGTGATATACTGTTCGGCATGAGACGGTGCAGGATAAATCTTCCAAATCGGTGCTATCACCTTGTCAGCCGGCTTGCGCACCGGGCGTTCTTCCTTGACGACGAGGAGAAGGACCGCGCGGTTGCGCTGATGCGCCGCGTAGAGGCAGGAGTAAAAGCTAGCATGAGTTACTGTATCAATAGAGCTGTATCAATAAGCTGACACTGTTGACCTCTGATGTCGGCCCACCGCATCGCGGGGATGTGGTATAATGTTTCCATGGAAAAGAAATATGTGACACGGAGGCGCTTCATGGAAGGCGCGTCTGCGGCCGCAGTACTGGCGGCGGCGGGGTGCTGGGACGGCGCAGGCGAAAACAACAAATCAAAGAAGGAGGGCGACGGCATGGAATTCAACGAACTGATCGAGGTGCGCAGGAGTGTGCGCAGGTATGCGAAAAGCGCGATGTCGAAGGACGAGATGGAGAAGATCGTCGCGGACGCGCTCAACGCGCCGAGCTGGAAGAACAGCGAGACGACGCGCTACTATGCGGCAATCGGAGACGAGGCGAAGGCGCGGATGTGGAAAGAGGCGCTCCCCACCTTCAACGCGGCGAACTCCGCGGACGCCGCCGCGCTCGTCGCGGTGACGTTCGTGCCGGGCGAAAGCGGCTTCATGGGAAGCGATCCCGCCGACGACCTCGGCGACATGTGGGGCGCCTACGACTGCGGCCTCGCTTCGTCGTACTTCATCCTCGCGGCGAAGAATCGCGGCTGGGACACCCTAATCATGGGAATTCGCGACACCGCCAAGGTCAAGGCGATCCTCGGCATCCCCGCCGGAGAGACTCTCATGTCCATCATCGCCGTCGGCAAAGCCGCGGTAAAGCCCATCAAGCCCCCGCGCAAGCCCGTCGCCGATGTGCTGAAGACCGCCTGAACCTGCGGCAAATGCGCAGCGCCGGGAATAAATTAATTCTGATTTTCTGGGCGCTATTGACATAATTATGATAATTGAGTACAATATACGCCGTTGATTGTCATAAAAGTGTAGGTTATGAGAGATTATGTAGTAGCCAGAATGATGGAGGAGGTCGGCGATTCGATTCGCAGACTTCGCCTTCAGCGTAATTTGTCACAGGAGACTGTTGCCGAACGAAGCGGCATTTCCTTTGGTGCGTACAGGCATCTTGAGTCTGGAGAGGGGACTTCGTTGCGGTCGTTTCTCGCAGTTTGCCGTACATTGGGAAAGACCGATTGGCTGCGCACGCTGCCGCCGCCGATGATCAGTCCGATGGAAATACTCAAGCGAGAGAGCAGAATGCCGCGGCAGAGGGCGTCCGCTGTCAGAAAGGGCGGCAGGAATGGGTAGGGCGTCGAGATACATTCCCGTGAGGGCGATCAAGGTTTCGCTTTGGAACAGAACGGTCGGAGCGATTGTGCCTTACTCCGCGGGGTGCTGCGCATTTGAGTATGACTCGGCATTCTTGAAAAGCGGGCTGGAAATCGCGCCCCTCAAGATGCCGCTCGCCAACGGTGCGGGGCCGTATGTTTTCAATGACTTTGGACCGGGCGTGTTCATGGGGCTCCCCGGTGTGTTCGCCGACTCGCTTCCGGATGGATTTGGCAGCACGCTCATAAACGAGCATCTTCGCAGACAGGGCATTGACGCGGACTCCATAACGGCGCTTGACAGGCTTGCGTACATCGGGGCGCGCGGAATGGGTGCGCTTTGCTATGAGCCCGAGCGCAATCCGCACGGCGGCAAGCCGTTGGCGCTGAACATGCGTGAACTGACGGAGGAAGCGAGGAAGGTCCTCAACGGCTCTTTGGAAAAGATGTCCGGCAACGACGCTCTGCGGAGCATTCTGCGCGTCGGCGTTTCGGCCGGTGGCGGAAAGGCCAAGGCCGTTGTCGGGTGGAACCGGGAGACGGATCAGTTCCTTGCCGGGGACAGGGGGCTGCCGGACGGGTTCGAGCATTGGATCGTCAAGTTCACTCCTCCGGAATATCCGTACAGGGGACGATGCGAATACGAAATCATGCAGAAGGCAAGGGCTGCGGGAATCGAGACGAGTGAATGCCGCCTGTTCGAACTCGACGGAATAGAGCACTTCATGACTAAGAGGTTCGACCGCGACGGACAGAGGCGCTATCATGTGCAGACGCTCGCCGCCATCGCGCATCTTCCGACGGGCATGGGGGCGGAGGTCTGCTCGTACGACAACATATTCTCCGTCATCGACGATCTCGGACTCGGCTACGAGGCGAAGGAGCAGATGTTCCGCCGCATGGCGTTCAACGTGCTGGCGGACGAAAGCGACGACCACACCAAGAACTTCTCGTTTCTTATGCGCGAGGACGGCCGCTGGGAACTTGCGCCCGCGTACGACATAAACGGAGGTGCGCCGCAGGCTGCGGAGGAAGTTCTCGACCCATGGTGCGGCTGGCACGATTTTCACGTCATCAAGGTCAACGGCAAGCAGTCGCAGATTACAGACGACGACCTCCTGACCGTCGCGGACCGATTCGCGATCGGCACGGCCCCGCGCGTGCTGCGCGAGGTGAAGGCGGCGATTGGAGAATGAAGGGCTTATTGATACAGTAATTGATACAGTAGCCGGGAGCCGGCAGGGTCCTTCCATATAAGCTCTCGCGAAAGGCGACATTGCATATGATTGGCTGCACGCCCCGCGAAGCGGCTGTTTCCGGGCGGGCGCTACTCGTCCAGCGAATGCACCTTGTTCTGGGCGTCCATGGTCAACCGCTGGTTGGCGATTTTATCCGATAGAAGTGACATGGTCGTTTTCCTTTCTTTGGTTGCCGACGTAGTTTTACCGTTTTGGTTTTCGCTTTGTCTACACCTGAATGTCGAAAAGGGTACAAACTTTTTTTGATGTGCACGTTATACCAAAATCCATAAACCGCAGGAAGATGCCAAAAAATTGGGGAACCTCCAAGTAGTTTTGACATAGACGGATATGAGGAAAAAATGATATAATACAACCCAATCAAGAAAGATTAAGGAGCCTATCGCAGAAAGTGCCACGATGACAAGGACTAAACTTGAGCACTTCCTGAAATCCGTCGGATATCCCGACCGGGTTTCTGAGGGTTCGTCTTCGTTCACAATGCGCGTGGACGGGATGGAGATCGTCGCCAAGGAGGCGAACGGTCGCATAGTCCTTTCGTATTCGCTTTCCGACGATTCTGCAATTGTCCCGACGCTTTGCTCGTATGCCGCTGGGAGGATTCTGCGAGAAGACGCCGTGCTGACATGCGACAAGTCTGCGGCCTTCCTCTGGCAGGACGCGGCTGCGAGTTCCAGCGAGAGGGAAATGATTCGGCTTTTCGAGACATTTGTGGATTCATGCGACTGGTGGCGGGAGAGGGTCGACGCGTTGCGAGGCGGGGCGACCGCCTCGAGCGCCCCTGACGACGCCATGGTGATAAGACCGTGAGGAGATTAACGAGATGGATTTTGCGAAACGAATTCTAATGGCTTTCCTGTGCTGCGCCGCGGCCTTCGTCGCGGTGGCGGACGGTCCGGATGCTTCGGCAGAGAAGGCCGCCGCGCCTACCATCCCCTGGAAGCTGCCTTCCTACACGCTTGTCGCGCGCGACATGGATCTTCGAGTCGCCCTTGAGACCTTTGCAGTCGCCGAGGGTCTTTCTGTTGTAATGTCCCAGTCCGTCGTCGGCCGTTTTTCGGGCGATTTCAAGGATGTACCGCCCGGCGATTTCCTCGACAGAATCGCCACCACCCACAACCTGATGTGGTACTACGACGGCGCCGCACTATATATCTGCGGGGCGGGAGAGATAGCGACGATGCTCGTCGACCTGAAGTATATGAAAGCCGGCGAGGTGCGCTCGATGCTTGCGGAGCTTGGCGTCGAGGATAGGCGGTTCCCGCTCAAGACAACCTCCAACGACGAGCTTGTCATGGTCTCTGGCCCGCCGCGCTACGTGTCGCTCGTCGCCGAGATGATAGCGAGAGCCGACAGTCTCCGCGAGAAGCGCACGTTCAACGAGATCGAGGCACGCATCTTCCCTCTTGTCCACACTTGGGCGGACGACATCTCCTTCAGGGCGAGCAGCCCAGAGTCTACGCTACAGTTGCGTGGCGTGGCGCGGATTCTCCAGGATATAATGACGACATCCTCCGGCGTCAACGCCCGCGATACTTCCCTTACCAACGAGATTTCGCAGTTCGAGGCGTCGCAGATGGCGTCGTATAATCCGATAATTCGCCCTGAAAACCGCTTGAACGCCGTAATAGTGCGCGATGTCGTCTCGAGGATGCCGATGTACGAAAACCTCATAAAGCAGCTTGACGTTCCGCAGCGGCTTGTCGAGATCGACGTCACTACGGTTGAGCTTTCGCGCAAGGACGCGCTCGACTGGCAGCTGTCGCTTTCTGCGTCGGGCAACCACGGCCACTCCGACATGGGCGCCGGGCAGAACGCGGCAAACCTCTTCTCGCCTGCCGCAATCGCCGGGAAGGGGCTTGCTGGCGCCCTTACGCATGTCCATTCGGCTTATTCCCTCGCCGTCTCGCTCACCGCGCTTCGCGAGAAGGGCAAGGCGCGTTCCATTTCCCGCACTTCGCTTCTTACCGTCAACAACCTCGCAGCGGAGATGTCTGACACACAGAGTTACCACGCCAAGGTCGTCGGCACAGAGGTCGCGACCCTCGAGTCCGTCTCGGCGGGCACCCGACTTCAGGTCAAGCCGCGCATACTGCCTTCGCCTTCGACGAACATCCCGAACCAGGTCTGGCTTTCGCTTGAGCTTGGCGACGGCGGTTTCGAGTCGATAACTGTCGACGCGATGCCGATGACGCGTTCGTCGACGCTCCAGACGCAGACTGCCGTCTTCGAGGACGAGTCGATTGTCCTTGCCGGTTATTTGCGCGACATCGAGGAGTCCGCCGGGTGGGGAATTCCGTATCTCCGCGACATTCCGTGGATCGGCTGGATTTTTGGCGGCGCTTCCACGCGCAAGGAGACCGTGCAGCGGCTTTTCATACTCACGCCTCACGTGATCGACATCGACGTCGAGATGCTCGCGCGCCAGCAGGCGGCGCGCCAGAGAGACGTCACTCTGGCCGAGGAGCTCGAGGACAACGCGGAAGTGATCGACGAATACCGCAAGAAGCGAGATCTTGAGCGCAAGCACTCCAACGAGCGCCGCCATGAAAAGTGGGAGGATGCGCTTGAACGCCGTAGCGCCGAGCTTGACCACGCGAAGAACGTGAGGCAGATCGAGCGTGAGAGCGCTTCGCGTGTCCTTGAAGCGGATATCAAGCGCTGGAAAGAGGAAGAGGAAGCGTTGAGGGCCGCTGCGGCCGTGTTCGAGGAGGCGGCTGACAAGTCTGAGAACTAAGATGGAGACGGTAAAGATAGACGGTGGCTTCGCAGAAGTCGGGGCGGGTTCGTGGCTGATGGGCCGCGGCCAGCCGACGGCTTTCTTCGGCTCCGCCGTCCGTCGCCGCCGCAAGGGCTTCTTCCTTCGCGACCGCTCGCGTCTTGACCTTGTCGAGACGACTGCTTCCGCCAAGTGCGCCGATGCACGCCGTCCGTTCATCACCCACATTCCTTGTGCCGCACCTGTGTCCGCCGCCTCGGGCAAGGTGCTCGTCGCGCCTGCGTCCGCTTGGACTGGTGCGCAGACCGTGAAGGTGATTCCGATGTCATCAAAGGGCTCGCTTTGCGTCTCTCAGTTTGGCGAGGAATGGGTAGTCATGGCGACCGCCAGCCGCACCTCCCGCATACAGGTGCCCGACGGCGACACGGTTTCCGCTCGCCCCGAGGCGGTTGTCGCGTGGACCGGCAACAAGCCGACCGGCTTCTGCCCGAAGCTCGGGCTTCTTGACGTGCTGCTGCCGCGCGGGCCGAAAGACCTGCTGCTTCATTTCCATGGCCCTTGCCTCGTGTGGATCGAAGGGGCGATGCCCCAACTTTCACCTTTCCAACTTTCACCTTTCAACTCTACAAGCCGGAGGGCCTATGGCGTTTGATGCCGCACAGATTCTCCGGCAGACCTATGCTTCTGGCGCAGAGCGCATCGACGTCTCTTCGCTTATGAGGCAGACCGAGCCCCAGGCGGTTGCGCGCGGCGAGCTCATGGGCACGGCCGTCGTCCTCCAGGAAGATCCGATGGCCGAGCTGATGGACTCGATGGAGGAGCTTTCGTTCCAGTTCGAGGAGAAGACGGCAAAGCGCGTAGCCGAGCGTCGGCTCGGCGAGATGCAGGGGCCGAGATCGGCGCTCGTCAAGGCGATAGAGACCTGGATGTCGATGATGCCAGACATGCCGGGCCGCGACTTCATCACGCGTCTCGCGCGAGGCCTTAGGTCTGCTGCCGGGGCGGGGAACCTCCCCGACGCACGTGAACTTCTGAAGGAGCTTGCGCGCGGCTCGACCGACCCGTCCCACCAGTTCGCGATGCTCGACATCCTCGAGCAGGCGTTTGGCGTCGGCGAGGAGGACCTGCAGGCTCTCGTCAGGCAGGCAAAGGCGGCGCTCGTCCAGGAGAAGGGCCCCGAGATAAGGGCCGGTATCAATCTCGCCGAGGAGGTCAACGCGCGCGCCACGACGCCAGAGCAGATGCAGGAGCTGCGCGACATGTATCGCAGCGAGGTCGTCGGCTTCACGAGCCCGCAGGACTGCTTCCGTTCGCTTCTCGCAAGCCGTGGCCCAGGGCGTCTCGCCGACGCCATTTCGTTCCTCATCGCCGGCTGCGGCAAGGATCTTGCGTCTTCGTCGCCCTCGCTTGAAGCTGCGTCGCTCGGGCGCATCCTCACCGACCTCGGCTGCGTGCATAGCCTGCAGTCTGTCTTGGAAGACTTGAGCGCGCTTGCGGCCCGCATGGGCAAGGAGTTTGGCGAAAAGTGCCTGATGAACGGCGAGCAGATGACCGGCCGCGTAATGGACTTGACGGAGCAGGCGTTTGTCGCCGCGAGCGCGATTGCCGCGTTCGAAGGGGATTGCGGGCTTGCCAAGCTCCTTGCGAGGATGGACTTCGCGCGCGAGCTCACGCGGCTTTTCAGGCGGCTTTCCCCGCGGCTTTTCACGAAGGAAGGCGACAGGCAGCGGCTCGTGGACGCCGCGCAGGAACATCTCGACGGGCTTGTCGCGCTCGAGAACGAAGAAGAGGAGGCCTCCGCATGACGGCGCCATCATGGGTAGACTCCGTAGTCGGGGAGTTCGGCCAGTCTGCCGGGCTCGGGCGCATATCGCTCGGCGACAAGGGCGTTGCCGCGCTTTCGTTCCAGAACGGGCTTGTCCTCCACCTTGAGCACGCCTTTGACTCGCTTTTCGTAACCATGACCGTTCCGACGCGGCTTGACGCACCTGCCGCCGCGCGGCTTCTTGGCTATGCGCATCCGGACGCGCACTTCGCCTTCCGCCTGCGGACGGGTTATATCGCAAAATCGGGACGCGCCGTCTTCGCGGTCAAGATCGCAGACCGCGACGTGACGCTCCCTGCAGTAAACGCGGCGTTCGCCTTCCTGTGGCGGCTCGCCATGGAGTTTGGAGGTGTCTCATGAGCCTAAGCGTCTCAAGGACAACGGAACCTCTCAGGTTCGACACGGGGATCGGCCAGGCCGGTTACGCCGAGATACTCGATTCGCCGGTCGCCGGCCAGCCGCAGAAGTCGCTTCTTCCCGGTTCCACGACGGTTACGCAGGCGATCGACGAGCTTTTTCCGACGGACAGGTCGGTCGGCGGCGAGGTGATGCGCGCTCTTGTAGCGGGGAACTCGGCTGTCATGAGGACGCCAAGCGGGTTCTCGCAGGCGGCCCATTCGGCGTTGCGCGCGCTCAAGGAGCGCGAGAGCGCGGCGGCAGACGACGCGGCCGCGGAGATAGAGATGCTGCTTGCGGACACCGACCTCCTCGACAGGTACAGGATGGCTCTCCTTGAAACGTAAGTCGAAAGTCGTAAAAGTCAGACGAACAAAATGCTGAAAAACTTTACAAACTTCTCGAATGTGTTCTCCAGGTTCGGCGACCTGGTGCTGGCCATTCTTGTCGTCTGCATCATCGGGCTTTTGATCATACCGCTGCCGACGGCGATGGTGGACCTTTTGATCTCCATCAACCTGATGATCTCGACGGTGATGCTGATGCTCTCGCTGTACCTGCCGCGAGCGCTCGCGTTCTCGACGTTCCCGTCGATGCTGCTCTTCACTACGCTGTATCGCCTCGCCCTGAACGTTACTACGACGCGACTCATCCTCCTCAAGGCGGACGCGGGCGAGATCATCTACACGTTCGGCAACTTCGTCGTGGGCGGCAACTTCATCGTGGGCGCCGTCATCTGTCCAGTTCGTCGTCATCGCGAAGGGCGCGGAGCGCGTTTCCGAAGTCGCCGCCCGCTTCACCCTCGACGCGATGCCCGGCAAGCAGATGTCGATCGACGCCGACATGCGAGCCGGCGCGATCGATCAGGAGACCGCCAAGCAGCGCCGCAACGAGCTTGCGAAGGAAAGCCAGCTGTACGGCGCGATGGACGGCGCGATGAAGTTCGTGAAGGGCGACGCGATCGCGGGGCTCATCATGACCTCGATCAACATCGTCGGCGGCATCTGCGTGGGTGTTTTCATGAACGGCAAGGAGATCGGCTGGGCGATCACGAAGTACGGCATCCTCACGATTGGCGACGGCCTCGTGTCGCAGATTCCGGCGCTGCTCGTCTCGATCACGTCGGGCGTCATCGTGACCCGCGTCGGCGACGTTGACAACAAGCCGCTCGGCCAGGACATCATCGACCAGTTCTTCGCCCAGCCCAAGTCAATCATGCTCGGCGCGGTGATGCTTGTCGCGATCGGGCTCATCCCCGGCTTCCCGAAGATTCAGATCTTCGGCCTCGCGGCGTTCGTCGCGCTTGTCGGCTGGAGCCTCTACGCGAAGGCCAAGATCGCCGCCGCGCGCGCGGCGAAGGCCGAAGATCCGCTTGCCGCCGCTGCGCCTTCCGAGGGGTCGGCGCCTCGCCCCAAGAAGAAGGACGGCGACGACTTCTCGATGGTGACGCCCCTCACCGTCGACATAGACGCAGATATCCGCGGTGCGCTTTCCTACGAGGCGCTGAACGACCAGATCATGTCCGTCAGACGTGCCCTCTACCACGACCTCGGCGTTCCGTTCCCCGGCATAAACCTGTCGCTCAATCCCTCGATGCACGACGGCCGCTACAGGATCTTCGTGAACGAGGTCCCGGTTTCGGAGGGCGCTCTCAAGAAGGGCTTTATCTTTGCGCTTGAAGAACCCGAGAACCTGTCTGCGGCCGGCGTCGGCTTCGAGGGTGGCAAGCAGTTCCTCCAGGGCTACGAGACATGCTGGGTCAAGGAGGGCGACAAGGCGAAGCTCGACGAGGCAGGCGTGAGGTCGCTCGACCTTGGCGGGGTCCTCTCGTTCCACCTCTCCGGCGTCCTCAGGCGCTATGCTCACGAGTTCCTCTCGCTTCAGGAGACGCGCATCCTCTTCGACCACATGGAGAAGGAGGCCCCGGAGCTCGTGAAGGAAGTGCAGCGCGTCCTGCCGCTCCAGAAGATCACCGACGTCCTCCAGCGCCTCGTGCAGGAGGGAATTTGCATCCGCGACCTGAAGCGCATCACGCAGACGCTCATCGAGTGGGGACAGAAGGAAAAGGACGCGGTGCTGCTCGTGGAATACGTGCGTTCCGCGCTCTCCAGGTACATCTCCTACAAGTTCTCGGGCGGGCAGAACATCGTCGCCGCGTACCTCCTCGACCCGGCTCTCGAGGAGAAGGTGAGAAAGTCCGTGCGCCAGACGTCCGGCGGCTCTTATCTCGCCATGGACCCTGCGACCGTCCGCGCGATTCTCGCCGTCGTCAAGCGCACCATCGGCGACCTCGCGAAGATTCCGCAGAAGCCCGTCATAATCGTCTCGGTCGACATAAGGCGCTACTTCCGCAAGATGATCGAAAAGGACTACTACGAACTGCCGGTGCTCTCGTTCCAGGAACTCAGCGCCGAGATCAACATTCAGCCGCTCGGGAGGCTGAAATTGTAGCGTTGAAAAGTTGAAAGGTTGAAAAGTTGAATGGTTGAACGAACATGAGTTTCATTCTTAAAATAGTGGAAGGCCCAAACAGGGGCGCTGAAATCGCGCTTGTCGAAGGCGTCGCAGTGACGCTCGGCAAAGGCGACGAATGCGACATAGTCCTTGCCGATTCGACGTTGCCCGAAGAGCCGCTGAGCATCGAGGCGACTGGCGACGCCGTGACTGTGAACGGCGAGCAGCTTGAGCAGTTTGCGGTCAAGACACTTGGCGCCACGTCGTTCGCCGTTGGCCCGGCCGACGCTCCCTGGGGAGAGCTAAAGTGGAATCGGGGAACGGGGAACGGGGAACCGGGAACCGGGAACGGGGAACGGGAAACGGGTAACGGGAAACGGGAGGATGAAGATGCGCCTCGCGACCCGAGCCCCGCACCAGAGGAGGAAAAGCTTCCTGAGCCCGATAAGAAGAAACACGGCTACCTTGGCTGTATTGTCGTTGTCGTGCTGTTTGTCTTGCTGCTTGCCGCCTTTGCGTGGTTCTTCCGCTCCACCGTGCGCCCGTATGCTGAAAAGGCGCTTGCGTATGCGCGGGAGACGTTCCACTTTGGCGGTGGGGCTGGCGGTGTGGGCACGGGTGCCACACGGCTTATGACGCTTTCGGAAGTCGCCTCGAGATATGGTCTTGAACTTGAGGAAAACGACGGACAGGCGAAGCTCTCCGGCAACCTCAAGACGCGTGCCGAGCGTCTTCGCGCCACTGCCGAGGCCTACGAGGCGCGGCCAGGAGTCGACCTTGACCTTTCGGACGACGAGTCGTTCAGGTCCGCAGCGGACGACGCGCTCTTTACAATCACCGAGGGAGCGATGAAGGTCGTCGCCGCGACAAACCGCGTCCTCTCAATAGCCGGTACGTCGTCGTCGCCGTTTGCGCTGAAGCGCATACTCGAGTCGCTCAATGCCGATCTTCCGAAGATGCGCGACATCGATGCGACCGGGGTCGCGTATGGCATGGTCCCCGGTGACGAGGAGATTGACAACGATGACGGCGAGATGCCGATTGGCGTGGCGCGCGCCAGGCGTCGCGCAACAAAGCTAAATGAGCCGTCGCTGCCGGTTTGCGGAATCCTGACGACGCCGTATCCGTGCCTTGTGATGCGCGACGGGTCGCGTGTCCTCGAAGGCGCGGCGCTTGGTGGGAATGTCATTGTCAAGATCGAAGCAGATGCAGTGACGGTGACCAACGCAACGGGGAGGTTCACATGGAAACCGTGACCGAACCTACGATGCTTCTTGAGATCGAGCGTGAGCTGGCGGGGCCTGAAAAGGATTCCGCGCTCGCGAGGTACGATGCGGTTCTTGTCGCCCTTGAAAGGCGGCTTGAGGCCGCGATGAAAGAAGGGATGTCGCCTGATGAGTTCCCGAAGGTCGAGGAACTCAGGGAGGCGAACACCCTCGCAAGAAAGATTTTGCGCCTGACTGTCCGGGTGGACAGGAGGTAGTAAAAGCGTAGCCGAAAGGCGACGTTCAACAAACAAACAAACAAAGAAAAGGAAAACACAAATGGCAAACTTCGATGGAACACCGCTTGTCGGAGCCCTCACGAATGATCCGCTGAGCCCCGATATCAAGACCCAGCAGGCGCATTACTACCGTGTGGACGACGGCAGTATCTCCGGCGGAAAGTTCATCCATACGGACTCTGTCTACAACGCCCTTATGAATGCGGCGTCTGCGATGGAGGCCCGTCTGAAGGAGTCGCTCGAGAACTATCAGGAGCACCCGGACATCCAGGCGAACCTCCAGCAGCTGCAGTATGACCTGCAGCAGTGGAACCTCGCGCTCACCACGATGACGAACATCAACAAGAACATGGGCGACGCGCTCAACTCGATCGCCTCCAACTTCCGTTGATTT
>CADCGZ010000076.1 GCA_902801025.1 uncultured bacterium | reverse complement strand
CGTTTCACTGCTCGGGTGGTGAAATTGGCAGACACGCATGCTTGAGGTGCATGTGGGTAACTCCTTGCGGGTTCGAGTCCCGCCCCGAGCACCATCTTAAGCCGCCGCAAGGCGGTTTTCTTTTTCCCAATGACGACTGCAGAAAAGTTGGTAAAGGCCCTGATTGAGAAAAAGCTGACGTGCGCCACGGCGGAGTCGTGCACGGGCGGCGGCGTGGGGTATGCGATCACTGGTGTTCCCGGATCGAGCGCCGTCTTCATGGGCGGTATCATCAGCTACGACAACTCGGTGAAGCATGGTGTCCTGGGCGTGCCAGAAGAATTGCTGGCGACGAAGGGCGCAGTTTCGTCCGAGTGCGCAGTGGCGATGGCCGAAGGTGTGCGGCGGCGTCTGAACACGGATCTCGCGGTTTCGATTACGGGCATTGCCGGACCCGGCGGCGGCAGCGCCGAGAAACCGGTGGGACTCGTCTGGTTCGGGCTTGCGTCAAAGGCGGGCACGACCACAGATAAAAAGATATTCCCCGGTGATCGCGAGGCCGTCCGCACGGCGGCTATAAAACATGCACTCAACCTTTTGCTTGATGCGGTTGGCTGCGATGTTGTTGACGCGGAAACAGGTGTCTCACGATAGCCATTCCCGTTTCAGGAAAGATGAATGTATATGGATATGAGGCGGGTGGAGCCATTTGACGCGCGGCGGAAGGCAGTCAACGCGGTTGCCGACTTTCTCGCGGCGAAGGCGAGGCAGGACGCTGCCGGCGTAAAGTCGCTCGCGCACATTCTCGCCGTCGTTCCGACCGCCGAGAGCGGTCGCCGCCTTCGTCACGCTCTCGCGCGGCGCTTCCCCGCGGGGCTCGTCCCTCCGCTCGTCAGGACTCCCGCGCATCTCATCGACCTTTCCGCTCCAGACATCGCAGGACGCGCCGACGAACTGCTTGCGCTCAGGGAGGCGAACGGCGGGAAGGGCGGTTTTGACGTCGCCGCCGAACTTGCAGACATCCGCCGCATCCTCGGCGCGAACGCGCTTTCCTTTTCGGATGTCGCCGAGAAGGTCGGCTCGATACTCACTGGCGATCTTGCAGACGTCGAGATCGAGCGCTGGCAAAAGCTCGCCGGTCTTGAGTCGCGGTACTTTGCCGCTCTTCAGTTGCGCGGTAAGCGCGATCGCATTGCGGTGCTCAAGGACGAGCTTGCAAAGCCGATAGAGTTTCCTGGCATTGAGGAAGCCGTAGTCGCCTGCGTTCTCGATCCGCTTCCTGTGATGAACATCGTCCTCGAGAAGTCGAATCTTCCCGTGACGGAACTCGTGCCAGACGTATCGTCCGCCCCCGAACTCAAGATGTCGCAGATCTCCGTATCGGGAACCGCTGCGAGCGAAGCCGCGAAAATCGCGTCGCTCTTCGCGTCCGTAAAGCCGGACGAGGCGCTTCCCGCGCTTTGCCTTGCAGACCCCGAGACATTCCCCGAGATACAGGGCGCGCTTCGCGCAAAGGGGCTGAAGGTGCACAATCCCTCTGCGATGGCGCTTTCCACCTCCTCGCTCGGACATCTCGCCCACCAGCTTGCCGCGCTCGCGCGAACATCCTCTTATTCCGTCTTCTCCGCGTTTGTGCGCGGCGGCGATGTCAGGCGCTGGCTCAAGGCAGAACTGAAGATAGACGACGCGAAGCTCACCGCGGCTCTCGTCGACCTCGATAACCGCCAGCAGCAACTCATCCCCGCGAAGGTCGACGACATCGCGCCGAAGACGGAGCATACGCTGCGCGCGATTTTCGAACTTGTGAAGGTGCAGCTCAGAAAGCGCGGCATGCGGCAGATACTCGCTTCGATTTTTTCGACGCTCGCTCTCGATGAACGCGACGAGCGGTCGCGCGAGTTTGCGGCGGCTGCGGAGGCGGTGAACGGGCTTATCGACGAGTGCTTTGCGAAGGACGTTCCGCGCGACCTCGCGCTCGAGTTGTTCGAGCGGCGTCTTGGCGAGACGACATACTCACTTGAGCCCGACGAGGGCGATACGATCCTGACTGACGGCTGGCTTGAGCTTCCGTTCCTCGACGCCGACGAAGTCACGATCTCGGGCTTTGCCGAGGGGAAGGTGCCGGAATCTGTCGTGGGCCATGCCTTTCTCCCTGACTCGCTCCGCCGCGGGCTTGGGCTTGTGGACAATACGGCGCGGACGGCGCGCGACAAGACGATTCTTGCGATGACGCTTGCCTGTCGCGAGACGGCTGCGGTGACGGTGCATTTCCATTCCGTCGACGGGAAGGGCGATGTGATGAAGCCCTCGCGTCTTCTCTTCGACTGCAAGGACGACGAAGAACTTGTTCGCCGCGTGATTGCGCTCTACGCGACGCGTGCAGGAACAGGCGAGACGCCGCCCGCCGACCTTCCCGACCGGTGGAAGATAAAGTTGCCGGTGCCACCAGAGTACGCCGAGCTTCGCAAGACTTCTCCGTCGAGTCTCGACCTCTACATGCACTGCCCCTTTACCTACCTTCTTCGCAAGACCTACAACGAGAGCGAGGACTATCGCGCCGAGGAGCTTGACGCGTCGGAGTTCGGCAATCTCGCGCACGACGCGCTCGAGGCGTGGGGGCAGGGCGAGCTAAAGGACTCGACGGACGCCGATGCAATCGCCGCGGTGCTTGAGGAGAAGGTCGACTCGATTCTCGTGGAGCGCTTCGGGCTCGAGATCCCGGCGATAGTCGCGCTTCAGGGCGAGAGCGTGAAGCGGCGGCTTCGCCGTTTTGCCGCGCTTCAGGCCGCGCGCGCGGCGGACGGCTGGCGCGTCATGGCGACGGAGCGCAAGATGAAGGTCGCCTACGGCCACACAGTCGTCGCGGGACGCTGCGACCGCATCGACTTCAACGAGCGCACAGGCGAGTGGTGCGTCATCGACTATAAGACATGGGACAGCGCGGCGCGCGCTGCGGCGTTTGAGACGAAGAAGGACGGAACCCGCGTCTGGAAGAGCTTGCAGCTTCCGCTCTACTGCGCGATGCTAGACGCTGATCCCGACTTCCCCGAAGCGAAGCGCGAGCGCATCACGGCTTCGTATTGCATTCTCGCCAAGACTGTCGCGGACACCTGCTACTCCGAGTCGTTCTCGGGCGCGGACGTTCCCGACGCGGAAGCGAAGGTGAAGGAGCTTGTCGATGGCATCGAGCGCGGCGTCTTCTGGCCTGCGACCGACATGTCTGAATGGCGGTGGGATTTCGCCGACTGGATCTTCAACTCTCCCGAGGAAAGCGTCGACCCCGCATGGATCGCCGACCAGCTCCGCCGGATTGAGGGCTAGCGCATAGGGCATATTTCTTGCGCTGGTTGAGTCAATTTTGTCCGTGACGTAATTTGGTATAATGTGCGCCATGTTTTGCAAGTCATGTGGAAGGTCGCTGTTCGACAGCGGAGAAGAGCGGTTCTGCTGCCCCTACTGCGGCGCGGAAGTTATCGCGTCTGAATCCGCCGCAGATGGCGGGTTCGAGTCTGCGTCTGCCAATCCAAGCGGCACATGGACGCGGGCCGGACTAAAGGAGCGGGCGCTTGCGCTTCTTTCGCCGGGCTACTGGCCGCTCGTTCTCGTCAGTCTTGTCGCGATTGTCATTGACGATTACGGCGGTGCTTTTCTGCGATTCTCGACTTGCCCCAGGGTCAAGATGTCGACGACTGCTACAGTCCATCCGACAAGCGTGATGGACGCATGCTCGTCGACAAGCTTGCCCATGGGCATGACGACCATGGTGGTCCTGCTTGTCGTAGCCCTGGCGGCCCTCGCCATGATTCTTCTCGGCAATCCGATTGCCGTAGGTGTACGAAAGTATTTCGTCGGCCGTCACCGCGGAACGGCCCGTCTCAAGGACCTGTTCTTTGCGTTCAGCAGCGGGCACTACTGGAATGTCGTGCTTGTCGTATTGATGCATGATCTCGCCGTGTTGCTCTGGTCTCTGCTCCTCATCATCCCGGGGTGGGTGAAGGCCTATGCGCTGCGAATGGTCGTCTACGAGCTTGCGGACAACCCCGCGATTTCCTGGCGCGAAGCGTTTGACATGTCGGAGCGCGTCATGCAGGGGCAGAAGTGGGATTCGTTCGTGCTTGATTTGTCGTTTATCTTGTGGTGGCTGCTTTCTGGGCTTACCTGTGGTTTTCTCGATGTGTTTTTTGTCGTCCCCTACTTCGGGCTGACATCGGCCGGACTCTATGAGACGCTCCTTGGCGGGAAGTCCGCTGCAGAGCGTGGTGACGAGTCGGGCATTGATAGTCGGCAGGACGCCGAGGAGCGGAATCTCGAGGAAGAGGCCGAGGTTGAATTTGCCAAGACCGACGACGGCAAGGTGGTATTGCGCGACGGAGTGTATGTCCACGAGGCGGAGGCCATTTGCCGCAAACTCGAGCGCGCGAACATTCCGTTTGAGCTCTGCCATGTGTCGAAGGAGGGTGCCGGCATCGTCGAGTCGCATAAAAACAACTGGGCCACGGACCCGAGCGTCGTGAGCAACTGTTTCAGCCATGGCGGACTCGGCGTCTATCTCCGGATTCTCGTGCATCCCGAAGACGTCGACAGGGCGAACGAGGCGCTCGCACCGAAAGAGGGCAAGCGTGCAAAGACCGATGCAAAGACAATCGTCATGTGGGTCGTGATTGCCGCCGCGGTGTTTCTCTTTGTCTATGCGTTCGCCATTAGAGCATGCAGAGAGCAAGTGACATATTATTCTGAATTAAGATGACAGTGAAGGACTGATATGAGTCGTGGGGGGTGGTTCCTGCTGCGGATTTGCCGTGCACCCAGACATAGTTGACCAACAAACCAAGATTTGCTAAACTGTCTCCACCAAAGGACAGGAGGCCCCAAATGCCGTTGACAATGAATGTAAACGAAGCGAAAACGCACTTCTCAAGCCTTGTTTCTGAGGTGGAGAAGAACATGGTCGCATTTACGATAATGCGATACGGGCGGCCTGTCGCCAGGCTGGTTCCACTGGAAAGCCCGCGCAGGTCGTTCAAGCCGATACCTGGGCTCGCTGGCAAGATCAAGGTGAAATGTGACCTTTTCGATGATTCGTCATCCGATTGGGAGGCCTGCGATGCGTCCGCTACTGCTTGATACGTGCGCAGTCCTCAAACTCGCGAACGGCGAGTTCGGCAAGTTCTCGCGCTCCGCGATGAAGGCCATGCGCGAGGCGGACATACTGTATGTCAGTCCAATTTCGGAATGGGAGATATCGCTGAAATGGAAGCAAGGGGGCATAGAACTTCCTCTTGAGCCGAGGGCGCTTATGCACAAGCTGATGAATGCATATTCGCTGTCGCTTGTGCCTCTGTCGGAGGAAGTCATGTTCAAGGCGACGGAACTTCCCGATATACATCGCGATCCGGCGGATCGATTCATAATCGCGACGGCGATGCTTGGCAACATGGTTGTCGTTACTACAGACCATCGCTTCCCGCAATATGGAGTTTCGGTGGTTTCATAAAAACAATGAAGGCGAACGTCCTTATCGCGGCATCGGCTGGGACTGGCAAGACGCAGGCGCTTGCCGAGCGGCTGATTGCGCTCGTAAAGGGCGGGCTCGAGCCGCACGAGATCGTCGCGCTTACCTTCTCGCGCGCGGCGGCGGGCGAGATATTCGAACGGTTCGTCTCGCTGCTCGCGGAGCGCGCGAAGGGCGACCCTTCCTGCGCGGCGCTTCTCCGCAAGGTCATTGCGACGCAGCACCTCTCGCAGATAGGAACTCTCGACAGCTTCCTCATGCGTATCGTGAGGAGCTTCCCCCTCGAACTCGGACTTGACGGCGGCGTCGAGATAATGGACGACTACCGCGCCGGGCAGGAACTCGCCCGCACTTCGTTCTCGATCCTGCGCCGCACCGACGCGTCCGCCCGCCGCGCGTTCACCGACGCATTTTCGCTCGCGATGAACGGCGAGGACGTCAGAAGTTTCATTGGCTCCTACCGCGACTTCGTCAAGAAGTGGCAGTCGCTCGTTCGCGCAAATCAGTCGGAACGCGCATGGGGCGACGCGTCGTCGATATGGGGCGAGTCGCCGACATGGGCTGCGACCGACGAGAAGGAGCTTTCTCGGCTTGCCGACGATCTCGTCGGCATCTGCGACTCGAGTTCGTGGCTGGAGTTCGTCGAATGGGTGCGGAACTTCCGCGGCAGTTTCGACGGACTCAAGGGATTTGCCAAGAAGTTCTTTGAGATGGACGACTTCCTCTCGGGCGCGACAATCGATGTGTCGTTCAACCGAAAGGCTTATTCCTTCGGCGGCGCTCAGGCGAGGGCCGTGCGCGCTGCCATCATTGGCGTCTGCGGTTTTGTCGTGCGCCGTCGGCTTGAGTTTGCCCGCGGCGTCTACCGCCTTATATCGGAATACGAGAAGGACTACGACGCCAAGGTGCGCGGGAAGGGGCTTCTCGTCTTCGACGATGTGCCGCGCCTTGTCGCGTCTCTACCAGACGATGTTCGTCTCGCGCTCGAATATCGCCTCGACGCGAAGATCCGCGCATGGGCTCTCGATGAATTTCAAGACACGAGCCGCGAACAGTGGGCCGCGCTCTCGCCGCTCGTCGAAGAAGCGAAGACTTCGGACGGCGAAAAATCGGTCTTTATCGTAGGTGACAGGAAGCAGGCGATCTACGGCTGGCGTAACGGTGATGTCGGGATATTCAGCCGTGAAGCGGCGGACGAAGAAGCTTACGACAAGAGAAAACTCAACGAGACCCACCGCTCGTCGCCTGCCGTCGTTGAGGCGGTGAACCGCGTCTTCGTGCGCGGGCGGTTGCGCGGCGAGTTCCCTGGCTGGGAAGCGGATGAGCATGTCTCGGCAAAGCCGAAGATGCCTGGGTTCGTCCAGGCAGTTGTCGCGGCAAGCCCGAAGTTTGACGACTACTTGGAGCCGGTGTTCAATGCGCTTGCTGCCGTCGATCCAGTGAAGCGGTCAATTGCCGCCGCAGTTCTCGTCAGGAGCAACGCGACAGGCGAGAAGATCGCCGCGTACCTGAAGCTCAAGGGAATGGGTGGCGTCGTGTGGGAAGGTGAAAGCGCGATTCTTGATACGCCCGCCCTGCAGGGCTTCGTCGATCTCGTGAAGCTCGCCGATCATCCTGGCTACCAGCAGGCATACAATCACTTCGCCTCTACTCCTCTCGCGGCGGCGCTTTATCCTGACGGCGTTCCGCTCGCCGCCGAGGTGTCGCAGTTCGCCGCGCAGTCGTTTACGGCGAAGGGGCTTGTGCGTACCTTCCGCGACTTGCGCGCGCGCCTCCCCGAAAATCCCGCCGAGGCATGGAGCGAATTTACCGAAGCTCGCTTTACCGACATGCTGCGCGCGGCAGCCGAGTTCGAGCTTGGGCTTGAGCCGGGAACGCGTCTTTCCGACTTCGCGGAATTCCTCGCGGCGAAGAAGAAGCGCAATCTCGCCGAGCCGGGCAAGATCAAGATAATGACGATTCACCGCTCCAAAGGGCTCGGCTTCGACTATGTCGTTCTTCCGCTCTACGAGCCCGACGCGCTGAACACGTCGTCGGACGGTGCGCTTGTCGCGGATGGCTGGGTTCTCCCTGATCCCGGAACGAAGGTGTCGAAGATTTTGCCGGGACTTTCGGATGCACGCGCGGCGCGGCAGGAGCGCGTCGAGGAAGAGTCGCTTTGCACCTACTATGTTGCGATGACGCGGGCGAAGAACGCGATGACGATCGTATGTCGCCCGCCCGCGAAAAGCGGTTCGTCGATTTACATTTCCGATTTCGTGCGCGAGGCGTTGCCAGATCCAGTTGGCGATCCCAAGTGGTACGAGAAGTTCGTCGCGAGCCATGCAAAGCATGCTGCCGCGGCAGATGTGCACCCCTCTAGCGACCGCTTGCGCGGCTCACTTTGTTCGGGGGATATTCGGGAATTCGTGCGCGGCAAGCGCGAGAGCGTTCGCCGCCGTCTTCCGTCGCTCGCGTTCCGCTCGGGGATGTCGGCGGGCGAACTTTTCACCGACGGCTCCGCGCGCCAGGCGGCGCGTCAGAGGGGAACGGATGTCCACGCGCAGCTGGAGGCAATAGAGTGGATCGACCCCTCGGCGCCGAAGGGCGATCTCGAGCGGCAGATTCTCGCGAACGGCTGGACGGACGCGTTCGTGAAGGGCGACGACGCTGCGGCGCTGTGGCGCGAGCGCAGCTACGAGCGGCTTGTCGGCGCGGAGTGGGAGTCAGGCCAGTTCGACCGCGTAGTGTTCCGCGGCGAAGGTGCCGCGCGCCGCGCGACCGTCTACGACTTCAAGACGAATATGCCTCGCCGTGGCGAGACGAAGGAAGAGTTCGCCGCGAGGATGCGCGAGGCCTACGCAGGCCAGATGTCGGCTTATCGCGCGGCAGTCGCCTCGCTCGCGGGCCTTCCGATTGAGCGAGTCTCGACCGTCCTTCTCCTCGTCTCAACCGGCGAAGCCGTCGCATTGCCCTGATTGCAGGCCATCAAATGGCCGCCGCGCGGCTCGCGATTTGGTATAATGTCTACATGATTGCAAAGCTGATATTAGACAAGAAGCGCGAGGGCCATGCGCTCGGTAGCGCGGAGATACGGGAATTCGTAGACGGCTTTACGCGCGGCGATATACCAGACTACCAGATGTCTGCGCTTGCGATGGCCGTATGCTGCCGCGGGATGAACGAACGCGAGACGGCAGACCTCACCGAAGCGATGATGAAGTCGGGCCGCTGCCTAGACTGGGATGTCCAGACTGCAGACAAGCATTCTACTGGCGGCGTCGGCGACAAGCTTTCGCTCGTAATCCAGCCGCTCGTAGCCGCATGTGGAGTCGCCGTTCCTTCGCTCACCGGGCGGGGCTTGGGCATTACTGGCGACGATTCCCGGCTACAACGCCTCGCTTTCGCTTGACGACTTCCAGAAGGTAGTGAAGGAAGTCGGCGTCTCGATGACGGTGCAGACCGACGAGATAACGCCCGCCGACAAGAAGCTCTACGCTCTTCGCGATGTCACTGGAACGGTCGCGTCGATTCCGCTCATCACCGGTTCCATTCTTTCGAAGAAGCTCGCCGAGGGTGCAGGCACGCTCGTCTTCGACGTAAAGTGCGGCTCGGGCGCGTTTATGAAGACGCGCGAGGAGGCAGTTGCGCTCGCGCACTCGCTCGTCGATGGCGCGAAGGCGGCGGGCAGAAAGGCCGCAGCGCTTGTGACGGATATGTCGGCTCCCCTCGGCCGCGCCGTCGGCAACGCAAGCGAAGTCGCAGAGGCGCTCGAGTGGTTAGGGTCAAATAGGGTCGGCGTATGGTCGAATAGGGGCGACTCTATCCAGACCCTAAATGACTCTAATCCGACACTAAATGACCCTATCTCCCTTTGTGTCGAGCTCGCGGCGCTGATGGTTGCGCTGACGAAGGAAATCTCCCTCGACGACGCGCGGCAGATGTGCCGCGAAAAGCTCGCCGACGGATCGGCGCTTGCGAAGTTTGAGGCGATGGTCGTCGCGCAGGGCGGCGATCTCGATGCGTTCGAGCGGCGGCTCAAGAAGCCGACTTTCAAGTTCAAGATCCAGGCGATGAAGTCTGGCTTCGTCACCGCGATCGACGCCGAGAAGGTTGGAAAGGTTGCGCTCGCGCTTGGTGCTGGGCGGCTTGAGAAGACCGACAAGATCGACCCGCTTGCCGGCATAACGCTTGCCGTGAAGCGCGGCGACCGTGTTTCCGTCGGCTCGCCTCTTGCGACTCTCGAGAGTTCACGCGAGCCCGACGGGCTCGAGCGCTGCGCAGCCGATCTCCTGAAGGCGTTTACGATCGGCCCCGCCGCGCCCGAAAGCGCAGGGCTGGTGTTGGAGAGGATTGATTGAGATGAAGCTTTTTGTTGCGACACATAACCAGCACAAGATACGCGAGATCTCGCAGATTCTTCCTGGCTTCGAGATTGTTCCCGACGACCCCGAGGGCGTCGAAGAAAACGCGCCCGACTTCGTCGGCAACGCGCTTATCAAGGTGCGGGCGATTGCCGAAAAGCACAAAGGCGAGTGGTGCATGGCCGACGACTCCGGACTCGAAGTCAAGGCGCTTGGCGGGGCTCCTGGCGTACATAGCGCGCGCTATGCTGGAGAACCCTGCAACACGCCGGCGAACAATGCGCTTCTTTTAAAGAACCTCGAGGGCGTCAAGGATCGCGCCGCGCGCTTCACTTGCTGCTGCGCGCTTGTTGATCCGTCGGGCGAGGAACTTGTCGTCCACGGACACTGCCCCGGGCATATTGCGGAGAAAGCGGCGGGTGTTGAGGGCTTTGGTTATGATCCGCTTTTCATCCCGAATGGATATGACAAGTCCTTCGCCGAGCTTTCCGCAGACGAGAAGAACGCGATTTCCCACAGGGGAAGGGCGCTTGAGAAGGTGAAGGCGATTGTGGGGGACGGGAGCGTGGCAGATGGTAGCCGTGTAGAACATGTAGAACGTGTAGAAGGGAAGGGTGGTTCGCGTGTGCTTGCGTGGCTTAAGCTCTTTCGCGTCGTCAACCTTCCGACGGTGCCGG
Organism: uncultured bacterium; assembly: GCA_902801025.1. Taxonomy (GTDB): domain Bacteria; phylum Verrucomicrobiota; class Kiritimatiellia; order RFP12; family UBA1067; genus UBA1067. Next base: position 13,691 of record CADCGZ010000076.1, on the reverse strand, counting down.
GCGATGTTCTCGTCGGCGCGGCACTTTGGCCCTGCTTTGCGGGCCTTGGATTGTCCGTGAGCCGAACGGCTGCCCTTGTCGGCGCGAGTGTGTTCCTCTATCTGTTCGGGCTCGTAGACAATGACATCGTCGGTGCGAAGACAGACAAGGGGCGGCCGATCCCCGGCGGCGAGATCTCGATTGGCGCGGCGCGTCTTGCCCGGTTCCTGTGCCTTGCGGCGGCTATTGGTGTCGCGCTTGGCTTCGGCATGCCGGGGCTGTGGTGGCCGATGTCGTTCTTGCTCCTTGTCTCCGTCGCCCTCTATAATCGCACGAAGTGGAGTTTTCTGATGGGCGTGTGTCGTGCACTCAACCTTGGATGCGGGGTTGTCGCGGCGAATACGGTCTACAGCATGGATGCCGCGTTGCTACTGGAGCCTGCCGCAGTGGCGTGCGTCATTTGGCTTGCCTACATCTGGGCGGTGACATGGTACTCTAAAGGCGAGGAGGATGACCCTGAGAAGAAGCGGCGCGTTGGTGCGCTTGTCGGCGGAATCGTCTATCTCCAGCTCACTGCGCTTCTCGTCCTTTCGCTTATGTTCCCGCAGGTGGCGGCGATGCGTCCGCTTCTCATCGCCGGCGCGGTGATGCTTATCCTTCTGCGGCTTTTCAAGACGCTGCTGCCAAAAGTCAGTGCGTCGTAATTGCGAAGCCCGTTAACATAAAGATTTGGTATAATAAGCCGAAACAACAAGGAGGAAAAACATGAACGGAATTCTTATCGCATTGCTTGTCGTCGTCGTACTGGCCGTCGTGCTCATCGCGTGGGTGGTCGGGCTGTACAACGGGCTCGTCGTTCTCAAGAACAGGTTCAAGAACGCGTTTGCCCAGATAGACGTGCAGCTCCGTCGCCGCTACGACCTGATCCCCAACCTCGTCGAGACTGCGAAGGGATATCTCAAGCACGAGCGCGAGACGCTGACCGCCGTCATCGAGGCGCGCAACCAGGCCGCAGGTGCCGCGAAGGCCCTCGCCGCCGCGCCCGGCGATGTCGGCGCAAGCGCCGCGTTCGCGAAGGCGGAGTCTGGCCTCGCGGGCGTCCTCTCGCGTCTCATGGTCGTCGTCGAGCGCTATCCCGAGCTCAAGGCGGACGGGCAGATGTCGCGCGTGATGGAGGAACTCTCGTCCACCGAGAACCGCATCTCCTTCGCACGCCAGGCCTACAACGATGCCGTGACGGAATACAACACGAAGCGCGAGATATTCCCGACTTCCATCATCGCCGGTGTCTTCAACTTCGCGCCTGCCGCGCTTCTTGAGTCGACCGACTCCGCCGCGCAACGCGAGGCGCCCCAAGTCAAGTTCTGATGGATCCATTTGCGCTCCAGGACGAGGCGCGGCGAAATACGGGCCGACTCGTCGCGCTTGCCGTAATCGCCGTCGTCGCCGTGGTGGCGGCGGTGGCGTTTGTTTTTGCCTGCGGCACTTGGATCATAGACTGCTTCGTTATCGAGGAAAAGATAGTTCAGTTCTCCTCGTTTATCGCTAGCCCTACGGTGATAGCGGTTTCCCTGCTCGTGTCGATTCTCATCGTGCTGATCGGGTTTCTCGTGAAGATGGACGATCTTACGTCTGCCGAGAGTCTCATGAAGAGCGTCGGCGCCGAGCGAGTCTTCCGCTCAAAGCTTAACGGAAACGACGCCGACTCGCTCGCCCGTCTCCGGCTCTTCAATGTCTGCGAGGAAATGTCCATCTCGTCTAGTGTGTCGATGCCGTCCGTATGGGTTCTCCCGAGGGCCTTGGACGTCAATGCCTTTGTCGCTGGGCAAGACCCCGAATCGTCCGCGATATGCGTCACCGACTGTGCGCTTCGCTATCTTGAGCGCGACGAGTTGCAGGGACTCGTCGCGCACGAGTTTAGCCACATCCTGAATGGCGACATGCGGCTGAACTTCCGGCTTCTCATGCTAATAGCCGGTGTCACTGCGTACAATCGGCTCGGCAAGGGGATGCTCGGCATAGTTGGGTCGCGCTTAGACTCGTCCGAGTCGGATGATCATTCCAGCGGTGGCTTTCGGCTTCCACGAGGTGGCCGAGGCGGCGGTGGCGGCGGGAAGGGTGGCGGCGCGATTGCGGTCATAATCCTTGTCTACATTGCGACGGCGGTTCTGCTGTGGCTCGTGGGGGCGGTCGGTGTGTTCTTCGCGCGGCTCATCCAGTGCGCGGTTTCGCGCCAGCGCGAATACCTCGCGGACGCTTCGGCCGCGCAGTTTACGCGCAATCCTGAGGCCCTCGCCAGCGTCTTGCGACTCTCGATGCTTGTCAACAGCGGGCGGTCTGCGTTCGGTGCCTGGAGAAACGATATCGCGCACATGCTCTTCAACGAGGGCGAAAGGATGTTTTTCTCCACGCATCCACCAGTCGCCGATCGCATCAAGCGCCTTTCGCCGTCGCTCCCAGCAACGGAAGAACAGCTCATGGCCAGGGTCAACCGCATACGCGCCGAGCGCAAGCGCGCCTATGAAAGTCGTGTTGCAGCGAGCGCGAAGTCGGCTGTGCGTAAAGCCGCGGTCGACGGTTCTGCGGCAGGCAATCTGCCGCTCGCCTTCGTGTCGCGCCTGCGCTCGCCGGGTGGCGCGGGGTCGGTGCTTGTGCAGATGCTTCGCGGCCGTGAGCCAGATGGTCTTGGCTATATGCCGACGCGCGCACAGAAGCGGCGTCTTGTCACGCGGTGCGTGATTGCGATACGCGACACAGAGACGACTCCCGCGCGCAAGAAATGGGTGGACACGATAACCGCGCTCGCGCAGGAGGACGGTGAGATAGATTCGTTCGAGTTCATGCTGATCGCTTCTGCGAGGCGCTATCTCAGGCAGCCACGCGCCGTCCGCATGGTGCCTGCGCCGTCGCTTGCGCCGAAGGCGTCGAAGGTGATTGCGACGGTGGCGAGCTTCGGGTCGGATCCCGAGGGCGGTTACCGCGCGGCGGAATCGAAGCTTTCGCTTATTCCGACGCCGCTTCCCCCAATGCCGCCGCCCTACGACGATGCGATGGAGTTCCTTGACTCGCTTTCCGAACTCGAGGCGCTCCCCCCGCTTGCGAAGCGCGAGTTCCTGTTCGGCGTCAGCGCGACTGTCGCGCAGGACGGCGTTGTCACGGACGAGGAGGCGGACTATGTGGCGGCCGTTGCCGACGCCATTGGCGCCTATGGCTGGACGCAGGTGCAGACCGGTTCGACTTCCCGCTATTGAGTCAACGGGGAGGGTTTTGGTATAATTAACTTTCCCAATGAAGACTCTGACAGTAGTCGCGGCCGGGCTTGGCTACAATCTCCTCGAGCGCAACGGAATGCTCGAGATGGCGGGGCTTAAGTTTCACTCCGCGCCGAGCGTGTTTCCCGCCGTTACGTGCGTCGCCCAGGCGTCGCTCAGGACTGGACTCTCCCCTGCCGAGCACGGCATGGTCTCCAACGGCTGGTGGTCGGAGGACTTGAAAAAGCCGCTCTTCTGGGAACAGAGCTCGCGCATCGTGAAGGGGCGTCGCGTTTGGGCCGACCGTCGCGCAGAGGGCGGCACTGTCGGCATGTTTTTCTTCCAGCAGTCGCTCGGCGAGGAAGCCGATGTAATCATCTCGCCCGCGCCAATCCACAAGCATGGCGGCGGCATGGTGATGAGCTGCTACACGAAGCCGACGGGCATGGCGCCGATTCTCGAGAAGCTCTGCGGCAAGTTTCCGCTTTGGCGCTACTGGGGGCCACTCGCGTCGCCGAAAGTCGGGCGCATGTGCATCTCGTGGTTCGAGGAAATGACGAACGCGCACGATGTCGACGAGGCGTATCTGTATCTCCCGACGCTCGACTACGCGGCGCAGGCGAAGGGACCTGATTCGCCTGCCGCGAAATCGGCGCTGAAGGAGTTTCGCCGCCAGCTTGAGCGCGTCGCGGACATCTGCATGCGCCGCGGCTGCGAGCTCAAGGTGGTAGGAGACTACGAGATAACCGAGGTGACGGCCGATTCGGTCCGCCCGAATGTCGTCCTTCGCCGCAACGATCTTTTCAGGACGCGCACCGTCGCCGGGATGTCTTATCCCGACTTCTACCAGTCGACGGCGTTTGCGATGTGCGACCACGAGTTCTGCGTCGTCTACGGCGAGGAAAGGGAAAGGGCCGTGGAGCTATTGCTCGCGACTGGCGACTACGAGCTTCCTGACGAGGCGTGTCGTGCGTCGCTCGGCGACCGTACCGTTCTTCTCGCCAGAGAAGGATCGTGGTGCGATTACGCCTGGTGGACGGACAAGCGCGAGGCGCCGGACTTCGCGTCGCATGTCGACATCCACAACAAGCCGGGCTATGACCCGAAGGAACTTTTCTTTTTCAACAGGGGGATTGTCAAGGGAACGCACGGACACAAATGCGCCGTTGCACAATCGGAGTAAAGTAAAATGAAACTGAGAAACTTCTCGCCAATCGTAATATCGCTTCTCGTGGGCGCGGCACTTGGCTATTGCCTCGGCCCGCTGTCCTCGCCAGCCCCGGCCCCGGCTCCGGAACCGGAGCAGAAGTCGGAGTCCGAACAAGCCAAGCAGCCCGATCGAGGGGATCGCGGCGATCGTGCGGCGAACCGCGCTCTTCGACCGCGGAACTGGGACTTCCGCGCGGACATGGAGCGTCTCAAGAAGGAGGAGCCCGAGCGCTACGCGCAGATAACCAACAGCATGGCGCAGTTCCGCCGTCACCGTCTCGAGCGTGCACAATCGAAGATCGACTTCCTTTCGTCGATCGACACATCGCGCATGTCGCCTGCGATGCTCAAGGTTCATTCGGACCTGCAGGACATGATCGCCCGTCGGGAGGAAATCGAGAGCAAGATGCACAGCATCATGGACATGACTGAAGAGGACCGCCACGCATTGTTCGGGGAGATGCGCGAAACGGACGAGAGAATCCGCGAATTGAACCGTTTTGAGCGCGACAATCTTCTCGTCCAGACGGCGGAGGCGCTGGGATTCCAGGGCGACGACGCTGCCGAGATAATAGACACGGTCAAGAGCATATACGAGGCGACCGATTCCGGCTGGGGCTGGGGCGGGCCTGGTGGGCCCGGCAGACGCGGAGGTCGCGGAGGACGCGGCGGCCCAGGTGGAAGGGGAGGAAACCGCTGACATGAAATCTGTACAGGAAATCGTCGATCTCGCGAGCGCCTACTACGGTAGCGCCGTTCTCTTCGCCGCCATTGACTGCGGCGTATTCGAGAAGGTCGAGGCGGGAACGCTTGACACCGGGCGCCGCGGCATGCGGCTTCTCGCGGACGCCTGCGTCGCCGAGGGGCTTCTCGAAAAGCGCGATGGGAAATACTTCAACACCCCAGCCGGCAAGATGGCGCTGATACCGGGAGGTCCCGCCGATCTCACGAAGGCGATACGCTACAACCGCGACGTGTATCCGGCGTGGGGGAAGCTCGCGGAACTTGCCGAGACCGGCCGTCCCGTGGAGAAGCCCGAGATCCACCTTGGCGAAGACGCCGCGCGCACGAAGGCGTTTGCCGCGTCGATGTTCGGTCGCGCGATGGGAATTGGCAAAGGCATTGTCCCGATGCTGGGCGCTCTCCCGGGGAAGATCCTCGACCTCGCCGGTGGCCCTGGCGCATATGCGATACTGATGTGCCAGGCGAATCCGTCTGCAGCGTGCGTGACGGTAGACCTAAAGGCGATTGCAGCGGAAGCGAAGGGCTATGTCGAGAAGTTTGGTCTTGCGAGTCGCATCGAGTGCCGCGCTGGCGACTACCACGCGGACGAGTATGAAGCCGAGGCCTACGACGTCGTGACGATATTCGGAGCTCTCCACCAGGAGTCGCCGGAGCAGATAGTCGACATCTTGAAGCGCGCGAACAGGGCGCTCAAGCCGGGCGGACGGCTCTTCGTCCTCGACATGATGACCGACGCGACGCACACCGCGCCGAAGTTCTCGGCTCTCTTCGCGGTAAACATGGCGCTCACGACCGAGAACGGCTGGGTCTTTTCCGACGAGGAACTCAAGGGCTGGATGCGCGAGGCGGGCTTCACTCCCGGCGAGACGCGCCCCGTTCCGCCGCCGATGCCGCACTGGCTCGTCGAAGCGGTGAAGTGAGATGGCGGCGAATGGCGGAGCCGTAGGTTTCTTCGATTCTGGCCTCGGGGGGCTTTGCATTCTCGATGCCTTTAAGGCGCTCTGCCCGCACGAGTCGACGATATACATCGCGGACTCAAAGAACTGCCCTTACGGGAACAAGCCCGCGGCGGAGATAGTCAAGCTTGCAGAGTCGAACACTCGGCGGCTCCTTCGGCGCGGCTGCAAGATGGTCGTCGTCGCCTGCAATACTGCGACGGCCGCTGCGATAGACTTCCTTCGCGAGCGCCATCCAGAGGTGCCGTTTATCGGCATCGAGCCGGCGGTGAAGCCCGCCGCGCTTCGTTCGAAGACAGGCGTCGTAGGAGTCCTTGCGACGGCGGGGACTTTCGGCGGGCGGCTCTACAACGAGACCAAGGCGAAGTTCGCCAGGGACGTCACGGTGATAGCCACCGTCGCCGACGAGTTCGTTGATATCGTAGAGTCTCTTAGGGTCAATGTAGAGTCAGTTAGGGTCGGGGCGACTCAAAAAGACCCTAAGTCGGCCCTAGAAGACCCTAATCAGACCCTAAAGGACCCTAAGCTGACTCTAAATGACCCTAAGGTCGTTGCTGTTGTTCGCGCGAGAATCGAGCCGCTCCTAAAGGCCGGTTGCGACAAGATCGTCCTTGGTTGCACGCATTTCCCGCACCTGAAGCCGCTCATCGAGAAAATCTGCGACGGACGCGCCGAGGTGATAGATTCCTCGGACGCCGTCGCGCGCCAGGCAAGGCGCGTGCTTGCCGCCCGTGGCCTTCTCGCGCCCGCGTCCGCAAAACCCTCGCACGTCTTTATCCGCACATGACGCCGGCAGAGTTCATCGACAACCCCAACTGGGCGGACTTCCTTCCGGAAATGGACAGGGCGCCGCGTGTGCGCGCGCTTCCTACGCACGAGGACTGCTCGCGCATCGACTGCGAGTCTGCCGCGATGCACCTGAGGCGCGGCGGAACGCTTGGACGCATGGACGGCTACGAGGAACGCCCCGGGCAGATCGACATGCTCTCCGCCATCGTCCGCGCGTTCAACTCGCGCGAGCACCTGATGATAGAGGCGGGGACAGGCGTCGGGAAGTCGCTCGCCTATCTCGTCCCATCGATCCTCTGGGCCGCCACGAACGATACACCGGTCGTCGTCTCGACGGCGACGCGCAACTTGCAGAGCCAGCTGATCGGCTCGGACATTCCGCGCGCGCTTGAAATTCTCGGTGATGGTGCGGCGAAGTTCAAGGTCGCGCTTTTGAAGGGGCGCGCGAACTACCTCTGCCTTCGCGCCGTGGGTGATTTCTTCGCGCCCGGATTCTGGACGATGTCTAAGGAGGAGCAGGACGAGATGCCTCACTTCATCGACTGGCTCAAGTCGACGCCCGACGGCGATCTCGACCAGTACGAGGGGCTTCAGCGCAACTTGCTTGTCTGCCCCGGCGAGGAGTGCAGCGGGAGGCACTGCCCGTTCTACTCGCGCTGCTTCGTCTACCGCGCGCGGAAAAAGGCGGCGGAAGCGGATCTTATCGTCGTCAACCACTCGCTCGTCCTCGCGGAAGCGGCTGGCGGCAACGCCGCCATTCTCCCCGCATACGGGCGTCTCGTGCTCGACGAGGCGCACAACCTCGAGGACATAGCGACCGACGCCTTGAGCAGCGAGTTCTCGATGCCGGAGCTGACGCGTCTCCTCAATCGGCTCATTCGTCGCGGCAAGGGGCGGCATGGCCGCGCGGGCGGAATACTCGCGTCGGTAGAGCGCCAGCTTGCGAAGGGCGTGCTTGCGGGAACTGACGTCGGCGAGCACGTCCGTCGGCTTCTCGCCGATGCGACGAGTCTTGTAGTGTGCATCGTCGACGCGGCGGACGAGATTCTCGAACTTGCTGAACGCCAAGTGCTCGCCGACCACACGCGCGACATCGTCCGCTACAAGGGGCCTATCGACGTGAAGGACGCACACCTTCGCTTCGACGACGCTGTTGCGCAGATGGTTACGCTTCTCCACGACCTCGGCGACACGCTCGAGAATTCCGCCGCGCCAGGCGAGCTTAACTTTTGCGCCGACCTTGCAACGCAGGTAGGCGGCATTGCAGAGAGCTTTGTCGCTTTTGCGAACGAGGTCGACTTCGTGCTCAAGGGCGCGGACGATGCGCATGTCTGCTGGGCTGAGCGCATGCGGCTCGAGAAGCGTCGTCGCTATGTGCGGCTCGTCGCCGCGCCGCTTTCGGTCGCGGACGCGCTGAGGAAGATGCTCTACGATCTAAAGGACTCGGTCATTCTCTCGTCTGCGACTTTGCGCGTCGGCAACGACTTCAAGTACATGTGCCGCCGCCTCGGCTTCTGCGACGCGGCAAATGTGCCGCCGACTGAATCGCGGTTCCGTTGCCTCACGGCGACTTCGCCGTTCGACTACTTCAGGCAGTGCCTTGTGTTGGCGCCAGACTGCCTGCCCGATCCATCTGCGGATTCCGTCGGATATTCTGCGGCGCTCGCCGCGCTTCTCAAGGATCTCTTCTCGGCGACGAACGGCCGTGCGCTCGTCCTTTTCACGAGCTACGAGATGATGAAGGCAGTCGCGGACAGCGCGGCCATTCCGCTTGCGGAGTCCGGCATACGCCTGCTCGTGCAGGGTGAGGGGCTTTCCCGCGAATCGATGACGCAGGCGCTCAAGGCGGATTCCAATATAGTCCTCTTCGGTGCACAGTCGTTCTGGGAGGGCGTCGACGTCGCGGGAGAGGCGCTTTCGTGCGTCGTCATCGCGCGTCTTCCGTTCGCGCAGGTGGGCGACCCGATAGTCGAGGCGCGTGGCGAGCGGGTCGAGCGCGAGGGCGGTAGTTCCTTCCGAGACTACACTCTCCCGGAGGCCGTCATTCGCTTCCGCCAGGGGTTTGGACGGCTCATACGCACGAAGCGCGACCGTGGAGTCGTCGTCGTCACTGATCCTCGGCTTGTCACGAAGAACTACGGCGCGGTGTTCCGCAAGTCGATCCCCGCCTCCGTCCATACCGTCGCCTCGCAGGACGAACTTCTCAGCCGCACCAGCGATTTTTTTTGCCTCTAAGTTTGTCGATGTGCTGGTTTGCCTGACATCGTGCGGTAGCGCGTCCGCGACGGGGCGAGTTTCGGCTTAGGGTCGCTTCGCATGCCGCCGAAACACCCCCGCCGCGTCCGCGCATGGCATCCTCGGGCGCTGGCCAAGGCGCGTTTTTATTTGTAGCTCTTGCGCTCGCCGACGTTCCGTCAGCTCGCTTAGCCCGCGACAAATGTGCCGCGATATTGCCCATTGCGATACTACTCGCCGCGACGCTATCCGACATTAATTCGTCCCCAACTGTCTCTAATCGACTCTAACTGCTTCGCCGTTGATTTCGTCCGCGCCATAATCTCATCTTGTCGTGCTTGATTTCAGCGCGGAAGTTTCGCTATAATAACCAATCTATGAGTTCCGAGCTATCGAATGTACGCAACATCGGCATCGTCGCCCACATCGACGCGGGCAAGACGACGACTACCGAGCGCATCCTCCTCTACACCGGCAAGATACACCACGCCGGCGACGTCCACGACGCAAACACGACGACGGACTTCATGATCCAGGAGAAGGAACACGGCATCACGATCCAGTCCGCCGCGATCTCCTGCCAGTGGAACGGCCACGACATCAACATCATCGACACTCCCGGCCACGTCGACTTCACCATGGAAGTCGAGCGTTCTCTACGTGTCCTCGACGGCGCGGTGTGCGTCTTCTGCGCGGTCGGCGGCGTGCAGCCGCAATCCGAGACCGTCTGGCGCCAGGCGAACCGATACAACGTTCCGCGAATCGCTTTCGTCAACAAGATGGATCGCATGGGCGCAGACTTCGCGCGCGTCGTAGGCGAGCTTAGGGACAAGTTGAAGGCGAACGCCTGCCCGATCGAGCTCCCGATTGGCCGCGAGGACGGCTTCAAAGGCGTCGTCGATCTCGTCAACATGAAGTCGGTGACCTGGGCGGGCGATGACGCGGACCAGGGCCAGACCTTCACGGTCGGCGAGATACCCGACGAGCTGAAGGACGAGGCCGAGCTTGCGCGCGCGGAACTCGTCGAGAAGGTCGCAGATGTCGACGAAGGCGTGATGGAGGCGTTTCTCGAGAAGGGGGACCTTACGCCCGAGGAACTCGTGCCCGCAATCCGCCGCGCGACCATCTCTGGCGCGTTTGTTCCTGTCCTCTGCGGCAGCTCTTTCAAGAACAAGGGCGTGCAGCCGCTTCTCGATGCGATTTGCGCCTACCTTCCCGCGCCGACGGACCGCCCGCCAGTCGAGGCGACCGACCTCAAGAGCGGCGAGAAGGTGACGCGCAAGCAAGAGGACTCGGAGCTTCTTACCTCTCTCGTCTTCAAGATTGCGACCGATCCATTCGTCGGGCGTCTCTTCTTCGTCCGCGTTTACGGCGGCGTTCTCAAGAAGGGCGCTAATGCCTACAATCCGCGCACGAAGAAGCGCGAGCGTATCATGAAGATTGTGCGCCTTTTTGCAGACGACCGCACCGAGGTCGACGAACTTCGCGCTGGTGACATCGGCGCAATCGTGGGGCTCAAGGAAGTCACGACTGGCGACACGCTCTGCTCGGAAATGAAGCCGTGCCACCTCGAGCGCATTGTAGCTCCCCAGCCGGTGATGTTCATGGCGATTGAGCCTAAGAGCTCTGCCGACAAGGACAAGCTCGTCGAGTCGATGAAGTCGCTCGCCGCAGAGGATCCGACGTGCCAGTTCCGCGAGGACGAGGAGACGGGGCAGACGATTCTCTCTGGTATGGGCGAGCTTCACCTCGAGATTCTCGTCGACCGCCTGAAACGCGAGTTCAAGTGCGCGGCGAATGTCGGACGGCCGATGGTGAGTTATTGCGAGACGGTGACGAAGGGCGCGGTGAAGGAGTTCACCTTCGACCGCGAGCTCGGCGGCAAGCGTCACGCGGTGACGCTCAAGATCGAAGTGAAACCGCTTGAGCGCGGCAAGGGCGTGAAGGTCGATCTCTCGCGCGACTTTGTGAATCTCGTCACCGAGAAGCGCCTTCAGGATTGCGTGAAGCAGGGTCTCGAGGACGGTGTCGTCACTGGCGTCCTTGCACGCTATCCAATGACGGACATCGAGGTGACATGTCTTTCTGCGGTTATTTTCGACCCAGAGGTTTCCGACGAAGTGGCGTTCCGCTCGGCGGCGATGATGGGCTTCCGCGAAGCTGCCGAGGCCGCAGCGCCCGAGTTCCTCGAGCCGATCATGAAGCTCGAGATCACGACGCCACCCGAGTCAGTGGGCGAAGTCCTCGGCGATCTCAACGGACGCCGCGGAACGGTGCTCAGCATGGACATGAAGGGAGATCTTCAGGTCGTCAACGCTCGCGTTCCGCTTGCGTCGATGTTCGGTTACGCGACTGCGATACGCTCGCTCACGAAGGGCCGCGCCTCCTACTCGATGGAGACCGACCAGTTCGAGCTCGCCCCGAAAAACGTTCGTGAAGAGATACTGAGCAAGTAGTGGCGGGGCGTCCTGCTTGTTCGTTACAGCTTCGCTCAAACAGCGTGGTTTTTGGTATAATTTGAATGTCGGATGAGGGCGTCGCCGCAAGGTGCCGCGCAACGTTGGCATCTGATTTTTGGTATCGTTTTTAGACTGATAAGAAAACGGGTCTAGCCTGTTTTCTTATGACAGAAGACGATGTCAAGAATAACGAAAGGATTTATGGGATGAATATAGCCGTTTGTGTGTTGGCGGGGCTTTGCGGTCTTCTTGTGGTTGCCGTTGCTGTTCTGGTCTACCTCTGGCAGAAGGCCAAGGCCGAGCCGGGCGAAACAAAGTCGCAGCTTGAGCAGCTGCAGCAAGCAGTCAAGATGGAGCGCGAGAATTTCGAGGCGCGGATGCTGGAGAAGGATCGCGTCTGCCAGAACGCGCTCAAGGAGAAGGATGCGGCTTGTCAGAAGCTAATTGATGCCAAGGACAAGTCCTGTGCGGACGCGATTGCGGAGAAGGCGGCAACATGCGAACGTTTGATCGCGGACAAGGAGTCCGCCTGCTCTCGGCAACTTGCCGATAAGGATGAGGCTTGTGCCAGGGTGATTGCGGAGAAGGATGCCGTCCTGCGTCGCAAGGACGAGGACGTCAAGCAGATGCTGGCGGACCGGGACGAACAGCAGGCAAAGGTGCTCCGTGAAAAGAATGTTGAAATTGAACGCTTCCTGCAGGAGAAGGAGAAGTCCTTCGCAGAGGTGGTCAAGACGCTTCAGGAACAGTTTGCGAATCTTGCCGCCCAGACGCTTAAGACGCAAAGCGGCGATTTGACAAAAAAGAACTCTGAGCAGCTTGAAGGTGTTCTGAAACCGCTTCGCGAGCAGCTTGAGGTTCTCCGCTCGGCGACGGAGAAGACGCAGACCGAACATGCCAAGCTTGCCGAGGCGATTGACAAAGATGTCGGGCGCATCAGCGACGTCGCCAAGGAGTTGGCCGGTGTCAGCGAGGCGCTTTCGTCGAATTCCGGCTTTCAAGGGCGCAAAGGGGAGGAGATCCTTGCGGAAAAGCTCCGTCAGGCCGGACTTGAGGAAGGTGTTAACTTCTTTTTGCAAACTGGCATTTCGTCGGATCGCCCTGATGCTCAGGTATGCGACACTGAGAACCGCTGGCTGATTATTGACAGCAAGGTTGTCCTCACGTCTTATTTTCAGTATGTCGAGGCAAAGGACGAGAAGACGCGTCAGGCGAAGCTGGCCGAACACGTTGCACGCGTTCGCGAGAAAATCGACCAGCTTGCTAAAAAGAAGTACCCCAAGGTCTTCTCGGAAGAGCATAAGGACAGGAACTACCTGCCAGTGACGGCGATGTTTGTTGGCTATGAAGCGCCGCTTTTGGAGGCTCTCAAAGCGGAGCCGTCGCTTTGGAAGTTCGCGGCTGACAACAATGTCATCCTCGTGACGCCATTGACGCTTTTGGCCTATCTCCGGCTTGTCTATCTTGCCTGGCAGCATGAGAAAGAGGCGCGCAACCAGGAGGAGGTCGTCAACACGGCACGCGAACTTCTGTCGCGGATGAACACATTCCTCACGACGTTCGAGGGGGTTGGCAAGGCAATCCTCGATATGCAGGCGAAATATGACGATGCCCGCAGCGTCCTAGTCGATGCTCCCCATGCCCAGACGATTGCCAAGGCGGCAAAAAACCTCATTGATCTCCATGTCCGTCTCGAAAGCCGTAAGGGCAAGCGCATCGAACGTGCTGCGTGCCTCAAGGAATTGGGTGAGGCAGAGTCGGTAGTGGCGGAATCTAAAGTTGTTGAAATCAGTGACGCAAGTGCCGTAGTTGGCGGTGAGTGAAGTTGGCGGTGGAACGAAGCGCTGAGGCCGGAGAGCCGACTGGCGCGTCGGGCGCAGGCCTCAGCCGCCGCTAACAAATAGCGGCGGGCGCAAAGTACACCCGCCGCAATTTGTTGGTAGTTTGGCCGTTAGAGGATTTCGATCTTCTTCGGCTGCGTCTCGGGACGCTTCTTGATCGTCACGGTGAGAAGCCCGTTTTCGAGCTTTGCCGTCAGCGTTCCCACGTCTGCCATTTCGGGGAGGTCT
>CADCGZ010000075.1 GCA_902801025.1 uncultured bacterium | reverse complement strand
CGCGAGCTCGGCGTGAAGGTGAAGGTGAAGCTTTCGGACATGAAGTCCTCTGGCGGGCTTCCCCCTGTCGGGACGATGGAAGGCGTCGGCATCGCGACCGAGGGCATTCTCACGCTCGGGCGCGTCCTCTCGGCGCTCGAGCAGATGCGTCCGCCGGAGCGCGAGCCCGCGGCCGCGCGCGCGATCCTCGAGCGCATGATGCGCCACGACAGAATCGAATTCGTGATCGGCACGAAGGTGAACGAATCGCACCAGGACCCAAACATCCCGCAGGACCTGGAGCTCAGGCGAAGCGTCGTCAAGCGAATCGCCTCGGCGCTCGAGAAGAACTACCGCAAGAAGGTGACGATAGATTACTACTGATTTCGAAATATGGTATAATATTGACAAACGAACATGTGCATGCTGGACGAGATACGCGCGAAGCGTGACGAGATATACGCCATCGCGAGAAGGCACAAAGCCGAAAAACTTTGGGTCTTCGGCTCGTGCGCCCGCAAAGAGGAGCGCCCCGACAGCGACATTGATTTTCTCGTGAAGTTTAGTAGTGGGGCATCTTTGTTCGATCAAGGAGCAATTCAGTCAGGATTGTCTTCCATTTTAGGACAGGGCGTAGATGTTGTGGATAGTGATGCGTTGTCGCGAGAACCCTATTTCGCTTATGCCGTGAGAAAGGACCTGGTGGCGTTATGACGGATATGGAATCTGTGAAGAACGCCCAGCGTCTGCATCATATATTGCAGTCTGTTCAACGTATACATCGGTCGGTGGGCGAGCTGTCGTACGAGATGTTCATGGCGGATGAAGACAAGCAGGGCAATGTAGTCAGGTGTTTGGAGATAATCGGAGAAGCGGCCAACCATGTTTCCGAAGAGATATGCGCCGCCAATCCCGAAATTCCGTGGGCTGCGATTATAGGGATGCGTAACAACCTCATACATGGGTACAACGAGGTGAACTATAGTCTTGTATGGGCGACGGTGCAGAACGACCTGAAAGTGTTGGAAGAAAGAATTCCGCAGATTATCGGCAGTCTGAACATGCCGTCGGATTTCAAGTTCAATCAATCTGTGATGAGAACAACAACGTTGATTAAACCAATTTCAACCTATGAAACCGAAAATGAAAGGAACGACAATCAGTCACTAACCGGTACATAGGCGGGCAACGTCCCGTCGCATAGACAATTTGCGCTGCAAAGCGGTCGTCAGACGAAATGTGAGAGTTTCAAAATGGGCGACACATTGCAGAGGAAGCGCCGACGCGCTTGCCTCTCTTCGTGTTCCCATTTAGGCAATCTCACAGCCTCGTCTGAGACACGAAGAGAGGCTTTCTTTTTGTGGCGATTGCCGAGTGGCGGAATTCGATAGAGAAAGGAACGAAAGAAATGAAAAATATTCTGAAGATGCTCGCTGTGTGCGGTGCAGTACTCGCCGCACTGTCTCTGCATGCAGAAACAGAAACGGTTGGCGATTACACATGGACGTATCACATCAACGGCGATACGGCTGAGATTTACAATAGCTACTACAATGCCGCAATCTCGCCGAAACCTAATGGTGCCGTGACGATTCCATCAACGCTCGGCGGCAAGCCCGTGACGAGCATTGGGTCTTCTGCGTTCCGCAGTTGCAGCTCTCTTACGAGCGTGACTATACCCGACTCGGTTACGAGCATCGGAAATGGTGCGTTCTCCGGTTGCAGCTCTCTTACGAGTGTGACGATCGGCAACGGCGTGACGAGCATTGGGTCTTCTGCGTTCCGCAATTGCAGCTCTCTTACGAGCGTGACGATACCTGACTCAGTGACGAGCATTGGGGATTGTACGTTCTCCGGTTGCAGCGGTCTTACGAGTGTGACGATACCTGACTCAGTGACGAGCATCGGGGCTTATGCGTTCGAGGATTGCAGCTCTCTTACGAGCGTGACGATACCGAACAGCGTGACGAGCATCGGGTCTTCTGCGTTCTACAATTGCAGCGGTCTTACGAGCGTGACTATACCCGACTCGGTTACGAGCATCGGGTCTTCTGCGTTCTGCGGTTGCCGCGGGCTTACGAGCGTTACGATCCCGGACGGCGTGACGAGCATCGGCGAGCGTGCGTTCTCCGGTTGCAGCTCTCTTACGAGCGTGACGATACCTGCCTCAGTGACGAGCATCAGGTCTTCTGCGTTCTACAACTGCAGCGGTCTTACGAGCGTGACGATACCGGACTCGGTGACGAGCATCGGGGATTGTACGTTCTCCGGTTGCAGCGGTCTTACGAGTGTGACGATACCTGACTCAGTGACGAGCATCGGGGCTTATGCGTTCGAGGATTGCAGCGGTCTTACGAGCGTGACTATACCCGACTCGGTTACGAGCATCGGGGAAGGGGCGTTCAATGGGTGTTCTGGACTCGCGGGCGAAGACGGTTTCGTCATCATTCATTCCATCTTGTACGACTATCTTGGAAATGCGAAACAAATCACGATACCCGGCTCGATAACGAACATCGGGGCTTATGCGTTCAAGGATTGCAGCTCTCTTACGAGCGTGACGATACCGAACAGTGTGACGCGCATCGGGTGGGGAGCGTTCTACGGTTGCACAAATTTAACAGGCGTTACGATCCCATATTCAGTGGAACGAATTGATGAATATGCATTTGATGGTTGCAATAACTTATTTGACACCAACTCCATCTCCGGTGTCGCGCTGGTCAATGGTTGGGCGGTCGGATATACAGATGATGAATTTCAGATTGTTACCGATGCCAATTATGGCTATAAATACAAGCTTCTGGATTTGTCTGGGGTAAGAGGAATGGCCGATGGGGCATTCAGCGAATGCAGCCAGTTGAAATACCAGGGATATGATGGTGGAGATACGTGGATCGAATGTCGTGTCAATCTGGGGAATTATATAACTCGTATCGGAGCCTGGGCTTTCGCTGGTTGCGATCTCGTTTCTTTCAACCTTACCGATTTGTACATCGGCAGCATCGGAGAGGAGGCGTTCCGCAACTGTTATGTCTATGCGGAAGGTTATTCGAGCGGCAGCGGCAGCAATGACGGTTTTGAGAATGTTGGCACTATTGATGACGGAGCTTTCAGGGGATGCTATGGACTTGAGGATGATAATGGCTTTGTCGTGGTGAGAGGCGTTCTGCATGATTATCATCCACGCAACTATGGTGATTCTGGATATATTCACGTCTCCATACCAGATGGTGTTACGCGCATCTGCCCGAATGCTATCTCAGATTCATCGTATTATAGCATAGCGAGCGTTTCGATTCCTGATTCCGTGACAAGTATTGCGCACGATGCATTTTCCTCGGCAAATTATATGGAAAGCGTTTCCATTGGCAAGGGTGTTTCGGTTATTGAAGAAAACGCCTTCCCTTATAATGGGGTATTGTCCTTCACTGTTGACACCGACAACCCATATTACAAGGTTGAAGATGGAGCATTGAAGACAAAGGAAGGTTCTCAGATCGTATATTCGTTTGCTCCGTCATTCGGCGAATCTGTCGGCATGCATGGCGCATGGACGACGGGGGGCGATGTGGAATGGGAAGCGGGTATTGATTGCGCTCGCGGAGGAGGAATTGGCGACGGGCAGGAATCGTGGCTGGAAGTTCCGGTCAACGGCACAGGCGTCATATCATTCCGCTGGAAGTCGTCGAGCGAGTCGTACAGGGACGAAATCTACGACTACGCGACATTCTCGGTCGATGGCGAGGAAGTCGCGATGATCGGCGGAGAGACGGATTGGACGAATGTAACGCATTTTATCACCGGAGGCGGGGCGCATATCGTCCGATGGACATACAAAAAGGATGAAAATGGAACAGGTGGCGAGGATTGCGTGTGGCTTGACGATGTGCAGTACGCGCGCAAGGTCTGCGTGTCGTTCTCGGGCGGAGATGAATCAAGCGGCAATCCACCTGAGCCAATGATTGCAGACTTGGGAGCCAAGATATTTCTGCCTGGGGCTGGTTCGCTTGCTTTGGCGAAGCACAATTTCGTCGGATGGCAACTTGGCACTGCGGTCTGGTCTGCAGGTGCCGAGTTTGCTTTGGGCGATCAAGACGTTGTTCTGCAGGCCGCATGGGAGGCTAAACGAGTGGCTGCGCCGGTCATATCCGTTGCCGAGCGTTTCAGTGGTGATTCGACAATTGTGACGATGACTTGCGAAACGCAAGACGCTTCTATATACTACACATTGGATGGAACGGCGCCGACAACTGAAAGCGCGTTGTATGAGGGCCCGTTTGTCATTGCGGAGACTGTTACAATCAATGCGGTTGCCGTCAGGGATGATTGGTTTGACAGCGAAACGGCATCTGCCAGAAGTATTCGCATACCAGACACTCTGAGCGAGAGCTTGAGCTCCTCTGGACTATCGTTTCGCACAGGAGGTGACTCTGTATGGGCGATATGTCTAGACGAAGCACAGGACGGAGAAGCGTCTGCGCGAAGTGGAGATATTGCGGACGGTCAGACATCGTGGATTGAAACGGAGGTTGCCGGAGCGGGGACTGTGTCCTTTTGGTGTAAGGTTTCAAGCGAGGCGTCGAAGAAGAAGATATACGATCGGCTCAGGTTTACGGTTGACGCCGAACCGATTCCGTCCGTGCCAGATATCGGAGGAGAAACGGTTTGGACTAATGTAATATGCACAATTGCAACATCAGGGAATCATATTCTACGCTGGACATACGAGAAGGACGAGGAAAACGACATGGGCGAAGATTGCGCATGGCTCGACAATGTTGTCTGGACGCCAGCCGACCCGCTGCCTGCGCTCAATGTGGAGGCGACGGGTGATGACGTTCAGGCGATTGTCGCAGGGTTGTCGGATGTCCGGCTGTCGGACAAGATCGACGGCACGGCGTCTTATATCGCATTCCGCTCTTGGGTGGACTCCAAAGGGTTGTCTCACGATTTGGTGAAGGACGCGCCAAACGCCTGGCTGTCGTATGTGCTAGACGCTCCGGGGCTGATGGCGAAGGCTGCGCCCGTGGCGAGCGAGGATGTCGTGATTGAGTCCATCAAGACATCGAGCTCGGCAACAGGAACTTTTGACTTCGTTGTCGATATCGCGGACGCGGAAATCGGCGAAGGCACAACTTCGGCTCGGCTTGCGGAGGCGTTGGGCGTGGAGGGCGCGGCGGAATTGGACGAATCGGCGTTCTCATCCGACGGCTTGACTGTCAACTTCTCTCGCACTGCCGACGGCAAGGCCAAGGCGACGGTAATGCCCGATGGTGCGCCGCCAGCATTCTTCCTGCGCGTAAAGGTGCAGTAACGCAATCTGGCCGACTCACGATTTGCAGAGGTAATTGCAGAACCACGAAACACACGAAAGACACGAAAAGGTATTCGCCTGTTTCGTGCGTGCTTTCGTGTATTTAGTGTATTTCGTGGTTCGTAAGGAAGTTTCGCTGGAGGTTTTGCAAGCGCCTCTGCAAATTGTGGGTCTGTTTGATCATTCCAAGATGAGTTCATACCAAAGGCATCGCCGAAGTGACTGTGATTTTTCCTTGCCCCTATTGTGTTTTGTGTGAATTTCCCATTGCGCTTGCTGAAGACGATTATGGTATAATATACCAAGTCAGACATAAAGAGGAGGCATCATGGAAAAAGTCAAAGTCGAAATATGCTGCGGAACGGCATGCTACCTGCTGGGCGCGGCGAACATGATGGACCTTGAAGACCAGCTTCCCGCGGAATGGCGCGGCAGGGTCGAGGTCGAGGCCAAGACGTGCCTCGAGCTCTGCGAAAAAGAAAACCTCGGCGGCGCCCCGTACGTGCGCATAAACGGCACGGAAATCATGTCGCAGGCCTCGCCCGAAAAACTGCTCGCCCGCATCGGCGAACTTCTGATGGGGGCCGCGTAAAATGCTGAACGGATCCACTTTCATCCGCCGCGAACTGATGATCCGCATCGTCCGCGCCTTCGATTCAGGCTCTCTCGAATCGGAGATCGACCAGATACCCGTCAAGCTGCGCCCGAAGAACGAGCGCGCCTCGCGGTGCTGCGTCTACCACGACCGCGCGATACTCAAGTACCGCCTGATGGCCCTTCTCGGCATATCTGTCGAGGAAGAGACCGACGAGACGAAGCCGCTTTCCGCCTACTACGCCGAGAAGGCATGGTCGTCGCCTGACGGCGGAACGGCCAAGCCGAAGACTCCGCTAAGCGTCTGCGGCCCCGCCTGCAGCGGCTGCCCCGACGCGCAGGTCGTCTCCACGCAGAACTGCCGCGGATGCTTTGCGCGCCCCTGCATGTACAACTGCCCGAAAAAGGCGATCGAGGTCGTCGACGGGCATTCCGTGATCGACCAGAAGCTCTGCATAAAGTGCGGCAAGTGCATAGCGGCATGCCCCTACAACGCAATCGTCAAGACGACCGTGCCGTGCGAAGAGGCCTGTCCCGTTGGCGCAATCAAGAAGAACTCCTTCGGAGTCGCCGAGATAGACTTCGAGAAGTGCATCTTCTGCGGCAAATGCTTCAACGCCTGCCCGTTCGCCGCCGTGATGGAGCGTTCGCAGCTCGTTGACGTGCTCGCCGCGATGAAGCGCGGGGAGAAGCTCGTCGCGATGATCGCGCCGGCGGCCGAGAAGCAGTTCCCCGGCAAGATTGAGCAGCTGCTCGCCGCCTGCGCGAAGGCGGGCTTCAGCGACGTCATGGAAGTCGCCCTCGGCGCGGAGATGACAACCGCCCACGAGACCGCCGAGTTCATCGAGCGCATGGAGAAGGACCCCAAGACGTTCATGACGACGTCCTGCTGCCCGGCGTGGGTGAACCTCGTCTGGAAGCACCTCCCCGAGCTCGTCGACCACGTCTCGCTCACACCGAGCCCGATGGTCTACGCCCGCGAGATCGCCAAGGCGAAGGACCCGAACGCGAAGACGGTGTTCATCGGCCCCTGCGTCGCCAAGCGCAGCGAGGCGCGCCGCAAGGACGTCGACTACGTCCTCTCCTTCGAGGAGCTCGGCGCGATACTCGCCGGCCGCAAGATCGACGTCATCGCGTGCGAACCGTGGCCCGTGGAGCGTCCGGCGAATCCGACGGCGCGCAACTACGCGAAGAGCTGCGGCGTGACGGACGCGGTTCTCGCAGAGGCGACGGCGAAGATACCCGGCTTCAAGCTCGACTCCAAGCAGATAAACGGAATCGACAGGAAGACCTGCACGATGGTGAAGCTCCACGCGTCGGGCAAGATTCCCGTCAACTTCCTCGAGGTGATGGCGTGCCCTGGCGGCTGCCAGAACGGCCCCTGCTCGCTCGTCAAATGAAAATCAAGGCCGTTCCCGGATTTCGGGAACGGCCTTTGACTGCGTCTTCCGGGAAACCGCGTCAGGCGTTGAAGCCGAAGTAGCGGTTCGCGTTGTTGAACGAGATGTCCTCGACGATAGACCCAAGCCACTTGAGGTCGTTCGGGATCTCGCCCTTCTCGACTTCCTCGCCGAGCTTCTGGCAGAGGAGACGGCGGAAGTATTCGTGGCGCGTGTAGCTGAGGAAGGAACGCGAGTCGGTTAGCATTCCGATGAAATTGCCAAGGCAGCCAAGCGTCGAGAGGACGTCGAGCTGGCGGCGCATGCCGTCCTTCTGGTCAAGGAACCACCACGCCGCGCCAAGCTGGATCTTCCCGCGGTACGGGGCCTTCTGGAAGCAGCCCATCAAGGTCGCGAGCATTTCGTTGTCCTTGGGGTTCAGCGAGTAGAGGATGCAGCGCGGGAGCGCGTCTTCGCGCTCGAGGCGGTCGAAGAGCTTCGCGAGGTTCTCGGTGACGGACCAGTCGCCGATGCAGTCGAAGCCGGTGTCGGGCCCGAGCTTCTCGAACATCGCCGTGTTGTTGTCCCTCAGGCAGTTGTAGTGGAGCTGGGTCGTCCAGTTCGACTTGGCGTCGGCCTTTAGCCCCTCGTAGAGCCACGCGCTCTTGAACTTGAGCGCCTCATCTGCGGTCACGGACTTCCCCGCACGCGCCTTTTTGAAGATCGCCTTTAGCTCCGCCTCGGTGTAGGGCGCGGCGAAGATCTCGGTTATGCCGTAGTCGGAAACGACGCACCCCGCCTTCTCGAAGAACGCATGCCTTATCGCCATCGCGTCGCGGAAGTCGTCCATCGTCTTGACCGGCGTCTTCGCGGCCGCGGCGAGCTTGTCCATCCACGCGTTCCACGCCTTGACGTTCTCGATCTTGGACGCCTTGTCGCTGCGCCACGCGGGGCGGATCTGCGTCCAGAACGGCTTTTTCGCGATCGCGAGGTGGTACTCCAGCGAGTCGACGGGATCGTCGGTCGTGCACACGACCTTGACGTTGGACTTCTTCATGAGTCCGCGCGCGGAAAAGCCCTTCCCGGCGAGCTTCGCGTTGCACTTCTTCCAGATGCGCTCAGCGCTCTTCGCGTTCAGTATCTCCGTGACGCCGAAGTAGCGCGCGAGCTCGAGGTGCGACCAGTCGAAGAGCGGGTTGCGGACGAGGCGCTCCATCGTCTCGGCGAACTTCACGAACTTGTCGTGCCACGACGCGTCGCCAGTGCAGAAGCGCTCCTCGACTCCGTTGGAGCGCATCTGGCGCCACTTGTAGTGGTCGCCGCCGAGCCAGACCTGCGCGATGTCGGTCCAGCGCTTGTCCTCCGCGATCTCCACCGGCGGGAGATGGCAGTGGTAGTCGATGATGGGCATCTTCTCCGCATGGCGGTGGTAGAGTTCCTTAGCCGCCTTTGTCGTGAGAAGGAAGTCGTCGTTTATGAACGTCTTTTTCGAGGCCATTGACCTTGTCCTTTCGTGATGTCGCGACAGGCCCTCTTCGGGCGGGCCGCCCTGCTACTGAAGCTTTTTCTGCGCGTCGGCGATCGCCTTGCAGACGGCGCGGGAAGTGATCGTCGCGGACGTGATCGCCTCGATATCTCCGCCGTCCTTCTTCACCTTGAGCGAAGAGCCGTCCTTCCCGGCGAACTGGTCGGCGAATTCGGGCGTCTTGAGCTTCATGCCGAGGCCGGGGGTCTCGGTCGCCTGAAGCACCTTGTAGGAAATGACCGTCTTCTTGTCCTTCTTGAAGCCGACCATGAGGACTATGTCGCCGCCGTACCCTTCGCTGGAGCGCCCCTCCGCGGTGTATCCCTCCTCGCCGCAGAGGACGGCGAGCTTCGCTGCCTCTTTCGCCTTCTCGGCCGTCGCCTTGATCGGCTCGGCCGTGATGGAGTTGACGTACGCGAGCACCGCGGCACATGCGCCGCTGATGATTGTTAAGCTGATTACAAGGCCGATGATCTTTTTCATTTGTTAAAGCTCCGGTAAGTAAGGGCAATTATACCATTTAATGCCCTTTTGCGGCAAGAAGGCCGCGCAATTTTTCACCTATCAAGCGAAACGTCGCCGTCACTCCTGTGACTGCTGCATTGCGAGCGACGCGCACTTTCTTGTCGTCGTGGCGAGTTTCGTGAGTGGGCGCGCACTGTGACTGGGCTCATCTCGCCAGTTTACCGCCTGACAGAAATGCGACAGGGGGCGCGGCGAGCGTGGAGGTCTGGATGGTACATTGCCTCGACGCTCGGGCCGGGGAGAATGTAGTCTCCAGCCGAGACAACGCGCACCGGATAGCGGAAGGTCGCCTCTTCGCCCTTAGCAAGCGTGAATTTCTTCGAGAAGACGAGCATCCTATCGTCGCGCGCATCCGACCTCATCACCCATTTCCCCTGATCCATGGACGGAGGGACGAGCCCCCCATGTACCGGTTCTAAGCAGGCGGGGAAGAGGTCTTCGATGACGAGGTCGGAAAGCTCACGAGTGTCGTCGACCTTGATCGCAAGCTCCGCTATTAGCATCTCGCCGAGCGCGAGTTTCGAGAGATCCGCCTCTCCGCCCTCGGGCGTAAGGTAGCGCCGCACGATGGAAATGCCGCGCGACTCGTCCTTTACGTCGCTTGGCTTGGGGAGCGAGAGCTTGTGCCATACGACAAACTTCTCGCCGCTCTTCGCGGGATGGTGGCGGTAGTATGCGCCTATCGCAAGAAGCGCATGCGCGTTGTAGCCCGTCGTTCCCCACGAAAGCCGCTCGCGGTCGCGCTGTCTGTCGAGATAGGAGATGAGCGGGAGTATGCGCGAATCGTCAGGGTCGATCTCGAGAAGCGCGAGGACGGCAAATGCGGCGTCCTTCACAGACGACGGCGCGATATTCGCCGCAAGCAGCGTCTCGGCGCGGCGCCTGTCGCCTGTCAGGGCGAATGCGCGTGCGAGGCGCGAACGCGAAAGAAGCGTCAAGTTGGTCGACGCGTCGTAGAGCCGCAGCATGCGATCCTTCTCCGGCTTTCCGGCGAGCGCGAGCGTGTGGCAGGCGTAGGCCGACACAGTGTCGTTCGTCGACATCGCCCAGCGCTTCAGGAAGCTAAAGACGCGGTCGCGCGCAAGGCGGTTGAGCGCATAGCCGTTCTTCTCCGCTTCGACGAGGAAGTGCGCGGCGTAGAGCGACACTTCCCTGTCCCACGGCGCATAGTTGCAGTCGGGCCACATCACGAAGTCGGTAGACCTAACCATCGACTCGACGCGCCTGACACCAGAAGATACGACATCAGGACCCACAGGCGAAACTGAAGCGAGAATTCCTCCTGCGCCGATAAGCGGGAACATGCGCGAGGAGGTCTGCTCAAGGCAGCCGTGCGGATATTCCGCGAGCCAGCGTAGCGCCGCCTCATACCCACCGAGAGGAGTGTCATAGACCTTCTCGCTATATTTCTCAAAGGCATTGGTGCTTGGTGCTTGCGCGGCTTCGCCGCTAGTGCCTGCGCTCGGCGATGCCGAGCTGGTGCTTGGTGCGGACTGGATGCGACAACCAGCAGTCTCGACCCAGGCGATGGCAGGTGAATCGTCTGCTCATGGGTCTCACCCATGCCGCGCACACGATAAACGATGTCGAGCTCTCCTGGTTCCTCTGGCGCCGCAATCCGCGCGACGATGTTTGTGTGGCCGTCTTTCTCAAGCGAGAAAACGGAAGCAAATGACACATTCTTCCCTCCGACGGAGATCGAGTATCCCATCTTCGCCGTCTCGCCGCTCTTGTTGTAGATCGGCAGCGTCGCCTCGAAGACATCCCCCGGCGCGACGAAGCGCGGCGCGTCCGGCATCATGACGACCTTCGGCGTGACCTTCGCCTGAACCGCGGCCGAGCCAGACGCCGACGCGCTCCACGCTACGACCGTCGCGCGGACCTCCCCGACGAACTCGCCGAGCGGAAACTCGCACACGCCCTTCCCGCCTTCGCCGACTTCCACGCGGCCGCTCCAGCGCGAGAGCGGCTTGAACCTGCGCGTCGGCACCGGGCTTACGCGCCCGAGCATCTCCGCCCCCGCGCCGCCGCCTGTCTTGACGCCGCTTGCGCGGAGAAGGTCCTCTCCAAGCACGGGAAGTATGCGGTGGTAGATGTCGTAGAGCGGATGGTTCGCCTGGCGCGGCGCGGCAAAATGCGCCACGGGATCGGGCACCTGCTCGTCCGTAAGGATGTTTATCCCCTCGTCCACGACCGTGACGAGCGCGGCAGATGCGCCGCGCGCCTCGAAGGCGACGGTCGCAGACGAGCCCTTCTCGCCGCCGACGGCAACATCGCATTTCTCAACCTTGACGGCGATCTCGTCCTCGGCAGGACGCACCAAGACCGTCGCCTGTCCGTGGGCGCGCGCGGCCATGTGCTTTGCGTTCGCCTCGACGCTCTGCACGACGGACACATAAACATCGAGGTTCGGTGCGTTCTCAAGCGTGACCGACCTAAGCGTGATTTCGCTTGTCGCGTTTGTGAGCGCGACGATATCAGTGTATGCGTCCTTGTCGCGCAGCACCGACACTAGCGCATAGCCAGCGAAAGGAGCACGGACCATCAGCCGCGGCGTTTCGCCGACGCGGTAGAACGGCTTGTCGGTCGTGAGCGAGACCGCCGTCGGGTCGGAGAGCGGCGCACGAACAGCCGAGTCGCCCCAGTCGCTCAAGTAGAAGGTCTTTGCAAACGAAACGCCCGTCTCGGAATCAGTCACTGTCAGCGCGTAGTCTCCGCAGGTGCCAGCGGGGATCTCGAATGTCGCGTCCTCGCCTGCAGGAACGACGATCTTTACGGATGACGCGACAACCTTGCGAATACGCTCGCAATCCCACGTCTCCCATCCGTTTGACTGGCGGCGGTAAGAGTATACGGAATCGATGCGCTCCAATGTCGCGGAGAGAGTACGGGCTTCTCCGTGGCGCGAGCCGTCAGGCTTCACGCAGGCAAAGCGGATCTTCGGCGCGAGCCCATTGTTGAGCCGCATCCACGACTCAAGCGTTGAGCCGATGTAGTATGGGTAGTAGTGGAGAACTGCTGAAGCGCGAGCCGTCGCAGGGCGGCCACCGTCCTCGAACACCGTTCCTTGCGCTGTCGCGCGCACTGCGGCCTTTGGCAGCCCCGAATCGGCCCAAAGCGGCGCGGACATGGCGCACTTGCCCTCGCGGTCGAGCGAAGTCTTCAAAAGTGTCCGGAAATTCGGCTTGAGGCCGAGGTCGCAGTTCCCGAAAGACCACCCCTTCCATTGTGGCGGCGCGAAAGAGTAATCCTCGAACACGACTGCACCTTCACAGGCAAGCGCGTGGGCAGGACCACCGAAAAGATGCTCCGCAGAGACAGAGAACGCGAAGTTCGAGGGATGCGCCATGGAATCTGCTTCGACGCGGACGCGGATCTGCGGCGGAGCGAACTCCTCGACCTTTATCTCTGCTGTGCCGAGTATGCGACCATCCTTGCCGGGTATCTTTGCATGGAACTTCCACGCGCCGCTCGGCTGGTCTGCGGGAACGGTAAATGTATCGCACAAAAGCGAGCCCTCGGCGTCGCTCGTCGCCGTGAGACGGGAGTATATGTCGCCTTTCGGGCTCACGAGCCGCAGCTCAACCGGCATTGGACTCGGCGCTTGACGGCGGCCGTTCCTCAAAAGCGCGTGAACCATTATCTTCTCGTCGTGGCGGTAGATGCCGCGGTCGGTCCAGAGGAACGCCTCGACGCCGTCGTCCGCAAGGTATTCTGGGCGGCATCCGTCTGAATATGTCTCGTCGACCTCCATCGAGTCGCGGAGAGCGAGGAAAGTGCTGTCGGTGTCATCGGCGCTCGCGGCGACTACGGCAAACGGCTCGCCTTTCGCGACGCGCACGAGGCGACTCCATCCGTTCTCGTCCGTCTCGCCTTCCATTACCTTGATATTCGCCTTGGAATATACCGTCACTTTGGCGCCGTCGAGAGGCGTGCCCTTCATAAGCGAAGTCACCCAGACGCCGGGCGAGTCGGTTCCGTTCAGGCGGACGGAAAGCCCGAGATCGGAAAGCGAGACGAGTCGGTAGCGGTTGGGGTTCTGCTTTGGTTCGTCGACCCACCAGCCGTCTGCGCGCGGACGGTCGGCGCTTCTAACGGCGACGAGGAAGATTCCGTTGGCGCTGCCGCCGTCGTTCATCTTGACTGGCACGGCGACTGTCTCCTTTTCATTAGGCCTGTTCACGCAGGCGAAGTCGCGTTCCTCGACCTCGCCCGAAAGCTCCTCGGTCTCCTCGTCGTCTGCGGAGCCGTCCCACCGATAGCGGCTGTACTCGCGCTCCTCTCGGGCGAGAAGCTGGACGACGTTTTCCGGCACAACGCGGCATATCTGAGCGTGTATGTTTGTTACGTTGACGGACTCTACGCCAATTGCTCTCGCGCCGCCGGGCGGGAGATAGCGGCCTGGGGCGGCAAACCTTACCATCGGCTTTGGAGGAGGAGGCGGGCCCTTCGGCTTCTCGGTGGCTGGCTCAGTGCTCGGCTGCGCGACAGTCGAGACAGAGGCAGGAGCCGCGTTAGTCGTGACTTCCTTTATCTTGGCCTTGATGATTTCGTCCATCTGCGCCTTGCTCAAATTGGCGTAGACGCTGCCTCCGTGCTCGGCTTCGAAAGCGCGAACCTTGCGGCAGACCCAGAACAATGACGATGCAGTGGCGCAAAGCGCGACTGCGAGGGCAACAAACGCCCCGAGGACGACGAGTTTTTTGAGTTTCATACACCCCTACTCGCCGCCAAACAGAAAATCTGACAAAAAATCAGATCTCCTCAAAGCCTAAAAATCAAGGTTTTCGGAAACTTTCCCCAACAGCTTCTAAAACCATCCCTCAAAAGCAGAAAAAGGCGTCAGTTTAATAGCAAATCTGCGGCAGACATGGCGAATGCAGATTCTATGGACATCCCCTGACCACCTATCAGATAAGTTTTTGCACTTGGATACTTACGTCGGAATTCACGCATACCGGAAACACTGTCGGCATCCACGCTCTTCACTTCCAGCGCGGCGATTTCATCGTCCTTGCGAAGCACATAGTCTACTTCCTTGCATCCGACGTTCCAATACAAAAGATCGATGCCTCTGCGACGGACAGACGCCATGAGCTGTGCGCCTATGGCAGATTCGACGGCATGCCCCCAGCGCATGGGATCCGCCCGAAGTTCGCTTGGTACGCCCGTCTGCATCGCAGTGCGCAAGGCGTTGTTGCAGACAGCGAGCTTTGGACTAGACGACCGCGAGCGCACGGGCTCGTCATACAGTTTCTCAAGTCCTGCAACCAGACCCGCCTCACCCAATAGCCGGAGGTAGTGCGCAATTGTCGTCGTATTCCCAGCATCTTGAAGCTGCCCAACCATCTTCTGATAGGAAAGTATCTTGCCAGAATAATTGCATCCAAGGACGAATGTCTGGCGTAGAAGCTCTGGCTTTGCGACAGTCTCCAGCTGCAAGATGTCAAGCGTTATGCTCGGCTCGATAATAGCATCGCGAACATACTGTTTCCAGCGAACTTCGTCACCGCGCAAATCCGCCGCGCCGGGATATCCGCCAAACAAAATATACTCCTCAAGAGAGTAGCCGAACGCGGCATGCATGTCTGCAAACGACCAATGCCAGACATCTATCATCTCGAATCGACCGGCCAAACTCTCGTCCAGTCCTTTCTGAAGCAACAGACGCGAACTACCGAGAATGCAAACCTTCAGTTCGACATGGTTGAAACTGTCCTCATCCCAAAGCCGCTTGACCACCGCCGACCATCCCTTGATCTTGTGGATTTCATCGATCACCAGCAAATACTCGCCTTCCACCTTCGCCTTCGCCCTTGCTGCATTCCATTCAGAAATCAACCAATCCAATGGAGAAAGTCCCAACCCCTCGGCCAACTTATATGTATATCCTCCGCTATATTCAGCAAGCGCCTGCTCAACAGAAGTCGTCTTTCCTACCTGACGCGGGCCCGCAACTACTTGAATTCTCTTTCGTGGTTCACGAAATCGTCGCAAAATCACATCAACAACATTAAGTTTATACATTTTTGCCTCTCCTTTCTGAGTTCACTAACCACATTGAGTAAATTTACTCAGCGAGATGAGCGATATTGTATCATCTAAAAACCGAAAAGTCAATCGCCTACCCTATGTTTTAAGCGATTCGGCAAAGCGAGCAGAGAAGCCGTCTTCCGTTCGATGGAATTCAAGCGCATTGTCAACGAGTGAATCGTCGACAACGGCGGCGAGCCGGATGTCATGCGGTTCAGTGGGAAGATCTTCGACAATCTGGAACGAATGGGCGACGCCGAGTTTCACGGCGTCCTTAGGCGCATCGGCAAGAAGTCGGTCGTACCAGCCGCCGCCATAACCAAGCCGTCTGCCATCTCTAGTAAAAGCAAGCCCTGGCACAATCCAGCCGTATACTTCCTTCGCCGGCACGATCTCAGCGTCGACGGGCTCCATAATCCCCATCGGACCGCGGCGCAAGTGCCGCGCATCGAGCCCTTTCAAGAAGGCAAGTTCGTAGGTCTCACCGTTCCAGCGAGGGGCAACGACCTTGCAGCGATACCACAGCAACCTCTCAATGTAGGCGCGAATGTCGATTTCGTCTGGAGAGGCGAGATAGACGGCGATGGGAAAGCCGAAATCGAGCGGGTCTGTTACGCCAAAGAGATCCGCGCGCCGTGCGAGCTTCGCGCAGATGATGGCAGACAACTCGGCGCGCTCGGCAGCGGACAATGCCTTTCGCCGAGCGCGCATCTCGCTCCGAATCTCGTCCTTGCCGGACGGCATAACGGCTCAGTAGTTCTGCGGCTCTATCTGGAAGTAGGCCTTCGGATGAGCGCAGACAGGGCAGATCTCCGGGGCCTTCTCGCCCTCGACGATCGCACCGCAGTTGCGGCACTGCCAGCGGTTTGGCCCGATGCGAACCCAGACTTCGCCAGTTTCGATGTTCTTGGCGAGCTTGCGGTAGCGCTCTTCGTGGTGCTTCTCGATCTCCGCGACCTTGGCGAAGAGGAAGGCGAGACGGTCAAAACCCTCGGCCTTCGCCTCCTCGGAGAAGCGCTTGTACATGTCGGTCCATTCCTCGTGCTCACCGGCGGCGGCAGCAAGGAGATTGGCGGGCGTATCGCCGATGCCACCGAGCTCCTTGAACCACATCTTGGCGTGCTCCTTCTCGTTGAGCGCGGTCTCCTGGAAGATCGCCGCGATCTGCTCGTAGCCGTCCTTCTTCGCGCGGGAGGCGAAGTAGTCGTACTTGTTGCGCGCCTGAGACTCGCCCGCAAAGGCCGTCATCAGGTTCTTTTCAGTCTTGCTTCCTTTAAGTTCCATGGCGAGGGTGTTGTTTTATTGTTGGCTGGGGGAATGTGGTTGGCGGAGAGAGAGGGATTCGAACCCCCGATACCCTTGCGGGTATGCATGATTTCGAGTCATGTGCATTCAACCAGGCTCTGCCATCTCTCCTGCAAGTGAG
>CADCGZ010000074.1 GCA_902801025.1 uncultured bacterium | reverse complement strand
GCGACAAGTCGGGGGCTTGGAGCCGACTGTCGCACGAGAGCACGTTTGCGGGCCCGACGTGATTTCGACCGCCACGGTAAATGGCGCGCGTGAAGGCGCCCCGCGAAAGGCTCGTTTTTCAAACGCGACGGCCGAGGAGCAGATTCAGGCACCCTACACCTGAACGAAGCCATTGGCGCCGAACTGCGGCGCCCCGTCGGTGCGCTCCGCAGCTGCCTTCGCGACGGGGCGGAAGTCGGCGAGGAGTCGGCGCCACGTCTCAGCCAGGTTGACGAGCTCCTCGAGCGCGGCGTCGAAGGACTCCGCGCCGAGCTCCGGGAGCTGGAGCCGGCGTACGAGCACGTAGGCACCGCTTTCGGGCTCCTTCGCGAAGAAGGCCCCGGTCTGCAGGTTCGCCTCGAGCATAAGCTCGGCGAATTCAGCCCTGCCGTCGGCCGGCGGCTCGCCGATTTCGGCGGAGACAGAAAGCGCGTCTCCCGCCGCGACGAGCGTGACGACTATTCCGTCGACCTCGAGCGCGGCGGCGTTGTTCTCTGCCGCGAGATTCGCGATACTGTGCCGCTCTGCAAAGTCAGAGATGAGTTTTTCAAATTCCATGTCGTTTTCCGTTTCTTGTTCTTGCCTGCGTTTAGATTATATCATATTCACATCGGTTTTTTCGTCCGAGAATTTCAGGGGCGGTCACGCCTCGCCCTCGATCGCGTCGATGTTCAGGTTGCCTTCGATCTCGTCGTCTATGCCTTCGAGCTTCGCGTTCTTGACGACCGTCTCCGGATCGTAGCGATTCTTGGAGAGGATACCGGTGATTTCCTCGATGACCTGTTCTCGATGCCGCCGCGCGCCCTACACCCGGAAGAAGCCGTTGGCGCCGAACTGCGGGGCCTCGTCGGTGCCCTCCGCAGCCGACTTCGCGACGGGGCGGTAGGAGGCAATCGCCTTGCGCAATATCTCGAGAGTGTTCACGAATGATTCCACGAGTGCGGCGAGCGAGTCCGCGTCCAGGATCGCGAGCGGCTCATGCCGGCAGAGATGGAACCTGCCCGTTTCATGGTCGCGCGAGATCGTAGCTCCCGCAGTCCCGGCGAAGAGGTGGTTCGCCTCGAGCATGGCCGAGAGCAGTTGCTCCAGTCCCTCGGGGGGCGGATCGCCGATTTCGCCGTAGGCTGCGAGCCTGTCGGAGTCCGGCAGGCTCATGAGCGTCACGACCATGTCGTCCACGTTGATGACGCACGACCCGTCATCCGATGTCAATTCGACGCCGATTTTGGACCCCAGGCCGGATATTAGTTCTTCGAATGTCATTTAAACCTTTCCGCTGCAAACGGGCTATTGATCAAAAGATGCTGAACTGTTCGTCGATTTCATGCTCCTCGGCGGCGGTAAGCCGGTCATCCGGCGGATTCGACGCGACTGACTTCAGGAACAGGAGCGCGTTCTTCACATCCACGTCGTCGCCGGCGATCTGGTCGATAGCGGCGGCGTTCACCTGCTCGAGGGCGTGGTACCATTCGGGATGGGGCGCGATCAGGTGCGTCATCGCGAGTTCGATGAACTCCTTGCGCTTCACCTCATCGGCGACGCGCTCGGCGAAACCGGCACGGGTGAGGTCGGCCATGATGTTGCCGATGTTGAACTTTAGCGACTGGACGACCGCCAGACGGTTCGCCTGCTTGGTGTACCAGTCCGGCTTCGCGAACGTCTTCACGAGGTCCGGCACGAAGCGGAAGTCCTGCATCGACTTCTCGATCTGGGCTACCTCCGCGTCGTAGAGACCGTGCTCGGCGGCGTAGTTGCCGTAGTTCGTCGTCACGTAGGTCTCGCGGTGGGCCTGGCGGCCGGCGTCCTTCGCGACTTCCTTCATCGCGTTCTTGAGGCTGAGTCCGCCGCCGCTGACGGCGCTGAACACCCCACCGAGGCCCCTGAAGGACGCCGCAAACTTCTCGCTGCCGCGCATGATCGCCTTGCCGAACCCGGCGGACACATCTTCGTATGGCTTGATCAGCGGGATAACTTCGCCGTTCAGGTCCTGGCCGTCCAGAAGGGTCTCCCTGAGGTTGCTGAAGATGCTGGCGATCATCGGCTTGAGCTGGTTCACGACCAGCGAATGCACGAACTGGCGCCACTCTTCGCGGTGTTGCGAGACGGGCTCGGAAGGCGTGGCGGCGAGCGTCGCCAGAATCGAGGTTGCGTTCAGACGGGAGATTGTGGCGCCGAATCGGGCAACGAAATCTGCGTACTCGCGAATCTGGTCGAGCTGGGCGAAGACGGCCGACCTCGCTTCGGCGGAGTCGGGATTGTTCGCCCAGTTATCGACCAAAGTGTTCAACTTGGCTTCGTAGGTCTGATTCTGCTGGTTGTCGCCCTCCTGCTGCACTCCCATGTTCCCCTGCACGTAATAATTGAAGGCCCGGATGTTCTCGCTGAGAACCATCTCATCGTCGACGTTTCCGGAGGAAATCAGATCCTGGAATTGGGTGAAGACCGTCTGGAGGGTGATTCCGTTGTGAATGTCTTTCGTCCGCGTCTGGGGATCGGTCATCTCTTTAATCTGCACGAGGAAGTCGGGCATCGTCTCGCCATCCTGGAGGGTGTCGGTGAGCCTCATCGACCTGAGCGCTGTCTTGATCTCCGACAGCTGCTCGTTCATGAGTCTCACCGTCTCGTCCAGACGCTGCATGCTCTGCAGCATGCTGAAGATCGGACCCGGCAGTTCCACGCCCATCTCCTGGATGAGCTGGAAGGCCGCCGACATGACGCGCCCGATGTCGG
Source organism: uncultured bacterium (assembly GCA_902801025.1). GTDB lineage: Bacteria > Verrucomicrobiota > Kiritimatiellia > RFP12 > UBA1067 > UBA1067. The sequence goes on along the minus strand of CADCGZ010000074.1, from coordinate 7,155 downwards.
AGGCGTCCGCGCGGTCGAAGACCTCCTGCAGCGCCCTGACGAGGTCATTGCGCTTGGCGGCGAGGGTCTTCTTGCCTTCGGCTGAGAGAAGATTCTCGTAGTTTTCCAGGAACTTGGACGCTTTCTTCGCCGGAATCCAGGCGAGCGCCCACTTGAGGCTGTTGAGCTCGCTCGCCGAGAACCTGGAGGCGTTGCCGTAGTCGATCACCGTGAGGCGCGTTCCGTCGCACATCAGGTTGCCGGCGTGCACGTCGCCGTGGAAGAACCCGCCGTCGAAGATGGCCTCGAACGTCCACTTCTCGATGAAGCCGGTGAGCTGCTTCTGCCGCGCGAGGATGTCGTTGTAGGTGTCCAGGAGCGCCTCGCGCGTCGTGAGGATCTTGGTGGGGTCGCCGCTGAGGTAGTTTACGCTTCCGTCGGCGTTGCGGACCTTCTTCAGCTTGCCGAGGACCGTGTCGACCCTGGCCTTCGAGTCGGCGATGAAGCGGTCGTAGGTGACGCCGGGGGCCTTGCGGACGACAAGGGTGTTGGCGGTCGCCGCGATGAACGGGTAGAGCTCCATGCTGCGCACGCCCTCGATCTTGTCGTTGACGACGCCGGAGGTGTAGATCGAGCCCTGCTTGACGTTGTTGGCCTCAACCGTGAAGTCAAGCTCCTTGAAGATGCCCTCCAGCCGGACGTCGAACACGCCCGCCATTCCCTTCGTCCGCTTCGCGATGTCGAGGAAGAGGTCGCGCTCGCGGCGGGCGCGGGCCTGGACGTCCGGACGCAGGATCTTGACGACGCACTCCTCGCCGGCGGGGTTGTCGACCGTCACGATCTTGCAGAGGAACGCCTGGCCGACCGTCGCCGCGCCGAGGGACTTCGTCAGCTCGATAGACGTGATGCGTCCGTTGGAGCGCTCGACCATGTCGAGGAGCGTGGCGCGGACCATCTCCGGCGGTATGGACGGGAGGTTGCACTTGAGGTCCGCCACCGCCTGCCGGAGGTCTTGCGGTAGCGCGGTCTGCGGCAGGCCCTGCATGAGCTTCTGCAGCACCGGGCCCGCGCCCTTGATGAGTGCGCCCAGAATCTCGCCGGAGTTGGACTCGGAGCCGGCGTAGCGCAGCAGCGAGGACGCCATGCGGTGGCGGTCGATCGGCTCCATCTTGGAGAAGTAGGTCGAAAGCGCCTCCATGAGAAGCTGACCGTAGCCGGTGTCGACGTCGAGCGTGCCGGATCCCGCGATTTCATCCAGCGTCTTCTGCCAGAGCTGCTTGTTCTTGGCGGTCGCCGTGGACTGGCGGAACGCGGTGGCGAGCTTCTCGGTGAGGACGCCCTGCATCTTCGCGAGCACCTTGTCCGAGGCCGAGGCGAGGTCGGAGGAGAATCCATTGAGGAAGTCGGCGAGCCCGGGAACGCCCGCGCCGTCGTTCGTCTCCAGCGCCTGGAAGAAGGCGTCCAGCCCGCCGGCCGCGTCCACCATGGACTTCAGCTGGATCATGCGCGCCTTGAGGGTCGTGGTGATCTCGTGGGTGCGCGGCACCACGCCGTCGACTTCGCCGCCGGTGGCCAGGCTGAAGGTGTCGAGGAGGTCCGAATCGGAGCCGAGCGAACGCAGCACGATGCCGAGTTCGTACTTGTGGGTGAGTATCGTCCGGCGCATGATGTCAGCGTCGGTCCTGCCGGCGTCGCGGTCGATGTCGTAGCGAGTCGTGTCGTCGGGCATTACGAGTTCGGCGATGAACTCGTGGACGCGGCGACGGCGCGACTGGACGAGCGTCTCGCCTTCGCGGGTCTTGTTTTCCACGGGCAGCTTGACCATCTCGTCGAGCTGGTTCCGGTCGGTCGCCTGCATCTTCCGGTAGAGTTCGAGCGTGGCCGCGCCGTTGAAGCGCGTCACGCCGTCGCCGTTGAGGCCGGCGAGCCTCTCCTTGAAGAACGCCTTCGGGTCGCCCTGGGTCTGCAGCATGCCGCGCGCGAGTTCCGTCAGGTCCGTGGTGGGCACGTGGCAGAGTTCAGTCGCGAGCGTGCCGGTGATGCCGGCGATCACGTTCAGCGCAAGCTGGCGGGCGCGGCTGGAGCCGGCGTCGAAGCCCTCCGCGTTGAAGAGCGCGAGCGCCGCCTCGCGTCCGTAGACCGTCGCGTTGGCCGCGATCTCGTCTTCGATCTGCGAGAGGAAGCCGCGCACGTCGAGGGGGCACACGATCGGGATTTCGACGTTCTTCCGGACCTTGTCGAGATGGTATTCGTGCGAATTCGACCCGTCGCGCAGCTGCCAGACGTCGATGTTCACCCGCTCCTTCGCGGTGAGGACGCCGTTCGCGACGCTGAGCGTGAACTGTACGCCGTTGTAGGTAACCTGCGACTCGGCCGGACCGTTCGGCGCGGACATCTGCTTGAGCACGTTGTAGATGGCCAGCGTCTCCGCAACATGGGCGGTCGTCGGGATTGCGGTGCGCTTGAAGAACATCGCGCCTTCCCGCTGCTCGGCGTTGAGCTGCGACATCGGATCCAGATCCTGCAGGCCTGCGGGCGGAGGGGTGTCGTCATTGGGATCCGGGTGCTTGATGAGATCGACCACACCCTTGCGCATGAGGGAGAACGTTTTCGAGAAGTCGTCTGCGGTGGTCTCGTAGACGTGCTTGTGGAGGACTCGCAGGCACACCTCGTCGACGCTCCCCGCATCGCACCTGCCGATCACGTACAGGTTGGAGAGGATTGAAAAGAGCGAGGAGACCTTCGAGTCCATACGGCTGTTCGCCAACTCCAGATTCGGTTCGTTTTCTACGTTCTCCTGATTCGGTTTGTTTTCTACGTTCTCCTGATTCGGTTTGTTTCCTACGTTGCAGAACTGGGCGATCCTCTCGGGAGTGAGCCCGTTCCTGAGGAGCATGATGTAGTTCTCGCCGGGATTGGGGTTCACGAACCCCGCGTCCGCGTTGATCAGCTCCCCGTTGGCGCGTTCGCCACCTAACTTCGAGAGGTACTGCAGCAGAAGCACCGTCTGCAGATTGATGCTGCCGTCGAGCGGCAGATCGCCGTTGAGGAGCGACGCCTGAAGTCCCCTCAGCGCGGCGCCGTCGATCATCATGAGCGTTTTCAAATCGTCACCGAGGGGCTCCCGCTGGCTCAGCCACCGCTCCATCAGCTGGTTGGCGGCGGCGGGATTGCTGCGCTGGAGCTGCTCGTATTCGAGGCGGGCGTTGGAAATCATCATTCCGAGGACTATCGTCTTCAGCGCTTCGAGCTTCCCCTGCCTGCGGACGTATTCAAGGTCGAGTCCGAAGATGTTGTTGCCGCGCTTCAGGACTTCGCCCGGAAGGAGTTCGCCGACCGGCCGTGCCTCCGCCCGGGCGACCACCGCGAAGCGGTTGATCTCGGTCGGGAAGGCATCCCTGATCGCCGCCTTGAGCGCCGTCATCCCGGCGGGTCCGGTGTACTTCTCGACATCGAGCGCGACGCCGTTCTGGAGCGTCGCCAGCTCGGCGACGCAGGCGGCGGTGCGCCTGGCGACCGCGGCCTTCAGCGCCGCGGCGACGATGAGCTCGCCGGTCTTCTCGCCGTTGATCTCCTTGAACCCCAGGATGTTGTTGCCGTCGTCGATCTCCAGGTACGGCCTCGCCTCCTCGAGTTCGTAGAAGACGTCGAGCGCCATCGTCTTGAGCTCGGGGTTGTCGGCGTTGATCGTCCTGCCGATCGCGGTCTGGGCGCGGACGGTGCGCGTCAGCTCGTCGAAGGACGCGAACCCGGCGCCGCCCTGTCCCGCGAAGGGATTCGCCGCGTTGGTGGCGGATGCGTTGTAGTCCGTCGGCACCGCCGGCAGGGCGATGCGGTAGTCGGCGTCGCCATCCAGCTTGCCGCCGAGGCCGCCGAACGCCTTGGCGAAGAGGTTCTGCCTCGGGGCGCGGCTCGGACCCGGATTCGCCAGCTTCTCCATGAACTTGCCGACGGCGCCGTCAAGTCTGGACATGAACGCCGCGAGCCCCTCGCGGGTGATCGGACGGCTGTCGCCCTGCACGTTCTGGAGGCCATCCTTGAGGGCGCCTATCCTGGCGATCGCGTCGTCCACGTCGGCGCGCTGGGCTTCGCTCAGCGGAACGCGGACGCCGTTGACCGACACGCCGTTGTTCCGGATGTCCTGGAGCGTGGCGATGTGAGCGTCAGCCTTCCGGGAGAACGTGTCCTGGATGTTCTGGCGCTCGTAGTTCGCGAAGGTGCCGAAGATGGGCGCAAGCTCTTCTGCGAGGACCCCGCCGATGCCCTGGCTCAGGTCCGTCCCGCTGTCGATGCCGCTTACGACCGTCTGGATTATGCGACGGAGCCTGCCCTCGGCGAGGTTCCTGAACTCCAGCGCCTGAGCGTCGTTCCCCCATCCGCGCGCCTGCGAGAGCAGATTGTTGACGACATCCGCGAAATCGGAAACCGCCTTGGCCACGGGACCGTACCCGGGCTTTCCGATCGCCGCCCGGTCGACGGCCTCGGTTGAGAGGAGTCCGCTCGCGGAAAGCATCGCGGTGCGGGCGCCCTCGGAGAACGTCCTGAACGCCAGCACCGGGAAGCGCAGCGACTTCAGTCCTGTCGCGAACGCCACGGCGTCCTCCGCCGTCGGCTTGTCATTGAGCGAGGTCAGGACGTCGATGGCGCGCCGGGCAAAGGCCTTCACCGCCGTCGTAAGCTCCTTGGCCGCCCTTTCGGACACCTCCCCCGAGAGGATGAAGTTGGACCGCAGGTCCGCGAGGTAGGTGTTGGTCCGCACCATGAAATCCCTCACGACGTTCGCGAGCCCGTTCATTCCCGCCGCGTCCAGCCTGCCGGCAGCTGCGTTGCACTTCGCCGCGATGTCATTGAAGGACTTCTTGAAGTCGACCGCCAGGAAGAGGTTCGACTGGATGCGCGCGAGCGTGCGCTGGCGCAGGTTTTCGATCTGCGTGGCGAAGTCCCTTTCGTACTGGTCGGGCGTCTTCTCGAGACGCGCCGCGGGATCGTCCGCGAGGTGGCGCAGTTCGCCGATGAGTCCGTTGAAAAGCCCGGTGACGGACACCTGGAGGGAGTTCATGTTCTCTTCGCCGATGCGTGCGAACACGTTCGGCGCTTCGACATACTGCTTGATCTCGGCGAGCTTGGCGGCGGCCATCTTGGTGATGGAACCGGTCACAGGATCCATCTTGGCCGCGAAAAGACGGCGACGTTCGGCCTGCTCGACCTTGTCGGCGAAGGCGTCGCTCGTCTTCACGCCAGAGAACGAGACGAGCGAGCGCTCGCCCTCCGTCGAGATCCTGAGCGTCAGCGAGCATTCCACGCTGCTCTCCGGCTTGGTCGAGAGCGTGACGTCGATCGATCCGTCGTCGTTGAGCGTCAGGGTGCAGTCGCATCCCTGCTTGAGGCCCTCACGGAGCTTGCCGTCGAGATGCAGATCCTCCGCGATACCGCCCACGAGCCGGCCGAGGTCGAGCATCATCGCGGCCTTGACGGCGGTGGACTGCACGCCGGCCCCTCCGCAGACCGTGTCGACATGGGAGGCGACGCAGCGTTGAAGCGAAATGACCGATCCGTCTGGATTGACCACCTTGACGAGGGGCCTCGCTTCGCCGCGGGAACGCATGTTCGCGGTGAAACTCTCGTCCATGCTCCTGCTGTTGTCCGACGGCTTCGGCTGGCCCTTGAGGAACACGGTCGTGTCGAACTTGTCCGCGCCGATCGAGAACCTCGGCACGGACGTGAGGTTCGTCCCGTTCTGGACGAGCGTCTGTCCGTTCGCGATGGAAGCCTGGAACTCGGCGCGGACGGCGTTCATCTTCTCCTGCGAAAGGCCCACGGCGGCGGGCTGCGGGACGCCGGGCTGCCTGGAGCTGAAGACGAGCGGAGAGGAGGCGTTCGCCAGTGCCTCATGGACGATTCCGGGCAGTGCCTCGGCGATTTTCGCCTTGAATGCATCGAAGGTCATCCCCGGCTCGATCATGCCCATGGCGCGCTTGTGGAACTGCGCGCAGAATCCGGGACCGAGGAACTTCCCCGTCGAGTCCGTATATTCCTCGATAGCCAGCTCGATCGCAAAATCCGCCCCCGGCATCTTAGCATCGAGCTGCGAAGCCTCGCGGATGAACTTGTCGACCGTCGCGACGATCGACGCCTCCACCTTGGCGCGCGCCCTCTCCGTCGTCGCCGCCTCGAGCTTGGCGCCGCACTTGGCGAGGTCGATCTCGAGCTTCTCCACCATCTTCTGGACGGTGTCCGTCTTCCCGTAGAGGGAGGCGTTGGCGCAGAGTTTGGCGATGAGCTTTTCGGCGTTGTCGATCTTCGCGCTCCCGGCCGGGAGCGCCTCGAGCGCAGCCTGCGCATGCGCCTTCTGGGCCTTTGTGACGAGCTGCTTCACCGTCCGCGCCGTAATCGGACGGTAGATTTCCATGTCCTTCCCGAAGTTGCCGGTTGCGTCCGTCGCACCGAACAGCGTCGTAAAAATCTCGTCCAGGGCCTTCTGCTGGGCCTGGCCGATCAATCCGCCGCCTTCGGACAGAATCTTCTTGAGGGAGTTCGCGAGCGCGCTCCTGATGATGGCGTTCTGCCTCCCCAGCTCCGTCGGCGTCTCGTTCTGGAAGTAGTTGTGGTCGCCGAGACCCATCTGGTCCGCATTGCGATTGACCGCGAACTTGCCGGTCTGCGTGTCGAATACGACCCCCTTGTCGAGGTCGCCCTTGCCGAATTTGCTCGTCATGTTGACGAGGCTCTGCGAAATACCGTCTAACATGTCCACCTCTCCTTCCTTATGATTGCGGATGCATTATACCATTTTTTACACTTTGATTGGATGGTTTGAAAAGGTTCTGCTTTGTTTACACGCCGCGCGGCGGCTATTCCGCGCGCGGGTGCCTCCGTCCACGGGCATGCCGTTTTTGTCGACCTCGAATGGATGTTTGCCCCTAGTTGAAAAGTTGAAGGGTTGAAGGGTTGAAGGGTTGGCTAGGCGGCCGGGGCGTCGAAGTGGAGGTTGTAGGAGGCGTTGACGGTCGCTTCGAGGCGGAATTGCTCCGGGATGGCCGACAGCCGCGCGTCGGTGTTGTCGCCGGCGGCGTTGAACGCCCCCTCGTCGAACGTCGACCAGTCCTGGTCGGCGAGGGTGGAGAGGTTGCCGGCGGGGATGGTGATGTCGAGGGTGGTTTCTTCGTAGCTGGCGGT
>CADCGZ010000073.1 GCA_902801025.1 uncultured bacterium | reverse complement strand
CGGGGATCTTGAGGATGTGGTCCTCGATCGTGCCGCCCGACTCGCCCTTGAAGTTGAAGTAGACGTGCTGCGTCATGTTGATCGGCGTCTTCTTGTCGGGCACCGCCTCGTAGTCGACTCGCCAGACGTTCTTCGCCGTGAGAGTGTAGGTGACCTTGACATCGACCTTGCCCGGGAAGCCCTCGTCGCCGTCGGGCGAAGTGTGCGTGAACACGACGCCGACATTGTCGCCCTTCACGAACGGCTCAGCGCCCCAGACGTAGGCGTTCCAGCCACGATTGCCGCCGTGGAGGTTGCAGCCGATGCCCGCAGGCGCGTTGTTGAGCGCGGGGAGCTTGATCGTCTTGCCGTCCATCTTGAACTGGCCCTTCGCGATGCGGTTGCCGTAGCGGCCGATGATGCTGCCCCAGTACGCGTCGCCGTTGTCCCAGCCGGCTGGCGAGTCAAAGCCGACGACGACGTCCTTCATCTTGCCTTTCTTGTCGGGCGTGAAGAGCCGCACGACCTTCCCGCCGTAGTCGCTCACTTCGAGAACGACGCCTCCCGCGCCGTTCAAGATGTACTTCTTCGCCTTTTCGCCGTACTTCGTCACTCCGAAGTTCACGACCTTGAATGATGCCTTGGCCATTTTATCTCCTTTAAAGGATTTGTCTTTTGGAAAATATTATACCAAAAAAGCAGATTCCTGGCATTGCCATCCTCACGAGCGAGCCGAGGACGGGTAGGGTCGGATAGTGTTATGCGCGGAAGCGGCGGGGCGTGTTTCGGCGAAATGCGATGCGACGGGGAAAAAGACGGAAGCGACCCGATTTCGACGCGCCACCGCTATAAACAGAGCGGCGCGACGAATCCGTCGCGCCGCACATACTTGGCTCACGCCTCCTTTGCCGGTTCTTCCGGCTTGGGCTTGTGCGCTTCCTGCACCGGCTTCGGCTCTTCCGGCTCGGGTTTTGCCTCTTCCTGCGCAAGCTTGGCCTCTTCCTTCGACTCTTCCTTTACCTCTTCCTTCTTCTCCTCTGGCGGAGGCTTCGGAAGAAGCTTGTCGACGGAATACTCGGGGACGATGTAGACCCACTCGGAGTTGTCGAGCTTGAAGTAACGGTCGTTGCCGTTCTTCACCTTGTTGCCGATCGTGGCGACGCGATTTGTGTCGCCAGCAATCGTCACCTTCGCGACAACGCCAGTCGCAAATCCGAGGTCTTCCTCTGAAACGCCTTCCGCGATGTCGTTGAACGAGATCCACGGCGTATCTACGATCTTCGTTTCAACCCACGACTTGCCGTCCGTGCCGAACGAATCGAGCGAATCGGACACGAGCACGGTCTCGCCCTCGAACGTCGCGTAACGTCCGTGGCCCCACTTGGCGTGCTTCTCGCCGAGCGGAAGGGACGCAACCTCCTTGCCGGAGGCGTCCTTAAGCGTCAGGACGTCGGCGTTCTCGAGCTTCTTGCCGCGCGAGACCTGCCCCACCTTGAGCTCAGTGAGCTTCAGGAGGTTCTCGGTGAGCTTCGCGTGGTCGGCCGGATAGTTGTGGTACGTCTCGACCGTCCACCCCTTCTCGCCAGACGCGAGCTTGAGCTTGTCGCCGAGCTCGACGCGTGCGACCTGTGAGATGTCGAGCTTAGGGAATATCGCCTTTCCGTTGAGCTTCGCGCCCGAGGGCTTCGAGCCGGATGAGAGGCACAGCGCAGCGCCGCCGAGAACGGCGGCCGCGCCAAGGAGGATTGCAAGTTGCTTAGTAGTCATTTCAAAAATCCTTTCCCATTGTTTTCGACAGCCGTTACGCGTGCTTCCTGCGCAGATATCCGCGCAGAAGCCCGAACAGCACCACCAGCACCGGCACGAGCGCGATGTTGATGATCTTCAGGCGAAGACCCAGCGAGTCTATGTCGGCCGTAAGCTCCTTGCGGACGTTTTTGAGCTGCTTGCGGGTCTCGGCCTGGCTCTTGCGGAGCTTGACGATCTCGTCCTGCTGCTCCTTCGAGAGGATGAAGCGCTCGCCGCCCTTCTTCTCCTTCTGGAGCGCGGAGAGGCGCTGCTGCGTCTGCTGGAGCTCCTCCTGGAACGCGGCTTCGCGCGCCTGCCACTTCTTCGTCGCCTCTGCCTCGAGCTCGTTCACGACGGTGAACGGACGGTCGGACGCGCCGCGCGAGCGGACGCCGATGAGCTCCTCGCGCCCGGCGAACTGTTCCATCGCGTTCGAGAAGAGCGTGAGGTTCTCGTTGATGAGCTGCGGGATCGAGCCGAACGGAGTCCTCATCATACGAACGCAGAAGTCATCCGCGAGGAAGTCGCTGTCGGCGAAGAGAAGCACGTTGCCTTTGCCCTCCGCGAGCGCCTTCGAGACGTCGTTGGTCCCGTCCGGCCCCTTCGGGAACGCGGTCTTGAACGTGCCGGAGAGACGCGCGGCGAGGATGCGCTCCTTCCCGTCGGGAACCATGTCCTTCATCCCGCCGTACTGCATCGCCATCTTGTCCGTCGAGCAGGAGTTGTCCTTCGAAGTCGTGATGACGGGCACGAAGGAGAGGTCCATGTCCTTCTTCTCGAACGTGAACGCGCCTGCGAACGGGAACATCACGTTCGTGAGGTCGGCGACGATGAGATCGCCCTTGTCCATGTTGGGCTTGCCGAGCGAGAGGAACGCGGGGTTGGACTCGACGCCGCCCTGTCCGTTGTTGAGCTTCGTCCACGCGTCGAAGAGCTTGCCGAGCGTGGAGGGTCCGTCGCCGCCCATCTGCCCCATCATCGGATTCTGCTGCGAGCGCGAGCTCTGCATGTCCTTGATCGAGAACGGGTCTACGCACGCGACGAGCTTTCCGCCGCGGAGGACGAACTGGTCGATTGCGTAGAGCGCCTTGTCGGAGAGGTTCTTCGGATGCACCACGACGAGCGTCTTGATGTCGTCGTCGATCTTCTCGGCGTCCGGCTCGACAGTGCGGACGTCGTAGTCCTTCGCGAGCTCGCTGAACGCGGCCCAGCCCTGCGGCGGACGCTGCCCCATCTGCATCATCATCGGGTTCATCTGCCCGCCGAGGACGTCGGGGAGCGAGGTCATAACGCCGACGACCGGCCGCTCTGGCCACGCAACGCGCGTGACGAGGCGCGTCAGGTCGTATTCGAGCGTCGACTCGGTGCGGGGCGAGAGAACGCCCAAGGTTTCCTCGCGGTCGCCGCATACCGCGACGACGCCAAAGTAGATGCCTTGCCCAAACGGATTCCCGCCAGTCTGCGGCTCTACGCCGTAGCGCTGCGCCCATTCCTCCGCGTCGGAGTCGGGCTTCGGGTCATACTCCTCGACGACGAGCCGACCGCCGCCCGCGCGCTCGTATTCCTTCAAGAGGTTGCCAACCTGCTGCGCGTATGTCTTGAGCGCCATCGGCATCTCGGCGGACGAGGAGCTGACGTAGTACTTGAGCGTGACGTCTTCCGTGAGCTGTCCGAGAATGGCCTTCGAGCCCTTCGAGAGCGTGTAGAGGTTCTCGGCCGTCATGTCGCAGCGGAGCGGCAGGTTCGCGAGGATCACGACCGACGACGCTGCGATAGCGCCGACGAGAACGAGTCCGACGACGCCCTTCGAGGCGCCACGGCGTCCGTCGGTCACCGTCTTCGCGGCCGCGAGCATGAACACCATCATCGCGAAGTAGTAGCCGATATCAGCGAAGTCGACGACGCCCCTGCGCATCGACTCGAAGTGCGAGAGGAGCGAGCAGGACGCGACGGAGTCGGTGATCGCGGTCGGGACGCCCCACGCGGCGACCGCGCCGATCACAGGGTCGAACCCGATGATCAGGAGCAGGAACACGAGCGCGAGCGAAACGACGAAACCTACAACGCTCGAACGCGACAGGGTGGACGCAAAGACGCCTATCGCGACCGCCGCGCCGGAGAGGAGCAGCGAGCCGAGATAGCCGCAGAACACCGCGCCCCAGTCGGGCGAGCCGAGGTAGCCGGCCGTGAGAGCGACGGGGAACGTGAGCGCGAGGCCGATCCCGACGAAGCTCCACGCGGCGAGGAACTTGCCTACGAGGACTTCGGTGATCGTGACAGGTAGCGTGAGCAGCAGCTCCGCCGTTCCGTTGCGGCGCTCGTCGGCCCAGACGCCCATCGTCGCGGCCGGAACAAGCAGCAGGTACACCCACGGGTGCCAGAAGAAGAACGGAGTCAAATCCGCCTGACGGCGCTCGAAGAACATCGCGACGCCGAAGGTGAGGAACCCGGCGAGCACGAGGAACGCAGTGAGAAACACATACGCGACGGGCGAATCGAAATACGCCTTGAATTCGCGTTTGAATACAGCCTTTATGTTTTTCATCTTTCCGCCTCCTTTCTTACTGCTTCATCGTGAGGTTGCGGAACACGACGTCAAGCTTTCCGCTCGGGTCCTTCGCCTTAAGCTCGGCGGGAGTTCCGTCGAACTTCTTCTCGCCATCGGCGATTACGACGACCTTCGAGCATACGGCATCGACTTCCTCGAGGATGTGCGTCGAGATGATTATCGCCTTGCCTTCTTTCGCCATCGACTTGATCATCTCGCGGACGGTAAACTTCTGGTTCGGGTCGAGACCGTCGGTCGGCTCGTCCATGATGAGCACCTTCGGGTCGTGGATGATCGCGGCGGCGAACGCCGTGCGCTGGCGGTAGCCCTTGGAAAGCGTCTCGATCGTCTGTCCGGCGACCTTCTCGAGCTTCGCCTTCACGATCACCTCGTCAACGGCCTTCTTGACGTCGGGGCACGCGTCGCTCCTGACGGACGCAACGAACGCGAGGTAGTCGCGCACGGTCATCGCGCGGTAGCTCGGCGCGGACTCGGGCAAATACCCAAGCGCGCGCTTCGCGGCGATCGGGTCGGACGTGATGTCGTGCCCGTCGATAACCGCAGTGCCGGAAGTCGGCGGGAGGAATCCCGTGATCATCCTCATTGTCGTAGATTTTCCCGCGCCGTTGGGCCCGAGGAAGCCAAGCACTTCGCCCGCCTTGACGGAGAAGGAAACGCCCTTCACCGCGACGAAATCGCCGAAGTGCTTCTCAAGGTTCTTTACTTCAAGCATAGTTTTCTATTCAGTTTGAATCTGAAATTTTGGATATTATATCAAAAAACGGCGCGGCGCATTTGCCGCGCCGTGGGGGGTAAATCAAAATGCAGAAGCCGCGTCGTCGACCTGCGCCTTGCGCTTTTCGGCGGCGCTCTTCCTCGCCTCCTGGCGGATTTCCTCCGTCTCGTCGGCTGCTGTCGTTAGAAGCGCGTCATCCCATGCGACAAGCACCGTCTCGTAGTCGCGCGAAGCGTCCGCGAGGCAGGCGGTCACGAAGCGACCCGAGCCGATGGCGAACGTGTAGATCGGGCGGCACCAGCTGCGCGGACGAGCCCACGTGTTGTAGCGCTTCTCGAGGGCCTCGATGAGATAGTGCCTTCTCCAGTTCGTGCCGGGGTCGACCGCCTCCTTCGCGCAGGCGTAGACCTTGACGACCTTGTGGGTCTTGGGAGTCACGTAGACATAGTAGTCGTCGAAACCGGCGAGCTTTTTCGCGGGCGTGAACGTCGCGCGAAGCAGCGTCGGCTCTTCGATGTCGGAAACGAGGTTCGTGCCCTTGAACTCCTCGCCGAACTTAAGCCCGAGGAATCCCTCCTCGACCTTGGCGTCCGGCGACTCGTTCTCCTTCTGCTCGACGCGCGTCGTGAACGAGGCCATACCCTCCTCGCCGACGGGATAGCTCTGGGCGTATTCGCTCGTGGAGCTTTCGAGCATGTTGCCGTCGGCGTCGAGCGTGGTGCGCGTCTCGCGGCGGCGCTCGGTGACCATGTTGCCGTTCGTGGTCACCGTCGACTCGACATACGTCCTTGCGACGCTGCCGTTGTCGTTCGTGACGATCGACGCCTCGGAAGATTTCTGCGAGACGTCCTTCTTTTCGTCGCACGATGCGGCGGCGAAGCCGATCAGGGTTATTGCCGCGGCTACCGACGCGACTGTCAATGCTGTTCCTGTTTTTTTCATGGTGTCATTCCTTTCTTCGGGTATCTCCCGATTGAACGACGCCATTATAGGAAATGAATGTTAACGGATTGTTAACGAAACGCCAGTTGTCATTTAAGACAGTCGGGAGCCGCGACGCAACAGCGAAAACCGCGGCGTCATGTCGAGTGGCAAAATCACGGTGATGGTCGTTCCCTTGTTCAAGGCGGACTTGCAGTCTATCGTGCCGCCGTACAGTCTGACGACAGAATCGACATAGGCAAGGCCATTGCCGTCGCCAGGGCGCGAGGAACTCCGTTCGGCTCGGTAAAACCGTTCGAACATGTGTTTCTGACAATCTTTCGACATACCGATGCCCGTATCGGCGACAGTCAACTTAACACGGCCCGGGAACTTTCGCACAAGCGAGACGGAGACCGACCCCTTGTCCGTATACTTGACGGCGTTGTCGACGAGATTGCTCACAAGGCGCAGAAGTTTTTGCCTATGCGAACGAACGACTATAGGTTCAGACGGCACATCGCAACTAAGCTTCACGCCCTTTGCCTCTGCAGCAGACTCGAACATGTCGGCAAGGCCAGTTATGACATCAGAGATGTCAACATCCTCAAGGGGCTCCCGGACCTCGCCGTTGTAGTTCCTGATGATTTCGGACTGCATGTCGAACATCTCGAGCAGCGTTTCGCTTGACTCCTGCATTTCCTCCAGGGCAGTCTTCGGTTCCTTGTATCCCGCGAGTGCATACTCAACATTATGCTTGAAGCTCGACACCGGACCGCGCAAGTCATGTATAATTTCGCGAAGGAACGACTGAAGAGTCCCCACCGGCTTCGATATGGACGCCGCGGCCAGCAACAGCAAAACGATGGTGACGACAAACAACACCGTTGGAATCCGCGTTGACTTCCTCGCCTCGAGGACGACTTGCATAAGTGCATCCTTGGACTCTGCTAAGCTCTTCATCCGATAGGCAGAAGCCGCATCCTTCGCAAGTTTTTTGTCCGTGTCTAGGATATGATATGGCATCCACACGAGCATGATCAATGCACCGAGGATTACGACCCTGCGGAAAATTGCGCGCGCAAGCGGATCTTTAGAGTATCGCATAGCCAACGCCCTTCTTCGTTTCAATGACATTCCCCGCACCACAGGCATCAAGCCGCTCGCTGAGGCGCAGCTTCGCCTGCCTGACGGCGTCCACCCCCAAGGTCTTTGCCCCCGGGCAGATTTCCTTTAGTATCCGCTTGGTCGGGACGAACCTGCCTCGGTTATCAAGCAAAAGTACGAGGAAGTCGAACGCCTGTCCCTTGAGCTTCAGATCTTGGTCATTGCAGAACGCCGTGCGCTCGGACTTGTTGACGACGATGGATCGATAGGAAATCACGGACTGCTCGCCGCCGACACGCCGCTCCAGCGCCGTGACATACGAAATCAATTCGTCTGCAGAAACGGGTTTCTCGATATAGTGATCGGCACCCGCCCGCACCACCTCGAGCCGCTCGGCCTTCCCCACGTGGTTGCTGGCGCAGATGATGATCGTCTTAATCCCGTTTCGCCGCGCACCTCTGACGATGGCTTCGCCGTCCATGCCGGGCAAGACCTGGTCGACAATGGCGACATCGTAGTCCCCGTTAAGGAGCATGGAATACCCGATGTCCCCAGCATGCGCCATGTCGCATTCGTAGCCCATGGACCGGAGCACCGCCGTATAATCCGCCGCCTCGGAGGCGTTGTCCTCGATCACCAACGCTTTTCTCATGCGGTTATTCTACCATTTTTTCGACGCGTGGAACAGTCCCAAGGCCACCCGACAACCGTCGTATGTCACGCAAAGTCACGACTTTCGTCAGTTCATTACTTCCAAGTAACGATACAAATGGACAACACTTGGTAAAATCCCGAGTAAATTGTATAAAAGATCTGTCGCTATGCACAAAATCACCTCCACCCTAATCGCTACGCTTGCCGCAGCCGCTGCCTGCGCAGCAAACTCGTTCACATGGCCGCGACTTCCCGAAGGGACTCTGCCCGATACCGAAGTGTCGACCAATATCGTGCTTCATGTCAACAGTCAGAAACTGGAACGGTTCACGCTCAGTCTTGAAACGACATGCTGCATCTCAAACGAGGTCCTTGTCGCAATTGGATGCGACTCCGATGAGGACGGCGACCTGTCGTTCAATGAAGCCGACTTTGCGTTTGGCTCCGACTGCGGGGAGCGGTATCTCGCCGACTACCGCACGCAAACCATAGTTAGCAATTCCAGCTCATCGGTCACGATCAACAAGAAAGATTTCAACCCCAACTGGAACCTCGCCAAGATCATCAAGCGCGGGCTCGGCGAAGTCGGGGAAGAAATAACAGAAACAGTCGAGAACGTGCAGCTCACCATCACAATACGATAAATGGAGGCGGCCATGAATATAAACTGGCATCTCGTGGCACTAATCGTTGGATTCTCCTTCTACGGATTCCTCGCATGGCTAGCCACAAAACGGCTCGTTTCCTCTGGGCTCAGGCAGATGCGAAAGCTGCCGCGCGCCATGCAGGCGATCTTTCTGATCGTCGCCATAATCGCGACAGTCGAAGCGCAGAAGGCCAACACGAATGGCAACAACAATGCCAGCGGCGGGACGAACGGTCTGCTGAACGCCGGAGCGTCATTCTTGTCGCCAAACCACGGACCGCCCGCCGCCCTGCAAAACGGCATGACGGCAATGATGCAACACAACGCACTTCTGCAGCGGCTCCAAAACACAGGCATCCCGACGTTGACCACGAATGATGTCATCAATGGATACTGCGTCCTGACAGAGATACCAGCTCCCGATGTCGAACTGCCGACGAACGCCGTTCCCGTCGGGAACTGGCATGTGCACGGCGCGTCATCCCCCTTCGGCGCGAACAAGACAGACTTCCCGGGATTCCCCTTCCCGTTCGGAAAGGATGCAATGCTGTCATCCTATACCTGGTTCTTCCAGGACGGCAAGATACGCGCCAATCTTCGCGACGCGGGCACCGAGATCGATTCGGGAATCGGCGCCGTCACCGCCGTACCTGGCGAAAGCATGCTCGCGAGAAGCGAAGGTGAAGACGGAGAACAGACAATGTGGTGGTGGCATTTCTATGCACTGCCCAACACCAACGAACCGGTTACTGCCGCGATAACGCTGTATCCTGACGGCTGCTTCGCGTTGCTGACAAACGGCATCGTGCGAACATGCGCCCCGGTCCGTCCACTGGATTGGCTTAGAATCTCCGCGCCCTCCGTCATCATGCGCAACGGAGAGACAAACATAGTGTCCGCCTCACTTGCCGCCCCGTACAACGTGGACTCGCTTCCAACGATAGAATGTGTCGAAGGCGCAAACCATCTATCCATAGAAACGATAGACGCACGGACTCTCTCCGTGCGAGGCATTTCGACAAGCGAAGCGGTCGATGACGTCAAGTTTGCCGCGAGCGTAACGGCATGCGGCGAGACCTACACCGCGACTCAGTCGCTAACTGTCGCATCCGTCAAGTATCTCCACGTGGATTCTTCGGTCGCGGGGACAAGCCCCAATCCCCCGCCCTTCGCCGGCGAGACGGCCTGCCCATTCTCGATCACCAACAGTCTTGCGCCGGACAAGCATCTTGTCGTGCCTTTCTGCAATGTTGCAACACTTGGCGCGAACGGATTTTCCATCGCCAACTTCACGATCTACATGCATCTCGAACTCGAGCCAGAGGGAGTCTTCGGGTATGATCTTCCTGGCGAATGGGAGCTAATCGAGGCAGTCCCAGAGGCGAGCGGTTCACTCGTCTCGATATCGCCCTTCGACGCAGAATTCCGAAATCCAAAGAAAGGCGGCGTCTACCGATTTAGGGCTCGAGTCGGCGGCTCCCCTTGGACGGAGGCCAACATCGTCCTTCCAGTGTGCGGGGCAGGAGTCGAAGACATTTTCATAAGCGACCTCGCCATTACGCGCACAATCATGGCAAACCTCTGCGTCAAATACGACTGGGAAACACGGAACAGCCCTATGTTTGGGTTGAAATGGTTCGTCCGCGAAGGCGCAGGCGACTATCTCGGACGCCCGGACAACCAGCAGCGCAAAACGACATGGCGATACAACCAGGTAAACGACCTATCCGGCTTCGGCGCAGTCGCGACATTCTACGGCTATCCGACGCGGCTGGCAAAGTTGAGCAACATGACAGTCGGCTTCGGGTCACAGCTAATCGGAGTCAACAACTTCCGGCAGGACATGTCGCAGTATATAGGAACGGACAACGATGCAACGGCGACACTGAGCTGGAACTGCGGCACAGGGCTCGCTGCGCCAGGCGTCAACATCTCATCGAACTGCGCCGCTTGCGCAAAGGCAATGTGGAACGTGGCGGACGACAAGGTCCGGCGGCTTTGGCCGAACAACCTGCCGGCGGACAACCACGACCCCTACTCCTACACAGTGGACTACAACTTCTACTTCATCTCCCCGGGGCTAATCAACATGGGTCTGGACGAATTCGGCTTTTAGCCGATGTCCCATGCCATGCCCCAAAGAAAATCAAAACAGGAAACATAGATAACGAAAGGACGAGACAAATGAACCACAAGACAACGACAATCCTCTCTGCACTCGCGACGATCGCCGCTGCGACACTCTGCGCAGCGCCTTCCTCAAACACTGTCGAAGCCGTCACGCAGGACTGGAGGCAGGGCAACTACTCTAATGTCTACGAGCTCGCGCAGGCGCGGTTTGCTGTCAACTCGAACGATCTCGTCGCCGCGCATCTTATGATGGAATTCGACACGGCGTTCTCGAGCAGGGAGGCGGCGTCCAACTCCATCATGCGTCTCGTGCGGATATCAGACGAAGTGACGCTCCCGGCATACACGAATCTCTATGGCATGGTCAGATCCGGATGGATCTGGTACGCGAGCGAGTTCTTCCCGTCGCTTACCGATACGCAACTGGAGCAGCATCACACCTGGGCTCTGACGACCCGGCATGAGATGTCCTCTGACTTCATGCTGAAGCTTCTCTGGAAGAACAACCTCTGGTGACTTAGACAAGGAGCCGCACAGAAATGCAAAAAATAAAAACCGGCATACTGATCCATGAGCGCAGGCGCGATGCGCTTGGCAAACTTCACAAGATTCTGTTGAAGCTGGGATATGTCCGTGAAGAGGACGCAAGCCGCGGCCCCTTCTACACCTACCGCCGAGAGAGCGCAAAGCCCCATCGCAAAGTAGCCAAGATAATGCTCGACATCAAACGGCACATTATCAATGCAGGCAGCAAATCAGCGACTCTCAACAACCACGAATGCTTGCTCCTGAAATACTTTATTAAGCACCCATACAGTACCCTCCCTCGCGATGTCATCCCCACAACAGTCTTCGGGAACACTGACCCACCTGGAAGCGACACCATTTCCCCCTGCGTCTGCACCCTCCGCCGCAAGCTCAAGTCCATCGGCCACGCCAATGTCATCAAAACCATCCGCGGCACCGGCTATCGCCTCTCCCAAGACTACCTCACCCGCATCTCCCTCGGCACTTGCTAAACTGATCACGCTTACACATCGTCTTCTTTCCGCTCACCTGCTCAATTCCTGAAAAACCACATTCGCCTCCTCCGTAGACAAGCGAGCCGGAACAACAGGGTCAGACCTGATTGCCACAGTAAATTACCACAGTAGTTTTCTCCGCCCCTGGTGCCAGTCCACATGGACGAACACCCTGCCGCGGCATTTCCGTCGCGGGCCCGCCAGCCATAAACCTTTCGACTTTCTTCCACCCTTCTACACGTTCTACATGTTCTACACGGCTAAGACTTTAGTGTCCATCGCCGAGTTCACAACCATTGTACCAAACGAATCTTAAATCTAATCTTAAATCGTAAAAAATTTTTTCGGTGGGAAAATGGGACTTTAAACAGACTAATTCCTCATTGCTGAGTCGGCGATGCTGACTGTGGACGAGGCAATTTGCTGTCTTCCTCACCAGGAATAAGGTCAAACCACGCTTTTGGAATCTCAAGGCAAAAGGACCGCCGTTCCTTATCTTTTTTTGAAGGATAGTTGTACTCGAACTTATACATCTGGCTATCACCGACTTCTTCGATGGTCAGTTTGCCGGAAAATCCCTTGCCAGACGCGACGTCGACCCCGCCCATCCCTGTCGTTGGCAAATATCCGAATGGAAGCCGAAGATACTGCATCGCGCCATGACTAAGGTGATTGCGTCCAACCAGAAGTTGCTCCCATGGATACCATGGATAACGCTTAAGAGCATTTTCCGGCACCCGTTCTAGAATAAGCAACATCCCTCGTATTCGATGCCCAGAAAAGCATCTTGCGTTTCCAATATACACAGAGTATTCAATTTCGTCGTCACAATCATATGCGACTACTTTGCCCACGCGCCGAAGGACGCCGCCTTCGCCGATGCAAATCTTGAAAGGAATGTAAATCAGCGGGGAATTAGACTCGGCGCCGATGATGACACCAATGAGGCAGGCCACTCCAGCCATTAGAAGCAACAATACACGTTTCTTTCGCATCATATCACATTTTCGTCCTTTGCAGACAATTATCGTTCACCTTCAATCCGGCAGGTCCGCCTCGGGATAGGCCACAAGTTCATTAATGGTATTGGTAACGAAATTTACTTGATACGGATATGGGCAATGAAGAATGTC
>CADCGZ010000072.1 GCA_902801025.1 uncultured bacterium | reverse complement strand
CGCATTGAGCATCTCCGCGACCTTAACTGGGTCGTAGAAGTTAGGCACGCCGTTCCTCGGCCCGTGGTACAGCAAATCGCCCAAAAGCGCGATCTTGTCATAGCCAAGCGCAGCACCAGCCGCCAGCGCCGCATCAAGCGCCGCCGGAACACCATGTATGTCGCTAAGAAAAAGTATTCTCATATCGCCCACTTACAAGTATTTCCTGACCGTATTGCGGCTGATGCCAAGCGCCTCGGCCGCGCGGGTGAGGTTCTGTCCGTACTTGTCGTACACGCGCCTGACATGGAACCGTGTTGCCGCATCCAGCTCGTCGGGGATGCGCCCCGACTTTAGCTCCAGACCACTCGCGAGGGACGCGTTCATCTCCTTGTGCTCGCGCATGAGCAGCTTGAAGTCGCTCTCCTCAAGCGCCGTCGCGCGATCGAGGATGTTGAAGAGTTCGCGCACGTTGCCGGGGTAGTCGTAGTCCATCAGCGCGGCGAGCTGCCCTTCGTCCAGCACATGGTTCTCGTGGCACTTGCGCCACCAGGCGTTGGCTATGGCCGGGATGTCCTCCTTGTGCTCGCGCAGCGACGGAGTCCTGAGCTGCACTACGTTGAGTCGCATGAAGAGGTCTTCGCGGAACTTCCCCTCGCGCACCATTGCGGGGAGGTCGCGGTTCGTCGCCGTGATGAGCCGGACATCGCACCTAAGCTCCTCGTGCCCACCCATGCGCATGAACCTTCCGCCCTCGAGAACGCGCAGGAGAAGCGCCTGCACGTCGGAGGACATTTCGCCGATTTCGTCGAGGAACAGCGTGCCGCCGTCCGCCATCAAGAAGAGTCCGTCTGTCTGCTCCGTCGCACCGGTGAACGCGCCCTTCTCGTGTCCGAAGAAGCGGTCCTCGAGGAGTTCCTTTGCGACGCTCGCGCAGTTGAAGGCGTAATAGGGGCCTTTCGCGCGGGGGCTCTTGTTGTGGATCTGGTTCGCGACCGTCTCCTTGCCCGTGCCGCTCTCGCCGAGGATCAGCACACGCGCGCGGTCGTGCCGCGCCACGCGGTTGATGCGGTCCTGCAGCGTCTTGATCGCCTCGCTCTTGCCGATCAGCTCGCGGTCGCCGTAGCGCTCGTAGTGCTCGACCGCGGCGCGCACCTCCGGCCCCCACGCGACGGGTTTGACGCCCTCGGCGAGATACCGCGCCGCCGTCGCGTACAGCGACTCGTCCTGGTAGTTGCGGTAGCAGAACTGCGCCGCGGCGATCAACGACAGGTATTCGCGCACCTCGGCCGAGGCGCGTTTCGGCTCCTTGAGGAACGGCATGAACCTCTCTACGTCCGACCCGAAGGCCTGTCCGACGGCTTCAAGGAGAGAACCGTCCATGACATGCGCCTCAAGCGAGTCGCCAACGGCCTCGGACACTTCTTCGGGCATCTTGAGCGCACTGATCCACATGACGGCGACGCCCTTCTTCCGAAACGCCTTGACAGCAGCCGCAAGCGCCGCCGCGTCGCCGGAGAGCGACACTCCGAGGATGTAGACGCGGCGGCATCGTTGCGCGCCCCGGTCCGCCGCCGCCAGCTCAGACAGAAGTTCGGGGAGGCGCCTCCTGCTCACGCCCTTGACCTCGGCCTTGCCGCCGAGTGCGCCAAGTGCAACCGCGGCGGCGGCCACGTATTCCGGATAGCCCCACCCAGTCAGGACGAGATTCTCGCATGCGCTCATTTCTGCATCAGCCCTTTCTGATTCTTCGACTGGTGCATATTCTACCACATTTTGAGCACACTGCTCAAAATTTAAGCGGACAAAATTTGGAGGCGTCGTCTGCAAATGATTGCCCCACAAGGCAGTTCAGAAGCCGATGCGGCGTCCGGCGCCCTTCTTTAGCGAGCCTTCCTTCTCAAGCTCGTTGAGGCGAGTCTCGTTCGTGACAGACCCGCCGAGGTAGTAGAGCGACTGCCTGACCGTGCGGAAGTCGCCGGGCGCGAGGTTGGGGATGGCAGCGAGACGCGTCGCATCCGCCGCGGACAAACGAGACTTGAACATCCGCTCGAAGAACGAGCGCTTGCCCGCTTCGTCGAGGTAGTCGAACTGGAGCTTGAACGTGAACCGGCGCATGATTGCCGCGTCGAGGTTGTCCATGAAGTTCGTCGCGCCGACCATCACGCCCTTGAAGTTCTCCATGCGGTGGAGAAGCTCGTTCACCTGCGTCACCTCCCAACTGCGCTGCGCGCCCGAGCGGTCCTGCACGATGCCGTCGATTTCGTCGAGGAAGAGGATGGCGTTGTCCGCCTCGGCCTCCTCGAACGCACTCCTGATGTTCTTCTCCGTGCCGCCCACCCACATGGAGAGCAGGTCGCTTCCCATCTTGACGACGACCTTGCTGTTCAGCGTCTGGCCGAGGTGCTTCACGAACTCCGTCTTGCCCGTTCCGGGCGGTCCCCAGAGGAGGATGTTCATGCGCGGACGGTCCGGGTCGCTGCCGTCGTCCTTGCTGTTCCTGAAGTTGCGCACGGCCTCGACGATCCGGTCGAGCGAGACGTCGCCCTTGATGTTGAGCCCCTCGAGCGAATAGTCCTTCGCGGGCTGGAGGACGTCGTCCTTCGTCTTCGCCTCCATGAGCTCGCAGTGCGGCTTCATGAGCGAATCGACGAGGTCAGCCACCTTGTCCTTGCGCGGACGCATCCGCTTGACGTTCTCGAGGACCATCGCGATTCCGCCAGCGTTCGTCTGGTACTTCTGCGCGAACTGCTCGGCGAGCTCCGCGGGGACGAGCCGCTCGAGGCGGAACTTCTTCACGCTGTTGTTCCAGATGGAGAGACGCTGGCGCGACCCGAGCTTGTCGAAGCGAATCGAGTAGTCGAAGCGCCGCCGCACCGAGTCGTCCAGCGCCTTTGCCGGTGCGTTCGATATCCAGATGGTCGGCAGCACCGTCTCGTCGAGAATCGAGTTGATGACGCCCTTCTCGGAGCCTGACGACCCCATGCCGCCGAACATGGCCGCGAAGAAGTCCATGCTCGTACGGAGCAGCTGGTCCGCCTCGTCGACGACCACCATGCTGCTCTCCCGCGGCACCTGTTCGTTACAGATGCGGATGCCGGTCATACGGCTCTGAGGCTTGTTGCGCTCTCCGTCGCGGTCTCCCTGGCGAATCTCGAAGAGGTCGAGCCCGAGCTCCTTTGCGAGCGTCTTGGCGAAGCTCGTCTTGCCTGTCCCGGGCTCGCCGTAGAAGAGGATGTTCACGCCGCGCCTGCCGGTCTTCGCGGACGATATCATCTTCCGCAGGATTCCGCCGTGCTCCTCGGCGAGCTTTCCGTAGTATTCCCACGGCAGGGCGTCCTCGACGGACGTCTTCTTGTAGAACTGCCCCTCCAGCATCTCGCCGTCCCCGCTCTCAAGGAACGCCCTGAACGGGCAGCCACGCGGAAATTCGCCGTCGACGTCGAGCACCTCGTAGCGCCTCAGCCGCCCCTTCGCGGAAAGCGCGGCCGTAACCACGCTGGTCGGACGGTCCGTGGCCATTGCGAAGAAGTGCGCGCGGTCGTTGCGTCCGTTCGTGCACCCCACGGGGTAGTCGTCGAAGCACGTCATCTGCCTCACGGCCGCGTAGGTGAGGACGTCGCGCTCGACATCGCTGAGCTTCAGCACACGGCAGATTTCGTCCATCCGCGCCTCCATCGGGTCCTTCTGCCTGCGCGAACGGGTCTTGCGCCGCTCAAGGATGTCGCACCACTCCTCCAGCATCGCGCGGCAGCGCGCCCTGGACGCCTTGTCCATGTTCCAGAGCTCCTGGATGACGCCATCCACATTCCGGCTCACGCGGATGTCGACAATCTTCGGCTCGTCCGCATCGTTGCGGCCGCGGCGCAGGGAGCGGTGCTCGCGCTCCGTGCTGATTCCTTCGCACTTGGCCAGCGTCTCAAGCGGGAAGTGCCGCTTGAGAAGCGCCTGTGTCTCCACGCTGCTCGAGTTGTTGCTGTTCGCGAAGATGTCAAAGAAGTCGCTGTCGTTGACATCGCGGTCCCAGTTCCGCATGAAGTTCCTGAAAAAGCGCAGCTCCTGCGTGAAGAGCCATCCGTCACTCATGTTGTTCTTGAATTTTTGCATTTTTGTTGCCTCCAAAATAGTATAAGTGTCCAACTCACCCTTTTCTTACGTCATGCATACCGCATGTCCATCAGATCGATGCCTTCCATGTCCTTGTGCCACCTAATGAATCCGTATTCCCGGTTCCCGTCCTGGCGCTCGACGACCACGGCCGCGTCCAGATAATCCGGCCATGTCTCATCCGTGAAAGACGCGACTACGCCGCGTCCCGCGAGAAACGCCGCGACGTTGATGTCGTGCGTAACGGCGACGACAAGATTTCCGCCAGAGCGGTGCAGGGCGTGGAGACGGGCCTCCATTGCGCCCGTCGCCGCGCCGAGCGGCCTGTAGCCGCGCATCATCCCGCTGCGGAAATATTCATTCATGCGCTCATGGTAGCATTCCTCCGCAGAAAGCGCCATGCGCTCCTCACACGCCCCGAAGAACGGGGAGTCGCTGCCGAGGAACTCGGCAAGGCCGATCTTGCGTTCGACTGAATTCTCCGGCTTGGCGGCATCAAGCCCCATCGCCATCCCGCACGCCGTCTGAACCGTGCGGAATGTTCCGCTCGCATAGAACGCGACGGACTTCGGGCTCACTGTATTGGCCAGCAACGCGCCGAACTGCCGCGCCATGCGCCATCCGCGCTCCGTCAGCGCGAGACTCGCGCCAAACGTGGCGTCGCCCTCTTCCAGCGGCGGACGCTCCGCGTGGCGGACGAGAATCGTCACCTTACCCCCCTCGTCAAGCGCGGCCTTTACGTCGCACAAGTTCATTTCGCCACACACCCTACGGGAATAGTAACCCGCCCGACCATTCGTTCTTACATTTCTCTTTTTCATACACCCACCCATTAGCAACATCCGTGCCAAAAGACGACAAGCCCCGAAACCTTGCGATTTAGGGTCTTGCCGATGGTCAAAGTTTGAGCGGGCAGTCAGAAATTATTATCTCACGCAGAGGCGCAGAGCCGCAGAGGCCGCAAAGCAAAACAGCCTTGATCACCTTATTTCAAGCCGTAGAATTCTCCTACGCTATTTTTAAGCAAGCATGCATTGGCATTAGCCTCAAATACTTCCTGGTATGTCAACAGATCTTTGAGAACAATAATTTTCTTTTTCAAACCACAATGCTTTTCATGCTTTTCCACACAGTTATTCAAAAGCGATGATAGCGCTTTGTAAGTATCCTTATAACTCGTCGAGGCTTCATTTTTAAAGTCGTACACTATTTCACCGAGGACAATCTCTTCATAATCCGTAAGTTCGCCCCAAGAATCATCCTTATACTTGCCCTTGTCATTTTTTACCGGCATGACAATTTGATCGATGATACCCAGGAAATGGCAAATCATCTGCTTGACACCTTCAAGGTATACAGGACTGTCCGCTTTCCAACTATTATCTTCAAAATGTGTGTGACTATCATCCCCAAGATCTATGTTCGTGTTGCCAAAGACCTTCTCATACCGTAGATTATAATATGAACTGATTTTAAGAGGTCGCGTCGTCTGTTTTGTGTACTCTGTGAACTTTGACTCCAAGAACAAAGCTTTTTTGCTATTCTCATTCAAAAAGACCACATCCATCCATGACGGCGAACTGCTACCGTTAAGCGGAGATTTGAATTCAAACTTCACTTTATTGTAAGTTGTACCATCGATTTTTATGGTTCTGCCATCAATGCCAACAGCATGGAAACATAGAAAACTAAGAAGCGCGGATGAATTCAATTGATTAATCTCCATCCATTCGTTTCCTGCCCCAGTGACCGCTTGAAGAAAACGATTCTGCACATCTTTCATGCCATTTTCATCATAGGAAATTCCAAATGCGGTCATTACCCGTTCAAACTGTTCTTTGGCAACAGCATCTCGAATTGACCTAAAAGATTTCTCAATGTAATATGGACCGTTGCCATCACTTTCCCGAAAGCTGTTTCCTTCTCCATCAACTATATTCTTAATCGCATCCATGGTTAAGAAATCTAAATACTTTGGCCTTTTTTTACCCATTTTTCAGTCCTCCTATTTTATTGTTTTTCTTCTCTGCGTCTCTGCGCCTCTGCGGGAGACACAAAATCAACCCAATCCCTCTTTCTCCTCTTCCTCCCCCGTCGCCCTCCTGCACAACGCCTCGTTGCGGGCGTTCATCAGATGGCAGTTGTCGTAGTTTATGGGGAAGACCGGCACATCGCTTGGAAACGAGCTGAGAATCAGCTGGCGCCCGTCGGCAAGGAACCGCGAATCCTCGACCGTCGGATCAAACCGCTGCGGGAGGCCATGCGCGACAGTCTTGATCCACCGGGCGAACGGCTCTTGGCGCAAGCGCCGCTCCAGCTCCTTCTCGCCCGGCGAAAGGAATCCGCATACGGGCAGCATCCCGAGCCGCGCCTTTTCAACCATCCGCTCGATCTCCGGCAGATGCTGCTCGACCGTCATCTTGCGCGTCAGCCGCACGGGAAACATAAAAGGCGACGCGAGAAGCGTCAAGTCGCCGATGGCGGTCCACGAAATCGACGGATCGAGCACCGCATGTCTCAGCCCGCTTCTGCGGACAAAGCGATCTGTCTTCCGCGCCGGATTCATCTTGATATACTTGCGAACGGCCGCCAGCGGACGCCCGGCGTTGACGAGCAACAGCCAGAAGTGATCCTCCCACACGAGCGACGTCTTCTCGCCGATCAAAGGACTTCCTTCCATTGCCAATATTATACCATAGACTCATTGTCTTTCACCGCCAGTCGTTTACTCGGCATCTCCGCGTCAAGCACGGTCTCGACGGCAATCCCGCCAAAATCAAATTTGTAGATCGCCTCTCTCTGCATGAGATCGAACAACTCACCGCGCATGGAGCCAAAGCGCTCCCACACCTCTCTCATGTTCGTTACCGGCACGGAGAAAATGACAAACTTCATGTTGCGAAGCTTAAGAAGCGATGCCCAGCGACGGAGCTCGCACTTGAACTCCTCCATCTTGGCGATGTGTTCCCTGCCATTCACATCGAAGAACAACTGGTAAACGAGAACCGGCATCGTCCCTTTCTCGATCCCTGCCTTGCTGCAGGCGGACGCCGTGCGGTGCAGAAACTGATATGCGACATCCTTGCAGTCCCTGAAGAACTCGCCGTAGTCGGCAATGCCCGTGCAACCTGCCTCGTGGATGTAGTTTAGCCACGCGCTCAGCAAATGGCGGCGAAACGTCACGTCCTTTGCCCGCTCCGACTCGTTGAGCCAGTCTCGAATCGTCTTTTCCCTGTAGCGCACATACTCCGTCATCTTCCCTTCGACAGCGATCTTGTGGCTCGGCCCGATTATCATGAGGTCCGTCATCGACGGATTCCCGATTTTCTCTCCTTTCCACATGGCCTCCGTTGGAAACTCGAAATACTTCAAGTCCGATTCCGGGCAGAAGCCCGAGATAGCCCGCCCAAGTATTTCTCCGATCCTGCCGAGGTTTGCCGGTTGCCAGAACTCGGCAAGTGGTATGGAGCTCGTGTGGCATGTGTTTACCTTTGTGCAGGCCAGCCCTGCAAGCGCTTCCGTGTATCTTCCTTTGGGGAATCCAAAATAATATCCACGATCCTCGTCCATCATCTTCATTGCTTCATTTTTCATACGCCATCATATTAGCAACATCCGTGCCAATACATGACAAGCCCCGAAACCTTGTGGCTCTGGGCAGCATAGCGATCATAGTTTTATCAGACGATCAAATTTTGAAGCCATTCTACATCGGCTACCTATCATCAAGCAGGTTGCGGTAGGTCGCCGTACTTCGCGATTAGCCGCTTTATCGTCACAAACTCAGACTCCTTCACTCCCACTCCTGCGCTGACATTGCGGACGAGCGGCGCGAGAACTGGCGCGTCGTACTTGTTGATGACGCCGCGCTCGTGCAGACGGCAAAGCTCCGTCAACGCCGGATCGTCGTAGACGCGAGGCGAGAAGTCGAACTCCGCCTGCTTTACGTCGGCAGGTATAGCGGCGCCGTTGCCCGTCTTCATTCGCCTAAGATAGTACTGCATGGCCTCTTCGTACCAGCAGTATCCGCTTGGCATCTCTTCCCGCAGCTCTTCCATCTCCGAATGAAACCTTACGACCGACTCGTCGATAATCAAATCCGCCGGCAGAAGCCGCCGGTCTATTTGCAGGCCTTCAAGCGTCCGGCACCGCGACAACGCCGTGTAGAGCTGTCCGTGGTCGAAACAGCCGCGCCCCAGACGCAGGGAAACGCAGTCGAAGCTCAGTCCCTGAGACTTGTGGATCGTAATTGCGTAGGCGAGCCGCAGCGGAATCTGCTCGAAGGAGCCGATGACGGTCTGCCGCATGACAGGCGCGTTCGTCTTGGGGTCCACTTCCTGGGAATACGCGGTCTTCTCCCAGGCATGCGGCGCAATCGTCACGGACTTCCCGTTGTCGAGACGCACCTGCACCTCCGCCTCGCCGTCCGCCCCGAATCCCGTGACCACCCCCATGTCCCCGTTGACGCACTCAAGAACGCCCTCGCTCCGCTGGTTGCAGAGCACCATGACCCGCGCGCCGACGACAAGCTCAAGGTTGCCTTCGGCAGGAAACTCCGCCTCCAGAAACCTACCAGATACCTTGGCGCGGAACGCGCGCGCCTCGCCTTTCATCGACATCCTCGCGGCGTCGTTGATCGCCTTCGCCTCGCGGTTCGTCGTGCAGAGGCAGACGGGCGGCGAGCGAAATGTCTTTTCGCCGACGCAGTGGTTGTTCAGCACCTTCGCCGCCGAATCGAAGTTTCCGTGCCGAAGGTTGTTCAGCACCTTTCTGAACAGCGCATCGCCGCTTTGCCGGTGAACCGTCTTCAGGAAAACCGTCCTGAACATCGCGGCCGCCCAGAGGTCCGTCTCAAACGCGAACGCGCCGCCAAGCCGCTCGTCCATGAACTTGCGCTCTTCGTTGTCCGAGACGACTGGCGGAAGCTGCATGAAGTCCCCGACTAGGATCATCTGCTTGCCGCCGAACGGCATCTCCTTGCGGACTCCGGACGCGACCTCCCTCAGCCGCGCGTCCATCGCGCAGAAGAGGTCGCTTCTCACCATCGACACTTCGTCGACGATAATCGTCTTCGCCATGCGGAGGACGCGGCAGCGGTTGCCGTCCGTCAACGGATCAAGCGCCAGCGGGTTCAGAAGCCCCGGCTTCAGCATCATCTGACTGTGGATCGTCGTTCCGCCCGCGTTCAGCGCGGCGATTCCCGTCGGCGCCAGCACCACGCACTCGCGCTCGCAGCGCCTGAGGAACTCGCGTACAAGCGTCGACTTCCCCGTCCCCGCCTCGCCAGTCAGGAACACATTCGCCCCCGACATCATCACACCAAGCGCCGCCTCCTGCTCACCGTTCAGCACAATCTTTTCGTCTTCATTCATCATAACGTCTCCCAATATAGCAACCTCCATGCCAATGAAATCTTACGCGGCGGAAGCACGCTTTCGCGCCCTTCCGCCGCTCAAACTTTTACCAACTGTTTAGAAACTGCCTACACCACCGGATCGCCACAGAAGTCGCGGCGGCCGCAATCGCGGCAGAAATCGCCGCGCCAGACGGAGTCGAACTGCTCGACAAGCGGCTCGACAAGTGTTGGATCGTCTGTCAGAACGCCGTTTTCGAAGTTGCGCTTACGCTCACTCTTCGCGCCCATGCCGGCGCCGGTCAAGTTGGCCGAGCCGAAATACGCCTTCACGCCATCGACGATGATGCACTTGAAGTGAACGCGCGGACAGAGCATCCGCTCCATCGCCGTCCAGAGCGTCGGATAGCGGTCGAAGTCGTCCCGCCAGTTCGGGCCTGGGTCTTTCGCATGTATCAGCCGCACCTCAATCCCACGCTTCACCATCCCGTCTAGCACTTCCAGAAACGGCGCCATGTCGCGACCACCAGTGTCGACATACATGTCCTTAATATCTGCGGTCGCAATCCACAGCCGCTCCTTCGCCTGCGGCACAATCCCGCAGATGACAGACTCGTAAATGTCGCGATTGGAGAGGAATTTCGTCATACGATTACCTGATACACCTTCATATCACGCTCCGAAAAGCAGCAGAAGATCACATCCATCTCCTCTGCGTCCTTTGCGTTCTTTGCGTTCTTTGCGGCTAGAAACTCCCTCACCTCCCGCACTGCAATCTTCGCCGCATCTTCTTTAGGATAGCCGTAGATGCCTGTTGAGATGCAGGGAAAGGCGATGGACTTGCAACCGTTCTCGGCGGCGAGGGCGAGGGAATTGCGATAGCAGGCGACGAGTTTCTCGGGCTCGCCATGCTGGCCGTCACGATAGACCGGGCCGACGGTATGGATGACGAACTTCGCAGGCAACTTAAAGCCTGGTGTAATTCGTGCCTCACCAGTCGGACAGCGAACGCCCGGTCGAACCTCGGGCACTTTAAGACACGCTTCGTAAAGTTCGTGGCCAGCCGCGCGATGGATTGCACCGTCAACACCACCACCGCCGAGCATTACCTGATTCGCCGCGTTGACAATGGCATCAACCGCGAGCGTCGTGATATCGCCTTTGACAATCTTGATTCTCATGCGTATATTTTACCATAACTTCGTCTGTCAGCAATTACCGACGAGAACACGGGAGAAGCCCCGCCTGGATCAGCGGCCAGACGAAAGGCGGAGCGCCGTTGCGCGGATCGCGGCAATCGCCGCGTCGACTTCCGTGTCGGCAATGCCCGCCACAGTGTGCTCCATCGGGCACGGACCGTCGTTCTTGCGGTTCCTGATGCCGGCGATCTCCTCGCGGAAACGCACACGGATGCCGTAGCGCCTGAAAATCGCAACCGCCCCCTTCGCAATCAAGGGCGCATAGACCTCGGCAACGCCGAGCTTCACGTAAAGGAAGGCGGCCGCTCGCCCGACGATGCGATCATAGCACCTGGCCCCAGCGAACTTCGCAAGTTCGTTGTCTATCGCATCGAGGAGCGGTTTGACGCCGCGCGCACGACTCGTCCACTCCGTCCCGTCGGCGAGATACGCGACAAGCGTCTCGTCCCCGAAGGCGAAGTCCTGGGGGTCAAGCGGCTTGACGCGAATCGCCTTCGTCTCCGCGGGACAGTAGTTCTCGCACCGTCCGCAGCCGATGCACTTCGCCGCGTCGACCTTAGGATGCGCAACCTCGCCGCCTTCGTCCTTCACGAGCGAAATCGCGTCCTTCGGACACCGCTCGCTGCACAGCGTACACACCTCGCCGGACGAGGTGCGGCAGTTCGCGCGCGTCCACTCGGCGACGCCGATCTTGATGCGCGCGCGCTCCGACGGATGCTCGAAGCGCAGAAAGGCCTGCGCGGGGCAGACCTCGGCGCAGCGCGCGCACGAAGGGTCGCACGCGCCGCGAGAGAAGTCGAGCTTCGGGAGAAGCGCTCCCCCAAACAGGGTGCGGCCGTAGTCGCAGGAGTCCGCGGGGACAAGCACCTTCGACGGGCAGGACGACATGCAGAGTCCACACGCCGTGCAGGACCGCTTGAGGTGCGAGAGCGACACGGCGCCCGGCGGCATCACCGCGCGCGCGGGATCGTTCCACTCCCTGATTGCCTGGGCCGTGGCGGCGCCCACCACGCCCGAGCCCATCACGACGAGAAATCTGCGACGCGTCATGCTCATAATCCAACCGCCCCTTTCCCACAGGCGCCGAGGCAGTCGAAGCACCGCACGCATAATCCGTTGTCCACGGTCTTCGCCTTCGCGTCGATCGCGCCAGCCTTGCAACCGCGCTCGCAGATTCCGCATCCGACGCACTTCACCGCGTCGATGCGGATCTTGAGTAGCGGGGCCTTCCGCGACGTCAGCCGGAGGCACGCGCCGACGGGACAGACGTGGCTGCAGAACCAGCGCCCGCGCCAGAGCGCAAATGCCGCGACCATGACGAGCGTCGCGACGGAGACGACAAGCGCGAAGGCGACTGGTGCCGCGACCTCGACAGACATCAACCAGTATTTCTCGTGTGCGTCGCTCCACGCCGCTCCGCAGTTGGCGAGCCATTGCACGGCGGGCCGGACAAGGTTCGTCGCGATACGCCCGTAGTGGGCGTAGGGATCGCAGACCGCGAGAAGCGAGGCGGACGCTACCGCGCAAAGAGCCAGGACGCCGAAGAACTCCACGAGAAGCCACGTCGAGGCCATCTCCCTGCAGCTCCGCCTCGTGAAGAGGCGGCGGATGCGGATAACGATGTCCTGGAGGACGCCAAAAGGGCACACCGTCGAGCAGTAAACGCGCCCGACGAGCGCGGTCACGGCGAGAATCGCCACGACGACGGCAAAATTCAAGGCAAGGAGCGCGGGGAGGAACTGCATTTTCGCCGCCCACGAGAAGTCGGGGGAGGACTCAAGGCAGAGCGTCTCGGCGACGACAGGCATTAGGAACGCCGCGTTCACCGAGACGAAGCAAGCGAGCGCGAGAACGACACGCAGCGGCTTCAGGACGCGTTTCACACGCGGCCCTTCCTGATGTCCTCGACCATCGCGTTGATCTTCTTGAACTCCTCGGAGACCTTGATGTGCTGGGGGCACTTCGGATGGCACTTGCCGCACGCCGTGCAGTGCGAGGCGTCGGATTTCGCACCAACCTTGTTCTTGTACATCACGAGGAACTTCTTGCGGTCCGCGGCCGACATGCCCTTCCCGTCGCCCGCGGGACCGAGAAGACCATCGGTCTTGCACTGGTTGACGAGCCCGAAGACGCCCGGGATGTCGACACCGTGCGGACACGGCGCGCAGTAGGCGCAACCCGTGCATGGCAGGAGGTCCGCGCCCTTGTACTTCTCGCAGATCGCGTGGTAGGAGGCGATCTCGGCGTCCGTCAGCGGCTGGAAGTCGCGGTACGTCGCGCAGTTCTCGATGACGTCCGAAATCCGGCTCATGCCCGAGATCGCAACCTTGACGTTCTCCTGGGACGAAACCCACTTGAACGCCCAGCCGGCGGGCGAGAGCCCGGGCTTGACCTCTTCGAGCGCCTTGCGCGCGGCAACGTTGAGGTTCGCGAGTCGTCCGGCATGCAGCGGCTCCATCACGACGATCGGAATGCCGGTCGGCTTCGTCATCTCGTAGAACTCGCGTCCGACGCCGTTCGCGCTCATCTGGAGCATCACGACGTCCCAGCCGGCGGAGTCCTTCTGGTCGAGGAATCGGCGTAGGTCGTCCTTCCCGCCGTGAAACGAGAAGCCGAGCCGCTTGATGCGCCCCGCGTCACGCTCCTTCTTCAGGTAGTCGAGAACGCCGCCCTTGAGATAGAACTCCTCGTAGCGACGGTAGTTTCCGATGGCGTGGAGGAGGTAGATGTCAAAGTACTTCGTGCGGCAGGCGTCGAGCTGCGTCTGGAACTTCTTCTTCGCGTCCTCGAGACCCGTCGCGCCGTGTCCGCCCGGCATCTTGTTTACGATGACGAGCTTCTCGCGGTCGTACTTCTCGAGCACCTTGCCGGTGTAGTACTGGGACTTCCCCCCGATATACATCCATGCGGTGTCAAAGTAGTTGACGCCGTGGCGAATCGCGTAGTCGACGAGCTTGTCGGCGAGCACCTCGTCGATCACGTCGCGCCCCTTCTGAGGCAGGCGCATCATGCCAAAGCCGAGGCGCGAGACGCGCCGTCCATGGAAGTCGACGGTCGAGACCTGAAACGGATTCGCATCGTCTGCATCCGCGGCGAGTGCGTCGAGGAGCGCGAAGCGGGAGAACGCACAGCATCCGCCACAGGCGAGGCCACCGCGGGCAAGGAGGTCGAGGAGGGATCGCCGGGTCATCTTGTCCATCTCATTGGTCCTTTCTTTGACACTTGCCGTCCATTGTAGCAAACGGCGCACCCGGCAACAAGGGAAATCGTCGTTACATCAGCAATTGCCGACGAGGACGCGGGAGAGGCGACGGCGAGCGAGGTCAGCGAGGCGACGGACGGTCGCGACAGGAGTGGGCGAGGCGTCAGACATTCGCCAGCGCGGGAAGAAGCGCGCGACATGAAGCGGGATGTCGGGCGACACGGACGCCACAAAAGAAGCAACCGCCTCCATGTCGGCATCGGAGTCGTTTCTCCCTGGCACGACAAGCGTCGTCACCTCGACATGGCAGCCTGCCTCGTGCAGCATAGAAATCGTACGACATACGGCATTGAAATCGCCGCCAACCCAATCATAGTAATCCTGCGACGGACCCTTGAGGTCGATGTTCGCCGCGTCGATGAGAGGCGCGAGCTCCGACACCACCTCTTCGCTCGCGCAACCGTTCGAGACAAGGACATTGAACATGCCGCGTGCGCGGATCTCCTTCGCGCAGTCGCGCACGAACTCCCAACCGACAAGCGGCTCGTTGTAAGTGTATGCAAGCCCTATGTTGCCCTGATCGTCCTTGAGCCGCGCCGCGAGATCCGCAAGCTCGACAGGCGTCACCGTCCTGCACGGCACTTCGTCCACTCCATGCTGCGAGATTCCGTCGTTCTGACAAAACGGACAGCGAAGGTTGCAGCCGTATGAACCAATGGAAAGGATGTTGCTCCCAGGATGGAAGAACGCAATCGGTTTCTTCTCAATCGGATCAAGCGCGAGCGACGAAATCTGTCCGTAGTTCGCCGCGACAACTCTACCTCCTTCCGCCCGCCGAGCGCGGCAAAATCCAATCGCGCCTTCTGCGAGGCGACAATGGCGCAGACACGTTTTGCAAACGGCCTCGCCCGCCTCACTCATGAAACACCTCGGCCTGGAAAGTCTCGAACGTCGCTCCCTCGCGCCATGCGTCAGACGAAAGCCCCGCCTTCTGCGAGAGATACGAAAGCGTCGTCGGCAAATCCCAGCCCTGCTCGGGCGCGACTTGCGGAAGGAACACAGCGAAGCATCCGTTCTTCTCGAGCGTCATGCCGTCACGCCCAAGCACAATGTCGCTCCATGACGCGACGCGCTTCGGTGGCGTAAGCGCCGAGACCTCAACGCGTATTCCACCAAGCTCGCGTTCCGAGACAGGCGAACGAGTCTACGGCGCGCGCCGCCACCGCCTCGACGAGCGGACGCATTGGCATAATCTCGCCTATGCAGCCGCGCAGCGCACCAGTCGCCTTGTCGTTCAGAGTGACGAACGCACCCATCTTGGCACGCGTCGACTTTGGCGCATCAGATACGTCAATACCTGCGCTGCGCCGCGACCCGCCCCTCACCGCCTTCTCCATCGATGCGCGCGCGACGCGCAAAAGATACGCCCTATCATCGGCTGAAAGAACCGCGCCAGTCTCTCCATGCCACTTCACGCATCCAATTGCGGCGACATAGCAAACAAAACGCGAATAGTCGCCATCACCGTCGCTCGACGTCGCGTACTTCTGACGAACGATAGACGCGCCTTTCGGAAACGCGCGGAGCGCAAGCTCGATCGGCACATGCCCGCAGATTGTCGCACCAGTGCGCTTTATGAACGCTGCAAATGAATCAGCATCGCCTTTTGCAATAAGCTGGAACGCCTCATCGTCTGAAGCTGCGACCTTGCGGCGAACATCTTCACCGCCGCTCTTGCCAAATGGAGTATATGAAAAGTCGTCGCCGTAGTGTGTAAAGTCTGACGAGATGACGAGCAAAGTCTCCGCGTCCATCAATCGAGCCAACGCGCGAGCGCACATCCCCATCTGGTCCTGGCCAAGGGAACCCATCACGAGCGGCACGACCGTAAAGCCATTGCCAAGCGCAAGCTGAAGAAGCGGATACTCTATCTGCGCGGAATGTTCAGCGGAATGCACGCGGTCGTTGCGTGCAACAGGCGCGATGAGCGCGAGGCGGTCGAGCCAGTCACGGTCGATCTTTATTTCGCCAAGCGGCGTCGAAACAGCGTCGGCCTCTGGAGCGACAAGACGGTTCTCGATCCATGCGCGGTGACTCGGCGCGAGAACGATAACACGGCGGAACTTCGCACCACACACCGTGCGCACCGCGGTCCATGCCGTTTCTCCAGAATACGCCCAGCCCGCATGCGGCAGGACGAGGACATTAGGCTTCTCGCCCGACTTCGCCTCGCCGCATGCAGCCTCCCACTTCTTGGCGAGAGCGCGGATTTCGCGTTCAGCTCCGGGATACCATGTTCCCGCTATCGTGCTTCCAAGCGCCATGTTGCGACTCAGTCCTTGAACACGACATCGAGCCCCGGGGTTTCTTCCATCGCGTCGGTGCAGACGGCGCGAAGTCCCTTTGTCACTGCACCGGCGTTGCGGAACACGATGCTCCAGCGAGCGCCGAACTCAGTCAGTACGTCGTGGAAGGCGTCGAGGTTGCGCCCGTAGTGCTCCGGCAGTGGAAGCTTCTCCGCAAGCGCAGCATGAAGCCGAGCGGCGCTGCGAATCCCGATGAGATCGACGATGAAACGTCGCCTACGCGAATTGCCCTTCTTCATTTGACCTCCTTGAATGTTCTGTAGTGGTCGTCAGTGTAGTAGATCTTCTGCCCTTTCTGAGTGAAGATCAGGCGCTTTGCGCCCCTCGGCCGACCCTTAGTGTCAATGTCACATTCCTTGTAGTAGCCGCCGTTGAGCCACGGGAGCTTCCGCTCGTAGTTTCCGAAGCGGTCGCCTCCGATCGACTTGCCAGGCGCATACGGCTCAAGCGGGCCGCCCTGCCAGCCGAGCGCGCGAGCGGCGCCTTTTGTGATGAAGTTGCGCGGAAGCGCCCCCTTGAACTGGCGAACGTATGCAGCGACGTCTTCCTTGCTCGTGTACTCGCCGTCACGCACGATCTGCGCGCGACCGACGGCGTTCGACGCCGCAGTGACGACGTTCGTCACAACTATCGTGTAATTTGCAGCCGGCGCGACAGAATTGGTCGACGCGAAATCTGACGCCAACGGAACGTCGGCAAGAGCGCTTCCGCCAAGGGTCGCCGCAAATCCCGCGACCAACGCTGCGATCAACGACAGTTTACTGTGTTTCATCCGCCAATCTCCTGCGTTTTTCCTATCCACAAAGATATTATAGCAAAAGATACTGCAAATCGCAGTCAGATCACATCGCTACGAAAGGAGCGAGGCGAGATCATCGGCAGTGAGACGTTCCATTACCGCCTCGTCGGTCGTGGAGACTGTCGCGGAAATTACCGCCTGCTTGCGACGCTGAAGCGCGAGCACCTTCTCCTCTATCGAGCCCGACGCGATCATCTTCATGACATACACCGTCTTCTTCTGCCCGATGCGGTGGGCGCGGTCCGTCGCCTGGTCCTCTACCGCAGGGTTCCACCACGGGTCGTAATGCATCACCATGTCGGCGCCAGTGAGGTTGAGCCCCGTTCCGCCAGCCATTAGCGAAATGAGGAACACGGGAATATCGGGCGAGCGGTTGAAGCGGTTGCACTCGCCAAGGCGGTCCTTCGTCGAGCCATCGAGATAGCAGAACGGCACGCCACGTTCCTTGAGCTCCTCGGCTATCGTCCCGAGCATCTTCACGAACTGCGAGAAGACGAGGATCTTGTGCCCGCCCTCTATCGCGCTCTCTAACTGCTCCAAAAACGCCTCGAGCTTCGCGCGAGACGCGATCTGCCGCAACTTCATCAGCATCGCAAGGATCTCGAACTTCGACTTTGCAAAGCCCTTCGCGCGTATCGCGTCGCCCGCCTGACGCCGCGTCTTCGCAAGCGCCTCGTTGTATTCGCGCTGAGAGTCCTCCGACATCGGACAGTAGGAAACCTTCACAATCTTGTCGGGAAGGTCCTTCGCGACAGTCTTCTTGAGGCGACGCATGATGAAAGGATGCAGCTTGCGCTTTAGCCGCGCCTGCGCTTCCTCTCCCGCCGCGCCGCCGTCGGCAATCGGCTCCTCGAAATTTGCCTTGAACGTCTCGTAGTCGCCAAGGTAGTCTGGTATAAGGAAGTCGAAGATCGACCAGACGTCCGCGACCGAGTTCTCAACAGGTGTACCGGTGAGGACGAGACGCCGCTCGGCGTCGAGCATCTTCACAGACTTTGCATTTTTCGTCTGCCTGTTCTTGATGCGCTGCGCCTCGTCGAGCACGACGGCGGAAAACTTGTGTCCGAGATACGCGTCCTCGAAGTCACGCTGGAGAAGCGCGTAGGAAGTGACGACGACATCATACGAGTCGATA
Source organism: uncultured bacterium (assembly GCA_902801025.1). Classification (GTDB taxonomy): domain Bacteria; phylum Verrucomicrobiota; class Kiritimatiellia; order RFP12; family UBA1067; genus UBA1067. The sequence goes on along the minus strand of CADCGZ010000072.1, from coordinate 7,044 downwards.
AGCCCAAAGGCGTCCGCGCGATCTGGACCAGACACGACGAGGACCTTTAGCCACGGCGTAAACTTCTTCGCCTCCGCTTCCCAATTCCTGACAAGCGAAGTCGGGCATACAATAAGCGACGGCATCTTCCCCGTTCCCCGTTCCCCGTTACCCGATTCCCTCGGCAGCGAGAGCCAAGTCAAAGTCTGGAGCGTCTTGCCGAGGCCCATCTCGTCCGCGAGAAGCCCCGAGAGCCCCGCGTTCTCGAGAAAACGCATCCAGTATACGCCCTGCTTCTGGTATGGCCTCAAGACATTGTCGAGCGGGCCGAGCGCGACCGGCTCGAACTTTGCGCCGGAATCGCGGTTCCTTGCTGCCGCAGTCTCACGCCACCGTCTCGCAGCGGAATCGTCGAGGTCGATGCAGTCGAGGAGATCTAGCGACGCCTTTACGTATGGAGCATGGACGGAATCGACGCGGAACCATCCAGCCGCCGCGCCGTTCTGCGACGGCGCACAGTCGCGAAACACGCCGTGCATCGACTCTATTGCGGAGTTGTCGAGAAGGACCACCGCTCCATCTTTCATGATGTAGCCGTCGCCGCGGTTCAACGCTGCCTGTATCTCGACGGGCGATACCTCGTGGCCCATCGCGTCAAACGTATAGGAGACGTCGAACGCGCCGTTCGGAGCGTCGCGCACCGTGACAACAGGCACAACGGACGGCATCGCGTCCGTAAGCTCCATGAGCTTGTCGGCGAGGTCTATGCGCCAGCCCTTGCGCCTGAGAGCGGGAAGCCCCGCGCCGAGAAAGTTGAGCACCTTCTGCGGGTCGGTGATGTAGAGCCGCAAGTCGCCGTCGTTGTATCCAGGCGAGAAACCCCACCGCTCGACGGCCTTCACCGCCTCGCGCTCCGTCTTCATCGAACGCACACGCCGCACAAGCGGATCGTCGGGATCGGGAAGATAGACAGTCCGCGGGCTCTGCACCGAACAGACCGGAAACTCAATCTCGCCGTAGTGCGCGTCGATCTCTATCGCGAGCGAAGCGCGCGAGCCGGCGACGAACGCGGAGAACTTCGGCTTCGTCTCGACTTCGATGAAGTCCTCTTCCTCCTGCGGCTCGTCCGGATTCTCCTCGTGCACGCCGCGTGGCTTCTCTTCCTCGACCTCGTCTATCTCGCTTAAGGCAAGAGCATAGCCCACGGCCACGACATGCTGGCACACCATGCCAAACCTGCGGTTGGTGTCGCACGGGCAATGCGACTCGATGCGACCGCCGGGCTTCAGGAAGAACGAAACCGGCATGTCCCATCCGCTCGGCTGCTCGATCTTGCCGCGGATCTCAAGCGTCTCGTCATCGTAAGAGACATCGTGCACATCGCCGGAATTGACGATTGCCAGCGCCTGGTTGAACACCTCTGCGCCGCCCCACGAGATCACCTCGTCTTGAGTTATGCCGGACTTTACCATGATTCCAAAAACAAACGCGGGCTCCGTGGAACCCGCGTCCGATGCATCATTGGATGATGCTCCTTGCCTTAGGCGAGGACAGCGTCCTTCGCGGCCTTGCAGAGGCGGAATTTCGCCTTCGTGCGGGCAGGGATCTTGATCGTCTCGCCAGTCGCGGGATTGCGGCCGAGGCGGGCCTTGCTCTTCGCCTTGAGCATCTTGCCGAGGCCGGGGAGCATAATGCCCTTCGGGCCCTTGGCGCCAGCGTAGGCGATCTTGAGGAGCTCCTCATAGGCAGCAACGGCCTGCTTCTTGCTGATGCCAGCGGCCTCAGCGATGGCAGCCATGATCTCGGACTTGGTAGCGGGAACTTTCTTAGCCATTTTTTTGATCCTTTATTTTTTCACTAGTGATGCACTAGAGATACTATCCCTTGTGCTTTGACTCATAATATACCAATATTTGTTGTGGAGCGCAAGGGGGGAATTGTGTTTTTTTATTTTTTCTTCCACAATCTGTTGTGGCGCCCTTCGCAGAAATCTGCGATGGACACCACCGCCTGTTGATGTCAGCGAAGCGCCGCCATACAAGATTTGGCGACAACGCGTGAACATTCCTCCGTCGCCTTAGGGCAACGCGGGTGAAAAGCGCATCCACTCGGCCAGTCGGTTGGCGGAGGAACAGTTCCTGGAATTCCGACGAGCGGAGAATCCTTTGGAAGATCGAGACGCGGCACAGCGGCGAGAAGTCCCTGCGTATATGGATGTATCGGACTTCCGAGGACTTCGGGAACAGTTCCCCTCTCGATGATTTCGCCCGCGTACATCACGTTCACGTACTTGGAATACTGCGCAACGAGTCCGAGATTGTGCGTGATGAGAAGGACTGCGGTCTTGTGTTCGTCTGCGACACGGTTCACAAGGTCGAGCACTTCCTTCTGCGTCGTCACGTCGAGCGCAGTCGTCGGCTCGTCTGCGATGAGGAGGTCTGGATCCTGTGCAAGCGCCATCGCGATCATCACGCGCTGCTGCTGCCCGCCGGAGAGTTCACACGGGTACTTGCGGATCGTCGCGCGCGGAAGCCCGACGGATTCGAGCAGCGATGCGACGCGCTCATCTTCGGCCTTGCCAGTCGGCGCAGTCGCCTTTCTCGACGCGTGAAGACCCTCGGCGATCTGCTTGCCAACACGCATAACGGGATTGAGCGACTGCATTGGATTCTGGAAGATGTAGGCGATGTGCGGAGAGCCGGAGATCTTTCCCGTGATCTCTGCGCGATCGACAAGACCGCCGACGGCGAGCGATGTCAGAGACTTGCCGCAGCCAGACTCGCCGACGAGCGCGACGCGCCCGTTCTCAGGAACGGTAAACGATACGTCGCGCACGGGAACGGAAAGCTTCCCCTCCATGCGAAACGCCACACGCAAATGTTCGACTTCGAGCAACATGTCACTTGTCCTTCCCTTTGTCTGGCTCTCCGGATCGAGATGCCTCTTTGTGCTTTTCGGCCATGAGCAGAAACGCCTGTTCAACCGCCGCGTCGCGACGCCGCGCAAACTCCCGCGCGTCTGGATTGCCGTCCCTGAGACGGCAGAGGTTGATTGTCGCAGTCATCCCGTCAGAAGCAATGCGCATGCTCTTCTCGCATTCCGGGCATTCCACGAATGTCACGGTGCGGCCGTTGCGCGTGATAGACAGGATCTGACGCGTGTCGATCGGAGTCGCCGCGTTGCGCCGGGCGATTACCGTCGCCGAGACGGCGACCAATAGAACCAACGCCGAGAAAACTGCAGCGCGGAGGAGAATCGGTTTAAGATTCCGTCCTGTCATTTGCGAGCCCCCTTCCCCATTACGAGCTTCGAGGCAATGAAGTAAAGCGCGACGAGCGCGACCGCCCCGCCTATCACGAGCGGGAGATGGGCGGAGGCCATGTCCTTGCCCTTCTCGCAAAGCTCGAGATAAGTTATGTCCGCTGTCGAACGGCCGATGCCGAAGCCGATAGCCGCGAGAATCGCCGTCCATATTCCGGCGCCGAGACCCGTAAAGAGCGCAAAGGAGAAAATGGGCATACGCGATATACCGGCCGGAATCGAGATAAGCTGTCGTATTACGGGAACGAGGCGGCACACGAACGTCGTCGCCGCGCCATACTTGTTGAACACCTCGCAGGCGCGAGCAAGGGGCTCTGGCTTTACGAAGAAATACTTACCGTACTTTTCGAGGAACGGCCTGCCGAGCCAGTGCGCAAGATAGTAGTTTGCAAACGCGCCCGCAAGCGAGCCGACGACGCCGACTGCGACTGCGGCTGCAAGCGCGGCCATCGGGGGGAGCCCGAGTTCGCCGCGCGCCGCAAGAAAGCCCGCGGGGACCATCACTACTTCGCTCGGGAACGGAATGAAGCTCGACTCAATCGCCATGAAGACGAAGACGAACACAAGCCCCCATGTCGGCGCGAGAGCAGCGATTGAATCGAGGTGCGATGCGATCGTCTCAAGCATTGGCGTTCACTCCTGGCAGCTTGTCATGAAGCGAAAGCTTCAGCGGTATGTCGAGGCAAAGCGGGCGCAGCATCCTGAAGAGCCGCTGCGAGCAAACCATTATCTCGCCAGGTATGCGCCCGCGCGCAAGAAGGTGCTTCAAGAGCCGCGGCGCTACGTTCTCCCACATGGCGCGAAGCCCGCCGTCTGGCACTGGAGAAACAGCGTCGGCGACAAACTGCTCGCCCGTCATGGCGTCGTGCGCAGAGAGTCGATAGACGCAGCGCGGCCTCGGCTCCTTCGTCGAAAGCCCTACTACGAGCGAGAAATCTACGGCGATCTTCTCCTCCGCGGCGAAGGGAAGGTCCTTCGCCTTCGCGAGGTCGGCTTTGGCGAAAGTGACGCTCTCGACGTGCGGACGAGGGTCGGGAATTGGCAGCGCCTTGTCGGACCATTCTCCGCCCTCGCCCTCCACGCGCGCGAACATCGCCTTTTCGGAGGCGAACTTCATGGGAAGCTCCGCGTCGGATTCGACGCGCATCATGACGCCAAACGACTCCCAGAGGACCTTCGCGCAAAGAGCGCGCTCGGCGTCGTTCGCGAGGCGCGGCATGAAGCACGGGTCGTGCCTGAAGAGCCGCACCTCGCCGCCCGAGACGAACACGAGCTCGAAATGGGATATCTCCATCGGGGTCGAGTAGAAGCCGAAGTTCACGTCGATGCGAGTCCTCACGAAGTCGTGGAAATTCTGCCAGCCCTCGATCATCATGAAGCGCACATTGACTGGATTGCCGTCGCCCTTCATCACGGTGCAGAAGTAGGGGAACACGGTCCCCTTCGGGCAAACGGCCCAGTTGTAGGGCGCAACCGTCTCCCACGCACCGAGGGCGTCCATCTTCGCGCCGATGTCCTCGATGGTGCGGTCCATGCGTTTCACCCGATCGACGAGGAGACCTGGAACACCGCCATCAGGATCGCTATCGCGACAAAGCCGACGGCGCCGGCGATAAGGACAATGAGAATCGGCTCAAGCGCGTTCGTGAAGGTCGTTATGTTGCGGTCCATGTCCTTCTGGTAGCGCTTGCCTATGTGTTCGAGCGAAGAAACCATGTCGCCGGCCTGCTCGCCAACGGCAAGCATGTCGGTCATCATGCGAGGGAAGACGCCCGACGACGCGAGGGGCCCCGAGATGGAAGTGCCGTCGGTGACGCGGCGGCGGGCCGTCGCAAGCGCCTCGGCGATCACGGCGTTGTTGCACGTCTCCTCGGAGATCTTGAGCGCCTGCAGGACGTTGACGCCGTTTGAGAGAAGCGTCTTGAGGGTGTATGCGAGCGACGAATACGCACCCGCCGCTACGATGCCCTTGATAAGCGGGGCCTTTAGCTTCCAGCCGTCGATTTTCGCTCGGCCGGCGGGCGTGTCCTTCCACTTCCTGAACCAGACGAAGAACACGACGGCGGCGATGGCGAGCGTCCAGCCGTAGTGTATCAGGAACTCGGACATGCCGATGAGAATGCGCGTTGGAAGCGGAAGCGCCGCGCCCATCGAGTCGAACACCTTCTTGAACTTCGGGATGATCCAGACGAGCGCGCCTATGACGGCGGCGACGCCGAAGCAGAGGACGATCACCGGATACGACATCGCGCTCTTGATCTTGCCGCGCATGTTGTCGTAGCGTTCGTAGTGGTCGGTCAGGCGGCGCAGCACCTCGACAAGCGCGCCCGACGCCTCGCCCGCGCGGATCATGTTCGAGTAGAGCGGCTGGAACGTCTTCGGATGGTGGGCGCACGCGTCGGAAAACGTCTCGCCGCGGACGATGCGGTCGCATAGGTCTTGACAGACATAGCGCTGCGCCGAGTTCTCCTCGCCCTGGTTAGCAAGCGCCTGGAGCGCCTGTCCGAGCGTCATGCCCGCCTCGATCAGGTCTGCGAGCTCGGAGGTGAAGAGCAGGACTTCGACGGACTTCATCGTCGTCTTCTGCTTCGACCCCCCGAGCTGCATGTTCCAGATCGACTGGGACGGCTTGGACGGCTGGGCCGCACGAGAGGAAGACGCCTTCTCCAGCGCATTTTCCGCGCCAGTCCCGGACGTCTTTCTCTTCGCGTAGCCCATGGCGGTTACTTTATCACCCTGACGCGGATGACTGCATCGCTCGCCTCAAGGGCCTTCACGACGTCGGCCGGAACCGCGGAGTCGGTGTCGATGAGCGTGTAGGCGAAGTCGCCGCGGCTCTTGTTTGCGATGGCGTCGATGTTGACCTTGGCGTTGCCGAGGATCGACGTGAACGTGCCGATCATGTTCGCCTCGTTCTTGTGGCAGATCGCCACGCGTCCGGCCCTGTTGGGGATGCCGAGCGAGCAAGCCGGGTAGTTGACCGAGTTGACGATGTTGCCGTTCTCGAGGAAGTCGCGCATCTCCTTGACGGCCATGACCGCGCAGTTGTCCTCGGACTCCTCGGTAGAGGCGCCGAGATGCGGGATCACGATGCAGCCCTTCTGGCCGGCGGTCGTCGCATTGGGGAAGTCGGAGACGTACTTGCGGACCTTGCCGGACTCGATCGCGGCAAGCATGTCCTTCTCGTTGACGAGCGCGTCGCGCGCCGCGTTGATGATAATGACGCCGCGCTTCATCATTGCGAGCGCGTCGGCGTTGATCATGCCCTTGGTGGAGTCGAGCGCGGGGACGTGGATGGTGATGAAGTCGCAGGAACGGTAGATTGCCTCGACGTTCTTGCAGTGCTTCACGGCGTGGTCGAGCTGCCACGCGGCGTCGACGGAAAGGTAGGGATCGTAGCCGAAGACCTCCATGCCGAGCTCGACCGCGGCGTTGGCGACCTTCTGGCCGATTGCGCCAAGCCCGATGACGCCAAGCTTCTTGCCCTGGATCTCGGTTCCCGCAAACGCCTTCTTGGCCTTCTCGGCGGCCTTGCCGATCGCGGGATCGGCGGCGTTCTCCTTGACCCACTCGACGCCGCCCACGATGTCGCGGCTCGCGAGGAGCATCGCGGCGATCACGAGTTCCTTGACGCCGTTGGCGTTGGCGCCGGGCGTATTGAACACGACGATGCCCTTCTTGGCGTATTCGGCGTGGGGGATGTTGTTGACGCCCGCGCCAGCGCGCGCGACGGCGAGGAGATTA
>CADCGZ010000071.1 GCA_902801025.1 uncultured bacterium | reverse complement strand
CTCTCCGACCCCGACGGAATGCACACGCTCTTCAAGGGGATAATGACGAAGCACTTCTTCGCGGAGAAGCCGACCATTCCGACATGGGGCGAATGGAATGACGCAGACGCCGAGTCTCTTCGCCGCGTAGTCGACGAACACGGCGACGAAATCGCCGCGATCATCTGCGAGCCGGTCTTCCAGGCGGCGAACGCGATGAACTTCTACCACCCTGAGTATTTGCGCGAGATGCGCCGCCTCTGCGATGAGCGCGGGATGCTGCTCATCTTCGACGAAATTGCGGCGGGATTTTACAGGACAGGCCCGCTGTGGGCTCATTCGCGTGCAAACATTGTGCCTGATATCATGACTGTCGGCAAGGCGCTGACTGGCGGGCACATGACGCTCGCGGCGACGCTTGCGAGCGGGAAAGTCGCAGACACGATTTCCAATGGCCGTCCGTCGGCATTCATGCACGGGCCCACCTACATGGCTAATCCCCTCGCTTGCGCAGCGGCCTGCGCGTCGCTCGATCTTTTCGCGAAGGGCGACTACGAAGCTAACGCCAAGCGGATTGAAAGCGTCTTCGCCCGCCGGATCATGCCGCTCAAGGCTTTGCCCAACGTTGTGGATGTGCGAATCCTTGGAGCAGCGGCCGTCGTGGAAGTGCGGCGCATGCCCGCACTGTCTGACATCTCGCGCGTCATCCGCCATTCCGGCGTTTGGCTTCGTCCGTTCAGCAATTTCATATACTCAATGCCGCCCCTTGTTGCGGATGATCGGACCATCGACCGCATCGGCTTTGCGCTTATGAACCTCGCGGCTTCGCCGCCCGGCCCGCCGCCGGAGGATGGTGATTTCCATGAGTGAGACGTATTCCGTAAAGATGCGCGCGTCGAGCGACGGACATCATGTTTCCGGCGCGGAAAAGATTGTTCCCGCTGCGTCGGTTTCGAAGGTTGCGTCACGGCTCGTTGAGCGCGCCTTGTCGCACGAGCGCGGCACTCCTGATTTCATCAACGTCAAGATCGAGTCGCTTCCGTCAGACATCCTTCGTCTCAAGGCACTTCCTGTCAAGACCCATGTCGTCGCGACGCCTGCCGAAGGTCGCGCACTTGCAGCGCAGCTTTTGGCCGAAGCGGGAATCGCCAATGCCGACGAAATCATGGCGCGGTTTTCCGAAACGCATTCGCTCCGTGGCGCGATGCTGCTCGATGCGGACACGCTCGAACGGCTTGAACCAGATCAGTCGCGCGGCGTGCGTGCGACATATATGGACGACGCTGCGGCGCTTGCAAAGGGAACGGCGGGGGTGAAGAACCATTACGCCGAGGCGATCGTCCTCGCGACAAAGGTCCAAAATGCTCCTAACATAATCGCCGAGATCTGCGTGTCGGACGATCCTGATTATGTGACGGGGTATGTCGCGACTCGCGAACTCGGCTACAGGCGAATCACTGTCCTCAAGGAGAAGGGCGATCCAAACGGCGGCCGAATCTTCCTCTATCGCGGCTCGCGCGACGAAGTCGCAAAGACGATTGAGTTTCTTGAAAAGACTCCTATTCTCGTCGATGATGTCCCGACGCTTCCGTCCGCGGCAAATGCGCCGCGCAGATTCGGCGCTCTTGCGGATGCGCTCGATGCGCGTCAGGCGGCCGGGCTCTCGCGCCGATGTCGGACGCTTGGAGGGCCAACAGGCCCGACGGCGATTGTCGACGGTCGCGAGCTCGTCGTTTTTGCGTCGAACGATTATCTCGACCTCGCGCGCGATCCACGCGTAGTCAAGGCGGCGGCGGATGCAGCGAATGAGTTTGGCGCAGGGTCGGGCGGCGCGCGTCTTACGACCGGCACGCAGCCGCCGCATGTGCGACTTGAAAACGCGCTTGCAAAGTTCAAGGGCTCGGAAGCCGCGCTCCTTTACGGAACTGGTTATATGGCGAACGTGGGCGCGATCTCCGCGCTCGTTGGGAAGGGTGATGCAGTCCTATCCGATGAATTGAACCACGCCTCCATCATCGACGGTTGCCGTCTTTCGGGGGCAGATGTCCTCGTCTATCGCCACGGCGACATGGAGGACTTGGATCGTAAACTTGGCGCCTGCCGCGAACATCGCCGTCGCCTCGCCGTTTCCGATGGCGTATTCTCGATGGACGGCGACATTCTCGATTTGCCGCGCTTTTTGGAGGTGACGCGTCGCCACGATGCGTTCTCCATGGTGGACGAGGCGCATGCGACTGGCATTGTTGGTCGCACAGGGCGCGGGCTTGCGGAGTATTTTGGCTGCGAGCTTCCTGATGTCCTTATGGGAACGCTCTCCAAGGCACTTGGATCGGAGGGCGGTTTTGTCTGCGGGTCGAAACTTCTTGTAGAGTATCTTCGCAATATGTCGCGGCCTTTCATCTTCTCGACGGCGCCAGGTGCGCCAGCAATGGCGGCGGCGCTCACCGCGCTCGAGGTCCTTATAGCCGAGCCAGGGCGTGTGGCAAAGTTGCGGGAGAATGTCGCGCTTTTCGTCTCGGAACTTGTGTGCCACGGCGTTGCGGTTCGCGGCGAGACGGCAATCGTCCCCATCGTCGTAGGCGACGAAAAAAGAGCGCTTGCGGCGAGCGCGGCGCTCGAAGAACTCGGCTTTCTTGTGCCTGCGATCCGCTACCCGACGGTCGCCCGCGGCGCTGCGCGTCTTCGCGTCGCCCTCATGAGCGCCCACACGCAAGAACAGCTTTGTGCCGCCGCGGCGTCTCTTGTCGAGATACTAAAACCATAGCCACGCAAGGTTTCATGCCGGGAGATAGGGGCATCTGCGGAACGAATATGGTATAATATCCAATCAAAAGGCAACGGAAGACAAGATGGACAAGAACTACGATGCGAAGGCCGCAGAGGCCAAGTGGTACCCGATCTGGGAGAAGAACGGATATTTTCATCAGGAGCCTGACGGCCGCGAGCCATACTCAGTCGTAATCCCGCCGCCGAACGTCACCGGCATTCTTCACATGGGCCACGCGCTCAACCAGACGATCCAGGACATCCTGGTCAGGTGGCGCCGCATGCAGGGCAGGAACACGCTGTGGCTCCCCGGCACCGACCACGCCGGCATCGCGACGCAGAACGTCGTAGAGAAGGCGCTCAAGAAGGAAGGGAAGCGCCGCCAGGACCTCGGGCGCGAGAAGTTCCTCGAGCGCGTGTGGGAGTGGAAGAGGCAGTACGGCGGGACGATCGTCCACCAGCAGCGCATGCTCGGCAACTCAACCGACTGGCTTAGGGAGCGCTTCACGTTCGACGAGGGCTGCTCTCGCGCCGTCGCGAAGGTGTTCACCCAGCTCTACAACGAGGGTCTCGTCTACAAGGGCAACTACATCGTCAACTGGTGCCCCAGGTGCGGCACGGCGCTCGCGAATGACGAGGTCGAGCACGAACCCAACCACGGACATTTCTGGTATGTGCGCTATCCCGTCGTCGGGAGCGCGAAGGGCGTGAAGGGAGAGCCGTACAAGGACTATGTCATGGTCGCGACGACGCGTCCCGAGACACTTCCGGGCGACACGGCGGTTGCGGTGAACCCCAAGGACGACCGCTATGCGCACCTCGTCGGCAAGACAGTCATCCTCCCGCTCACCGGGCGCGAGATCCCCGTCATAAGCGACGACTACGTCGACCGCGAGTTCGGCACGGGCATCGTGAAGATCACGCCGGCGCACGACCCGAACGACTTCCTCGTCGGCAAGCGCCACGGCCTTGAGGAAATCAACATCATGACCGACGACGCCCACATGAATGAGCTCGCCGGCGCGAAGTACTGCGGCATGGATCGCTTCGAGTGCCGCAAGGCGATCGTCGCCGACCTCGAGGAGGGCGGTTTCCTCGACCATATCGAAGATCTCGACAACCAGGTCGGCCACTGCTACCGCTGCCACGAGACGGTGGAGTCTCGCCTTTCAAAGCAGTGGTTCGTAAAGATGAAACCGCTTGCGGAGCCCGCGATAGCGGCCGTCAAGTCGGGCGAGGTAAAGTTTGTTCCCGACCGTTGGTCGAAGATCTATTTCAACTGGATGGAGAACATCCAGGACTGGTGCATCTCGCGCCAGCTCTGGTGGGGCCATCGAATCCCCGCCTACTACTTCGGCGACGGCAAAGTCGTCGTTGCGGAGACTGCCGAGCTTGCGCTTGAAAAGGCGAAGGCGATCGATCCGTCGGTTACGGCGGCCGATCTCCAGCAGGACGAGGATGTTCTTGACACGTGGTTCAGCTCGTGGCTTTGGCCGTTCTCGACCTTGGGCTGGCCGGAGAAGACTAAGGACCTCGACTACTACTATCCGACGACGGATCTCGTGACGGCGCAGGACATCATCTTCTTCTGGGTCGCGCGCATGATGATGGCGGGCATCCACTTCATGAAGAAGCCGCCGTTCAAGAACATCGTCATTCACGGCATCGTTCGTGCGGCGGACGGCTCGAAGATGTCGAAGTCGAAGGGCAATTCCCTCGATCCGCTCGAGCTCATCAACCAGTACTCCGCCGACGCGCTTCGCTTCTCGATCGCGCTCATCACCTCTCTCGAGTGCGACTCGAAGGTGAGCAAGGAGAAGTTCGAGATCGGCCGCAACTTCACGACGAAGATCTGGAACGCGGCGAAGTTCTTGGAGCTACAAGAAACTTCCCTTCCGCAGGATGGGTGCGGGAACGCCGGAGTTCCCGTCCTTTCCAATCTCTCTGCCGACGACAAGCACATTCTCTTTGCCGCTGATCTCGCCTGCCGCAAGGTCAACGAGATTCTCGAGTCCTACCGCATCCAGGACGGTGCTCTCGCCGTCTACGACTTCTTCTGGACGCAGATCTGCGACGGCTACGTCGAATACGTCAAGGATTCGCCCAACAAGGCGGTGTCGGTCGCGATACTCCGCGATGTCTTCTGGAAGGCGCTCCGGCTCCTCCATCCATATATGCCGTTCGTCACCGAAGAGGTTGCGCACCAGCTCGGCTTCCTCAAGGACGACGAAACGATCATGCTCCAGAAGTTCCCCGATGGGTACTCCGACGCCGAAAAGTCGGCGTGGGGCGTGGACGAGGCGACGTACGATTTCGTAAACGCGAAGCGCGAGGCGATCACCGCGATCCGTGCCTTGAGGGCCGAGTACAAGGTCCCGCCCGCGACGTTCGTGAAGGTGACGATTGCGCGTGGAATGGACGGGGGTTCAGGCACCCCCGAACCCCTGCCCAAGGAAGAGGTAAAGGTCTTGGCCAAGGCGATGAGGGCCGAGTCTGTCGAGTTCGTTCCTGCGGGCAGCGATCTCGCGATGCCGTCGAAGATAACGAAGTTCGGCACCGTCTATCTCTCGCTCGAAGGTCTCGTAGACAAGGCGGCCGAGGCGAAGCGCATTGCGGGCGAGCTCGCGAAGATCAACGGCTTCATCAAGTCCGCCGAGGCGAAGCTCGCGAACGAGAACTTCGTAGCGCACGCACCAGAGGCGGTCGTCGCCGAGGCACGTCGCAAGCTCGCCGAGAACAAGGAGAAGGTCGCGCAGCTCGAGAAGCTCGCGAAGTTGTTCGCATGATAGCGTATGTCAGAGGCACGTTGGCCGAGAAGGGTCCGGATCGCGTCGTCATAGAGGCGGGAGGAATCGGCTACGAGCTTCTGATACCCGTCTCCACGTTCGATCGACTTCCCAAGGAGGGCGGCGAGGTGAAGCTCCTTGCGTGGCACTGCGTTCGCGAAGACGACGAGGCGCTTTTCGGGTTTGCGACCAAAGAGGAGCGCGAGATGTTCCTCAAGCTCACGCAGGTGAGCGGCGTCGGGCCCAAGATCGCGCTCGCAATCCTCTCCGGCTCGTCGATAGGCGAGCTTTCGCTTGCGATTGCATCAGGCAACGCAAAGCGGATATCTTCGATCAAGGGCGTCGGCAAGAAGACTGCCGAGAAGATTTGCGTCGAACTGAAGGACAAGGTCAATGCGATCGAGGCGCTCGCCGCCACGTCGCGCCGCGGCGGAAATGACGCGAAGACGCCGATTCTCCACGACGCGATTCTCGCGCTCTCGGCGCTTGGTTTCAGCGACGAGACTGCGAACAAGATGGTCTCGAAGGTGCTGGCCGACAATCCGTCCGTCAAGGATGTCGAGACGCTTGTCCGTCTCGCCCTTGCAAGTCGATAACCTCTACACGATCTACACGTTCTACACGGCTACAAACGTCTTGCAAAAAAGGAAAGGATAAGAGTATGATAAAGAAAACAATGTTGCTTGGCGCGTTCTGCGCGGTGGCGTTTGCCGCGTTCGCGGAGCGAGAGTACATCTGGCCTGAGGGCAAAATGCCCGACGCGCAGGATCACCTGATCGCGGCGATGACAAACGAGAAGGAGAAAGGCAAGTCCCCTTATCTTGACTGGCGTCCCGCACCCGAGAAGCCGAACGGATGCTGCATGATCCTCATCTCCGGCGGTGGATACAACTGCTGCTGCGATGTCGGGCTTGTCGAGATGTGGGAGAAGAAATTCACAGCGGCGGGCTTCCAGTGCGTCAACTTCGTGTACCGTACGCCGCGTCCAAAGGGGCTCCCGATACACCAGACCGCGTGGGAGGACGGCCAGCGCGCCGTCAGGATGGTGCGCTCCGAGGCGGCGAAGCGCGGCTTCGACCCGGAGAAGATAGGTACGATTTCGATGTCGGCGGGCTCTCATCTCGCGACGCTCCTCGCGACGAGCGCACTCACCCCCGCGTACGAAAAGATCGACGAGCTTGACGAAGTTCCCTGCCACATCAACTGGGCAATAACGGGAGCGATCGCATACGCGGTGACGGACGGGGTCGGGATTCCGAACACCCGCAACGGCCAGGCGATCGACGCGAAGCTCGACTCGATTTTCAAGTTTGACGAGAAGACGGCGCCTATGTGCATGTTCCACGGCAGCGCGGACGAATACTCCCCGATGGCATCGACCCTCGTCTACCGCGAGCTGCGGAAGCGGAAGATACCGGCCGAGCTCCACCTCTTCGCTGACCGTCACCACGGTTTTTGGGGTTCAGACGGGAAGGGAGACAAGGCGACTGGCTACGACAACTGGTTCGACCGTGCGCACGAGTTCCTCGCGCAGATGGGCTTCCTCGGTACACTCAAGCCCGAGGAAGATCTGATGGAACGTTTCGCAAGAGACTTCCACGACCCTGCGCTCTACACAAAGGAGGAACTGTGGCCAAAGGGCAAGACGCCTGACTTCCAGGAGAAGCAGAACGTTCCTTATCTCGAGTGGTACATTCCCTCGAACCTCACGACGAAGGCGATACAAATCATTTACTCCGGTGGCGGGTATGGCGGCAATGGCCCCGACGGTTTCGAGGTCGTGCCCGCGCGGCGCTTCCTCAACGAGAAGGGCATGGCGGTTGTCACGATGAAGTACAGGACTCCTCGTCCCGCGGCGCCTCTCGCGAAGCACACGACCGCGTGGCAGGATCTCCAGCGCTGCATCAGGATCGTCCGCTCCAAGGCGGCGGAAAAGGGGCTTGACCCGAATCGCATCGGCATCATGGGCTCGTCGGCCGGCGGTCACCTCACGCTTATGGGCGTGACGAGCTCGAGGAGCCGCTCCTACTGGAACGTCGACAACATCGACAAGATCCCGTGCAATGTTCAGTGGGGCGTTGGCATCTACCCGGCGTATGCGCTTACGGACGGCGACGACATGCACAACAAGACTGGCGGCAACGACGACTCCGCGCGGCTCGTCCCCGAGTTCGCGTTCGACCCCGACACTTGCCCGATGGTGTTCATCCATGGCGATGCCGACGGTTGGGCGGCGATGAACTCGGTGAAGACTTGGGAGCAGATGCGCCGCATGGGAATTGCGAGCGACCTGCATACGCTCTGCAAGCGCAACCACTGCTTCCAGCGCAAGGCATCTCCTGGAACCGGCAGCTACACGTGGCTTGGGCGCATTTGGGAGTTCATGAATCACAAGGGGTTCAATAGGTAGGGCGACAATGCGCATGCCGAGGCTTTTCGCCGCGTTTTTCCTGGTTTCGCTTTTCGCGTTTGCGGCGATGGCGGACCGCATCGACGAAATCGCGGCGTGGTTGCCGGAAAAGCCGGCGGCGGATGGCGCCCCTGCTTCCGACAGGGCGAAGTGGGATGCGCTTGCCGCCACCAAGGAAGGTCGTAGCGCGATTGACGCTGCCGAGAAACTTCTTGGCAAGCCGGTTCCAGTCGTCACAGACGAAGGATATCTCGAATACTCCCGCAACGGCAACCGTACGCGCTTTCAGGCGGAAAGAGGGCGGCTTACAGGTGGCTTTGAGCGGCTCTATCAGGCCGAATGCCTTGAGGGGAAGGGACGATTTCTCCAGAAGATCGTAGACTACGGCAACGCCATCTGCGAGATGAAGAGCTGGACTCTCCCCGCGCACGACGGTTCGCTGACATGCTTCAGGGGAAATCCCCACATAGATCTCGGAAGCGCCGACCTTTCGATGAAACTCGCCTATTGCCTTGCTTGGCTTGACGACGCGCTGCCGGAGGAATTTCGCAAGAGGGTGTATGCGGAAATCGACCGCCGGACGTTTCGCCCCTACCTCGCCCATGCGCGTGGCGAGAGAAAGATTGGCGGCCACTGGTGGTTCCATGGCGGCAACAACTGGAACAGCGTGTGCAACTGCTGTGTCGTCCGGACGGCCCTTGCCATAGTCCAGGACCGGCGTCTGCGGGCGGAATTCGTGATGCATGCCGAAGGGAGCATCCCCTACGCCCTCGCCGGCTATACGTCAGACGGCTACTGCTCGGAGGGCATGGGCTACTGGAACTACGGCTACGGCCACCATTTGGCGATGGGGCTTTCCCTGCGCGCGGCTACCGGCGGGAAGGTCAATCTCTTCGCAGACCCGAAGACTAAGGCCGTAATGAAGTACGCCTACGGCTTCCAGCTTCAGAACGGGCTGTCGCCGCACTTTGCCGACGGCGGCGGCAATCCCTCGCCGGTGCTGCTCGCCCTTGGGCGGCAGATATGGCCAGACCTTGTTTCGACAGCAGCCCTGGACGCACCTCTTCTGTCTGGCGGCGTGGTGTATTTCCCTCTGCGGGCTTTCGGGCAGGAGCCGCCGCCGTGCGAACCGACCATGGACGTCCTTCCTCCTCGCACATGGTTCCCCGATGCACAGGTTCTCATTGCGAGAGGCGAATGGCCAGAGCGGACAAGGCGGCTGGGGCTCGCCGTAAAGGGAGGTCACAACGCCGAGCTCCACAACCACAACGACGTTGGTTCCTACGCGATAATGCTCGACGGCGAAGAGATGAGCGGCGATCCCGGCGGCGAGGTCTACACGAGGCGCACTTTCTCCAAGGACCGCTATGTCTCGAAGGTCCTCAACTCCTACGGGCACCCCGTGCCTGTCGTGGCGGGGAAGCTCCAGCGCGAAGGACGCGCAGCAGCAGCGAAAGTCCTCAAGACGGAATTCACTGACGGCAGCGACACGCTTGTCCTCGACTTGACTGAGGCCTACGACGCGCCGACGCTCAAGTCGCTTGTCCGCACGGTGACGTTCGACCGCAAGGTCGGTGTCATAACGGTGTCGGACGCAGTATCTTTCTCCGGCCCGTCGTCATTCGAGGTGCCTGTCGTCACGTATCGCGAGTACGAGAAGGACGAGGCCTCCGCGCATTTTGAGTTAAAGAAGTCGAACAGGAATCTTCGTCGCAGGATGAAGCTGGACGTATCCGCGTCTGCGCCGCTGGAATTCAAGGACGAGAAGATCGAGAACCCAAGTAAGCCCGACGTAACGCGGCTCTCCTTCTCGTTGCGCGAGCCGGTCGCGGACGCGACGGTTACGATGCGGTTTTCGGCAGGCGACTAAAGCCGCTGGGAAATGCGGTAGAGGTGCTCGACGAGGTTTGCGTCGAGCGCCTTTTCCATAAAGGGGATCACTTCGTGGCGCACCTTGTTGCGCTCTATCGAGACGTCGTCGTTCGATGCGTCCTCGCGCCATTCCTCGCCGAACTTGCGAAGGTAGTCCTTTAGCTCGTCGTCGCGGCAGCCGAGGAGCGGGCGCACGAACTTGATGCCCGCGACTTCGCTCGTCGCGCGGATCCCCGAGAGCGACGCACGGCGCAACTTCATGAGGAACGTCTCCGCGACATCGTCCATGTGGTGGCCTGTCGCGACGGCGTCGAGCTTAAGCGACTTCATGCACTTCGAGAAGAACGCGAGACGCACGCGCCGTGCCGCCATTTCAAGCGATTCGCCGCGCCTCTTGACGACCTTGGTATGGATTCCCTTGAAGGGGATGCCGAGGCGCTTTGCGAGCGATCGCACGAACCTGTATTCCTCCTTTGACTCCTTCCGCAGCCCGTGGTCGACATGGAGAACGACAAAGCGCTTCGAGGCGTTCTTCTTCTTGCCTCCTTTAGTGAGAAGGAAGGCGAGGGCGACCGAATCGGACCCGCCACTGACGGCAAGTCCGATTTTCCCGGGAGGAAGTATGGATCTGTCTATTTTCACCCTTGCGCATTATACCAAAAAAATGATATACTTTGCGCCGTTCGTTTGCAAAGCGGGCGTAGCTCAATGGCAGAGCTCCAGCCTTCCAAGC
>CADCGZ010000070.1 GCA_902801025.1 uncultured bacterium | reverse complement strand
TGCGCCGGCGTCGCAGATCACCACGTAGTCGCCCGGCTCAAGGACCGGAAGCTCGCGCTGGATGGCGAACTTGTCGTTGTTTTCGCACAAGGAGCCCGTGACGTCGTAGACCTTGCGCTCGGCGGAGTTTTCCTTGCCGGGAACGACGATCTCGTGGTAGGCGCCGTAAAGCGCTGGGCGCATGAGATTCGACATGCACGCGTCGAGGCCTGCATAGAGGCGGTAGGTGTTCTTGATGTGGCGCACTTTGGCGACGAGATAGCCGTAGGGCCCGGTGATGCAGCGGCCGCACTCCATGTAGAGACGGATCGGCTTCATGCCCTTCGCCTCGACGAGCTCGGCGTATGCGTCGTGGATTCCCTCTCCCACGCGCTCCAGGCTCATCGCCTTCTGGTCGGGCTTGTAGGGAATACCGATGCCGCCGCCGATGTTCACGAACTCAAAGTCGATGCCGACCTTCTCGTGAATCTCCCATGCGAGCGAGAAAAGCAGCTTCGCCGTGTCGATGATGTACTCGGGGTCGAGTTCGTTCGAGGCGACCATCGTGTGGAGGCCGAAGCGCGTGACGCCCGCCGCCTTCATCTTCGCATAGCAGTCAAACAGCTGCTCGCGCGTAAAGCCGTACTTCGCCTCCTCGGGCTTGCCGATGATGGCGTTGCCGCCCTTCAAAGGCCCGGGATTGTAGCGGCAGCAGAGCACATGGCGATCAAGTTCCTTGGGCAAGGGTGCGGGAGCGCCAGAGCTCCCGTCCGTTCCTCCCACCGCCTCCAGCAAGAACGGCCAATGCGTAATGTCGTCGAGGTTGATGATCGCACCAAGCTCCCATGCCTTCCTGAACTCCTCTGCCGGCGTGTCGTTCGACGTGAACATTATCGCCTCTCATGAGGTGCGGGTTCGGCGTCGCCTTTACGGCGAAGTATTCGCGGAAGCCCTTGTTCCATGCAAACGCATTCTTCAGGCGACGCGCGTTCTCGCGGATCGCCTTCGCATCGTAGACGTGGAACGGAGTCGGCCACTTCTTCGCCGTTTCCTCTATCCACGCCTTGTCAAATGGAAGCTTTCTCATTTTTATTTTTATTCTCGCCTTACCTAGTCTTAATCATTATCTTGGCGGCATGGCCGTTCAGATCGACTGCCTCGGCATCGACCGCACCAAACGCAAACTCCACCGTCAGAGTCTCGCCCTTGACGTATTCGATGTGCGTCTCAAGCGCCGCCTTTAGCTCGGCGTCGGTCTCTACGGTGACGTTGATGCGCTGCGTGACCTCGAAGTCCGCCTCCTTGCGCATCGCCTGGACGTGGCTGACGAACTCGCGAGCCAAGCCCTCTGCGACAAGCTCGGGGCTAAGCGTCGTCTCGAGCGCGACAACCGTCGCGCCCTCGGACGCGACAACAAGCCCGGCCTTCGGCGCACGGGTGACCAGGACGTCCTCAATAGTGACTTCAACGCCCTCGATTGGAACGGACGGGGACTCGGGCGTCCCCGCACCCCGCCCAAAGAGCCCGGCGAGGCCGGGCGCGTTTCCTGCTATAGCCGCGGCTACCGCCTTCATCTTCGCCCCGCACTTCTTGCCCAGCGTCTTGAAGTTCGCCTTGTAGCTCACGTCGCAGAGCTCGGTCTCGTCGGAGACATATTCGACCTTCTTGACGTTGAGCTCGTCCATGATGAGGTCTTCAAGCCCCTTCACGTCCGCACCGGCGACGCGTATGGCGCTGAGCGGCTGACGCACCTTGAGGTCGTTGTCGGCCCTCAAGCGGCGGCCGAGCTC
This sequence comes from uncultured bacterium, assembly GCA_902801025.1. Taxonomy (GTDB): domain Bacteria; phylum Verrucomicrobiota; class Kiritimatiellia; order RFP12; family UBA1067; genus UBA1067. The sequence continues at coordinate 19,326 of CADCGZ010000070.1, read as the reverse complement.
GACGACGGTCTGGACGGCGGCCATGCGCTTTTCGAGCGCGAGGTCGCGCGCCGCGGCGTTCGCAGTCGGGAACTCGCAGAGATGGACGGACTCCGGGTCGTTCGCGCCTTTGAGGTTGGTGTAGATTTCCTCGGCGATGAACGGAGTGAAGGGAGCCGCGACCTTCGAGAGCTGGACAAGCACGTAGCGAAGCGTCCTGTACGCGCAAAGCTTGTCGCCGTCGTTCGTGGACTTCCAGAAGCGACGACGCGAGCGGCGGATGTACCAGTTGGTCAAGTCCTCTACGAACTTGACGAACGGCCGCACCGAGCGCTGCAGATCGTAGGCGTCCATCGCCGCGGTAACGTCGGCGATAAGAGTCTCCATCGAAGAGACGATCCACCGATCCAAGACATTCGTGGCCTCGAATGTCTTGGTATCGCCCGCCGTAGCCTTGGCGAAGGAGGGTTGCAACACCTCTGCGTCCGCGAAATTGTCTACGTTCGCGTAGGTCACGAAGAAGGAGTACGCGTTCCACCACGGGATCAGGAGATCGCGCATGAGTTGCTTGACGCCGTTCTCGGAGAACTTGAGGTTCTCAGCGCGAACGACAGGCGAGTAGATCATGTAGAGTCGAATCGCATCCGCCCCGTAGGTGTCGAGCATCTTCGAGGGATCCGGGTAGTTCTTGAGGCGCTTCGACATCTTCTTGCCGTCTTCCGCAAGAACGAGCCCGTTGACGATGACGTTCTTGTACGGCGACTTGTCGAAGAGACACGTGCCGAGAACCATAAGAGTGTAGAACCACCCGCGCGTCTGGTCAAGCCCTTCGGCGATGAAGTCGGCCGGGAAGAACCGCGAGACTTCGCCCTCTCCCATGTAGTGCTGCTGGGCATACGGCATCGAGCCCGACTCGAACCAGCAGTCGAGCACTTCGGGCGTGCGGTGGTAGGTCTTGCCGTCCTTCTTGATGACGATCTTGTCGATGAAGTGCTTGTGAAGGTCGGTCACCTTCTCGCCCGAAAGTTCCTCGAGCTCCTTCGCGGAACCGACGCAGATCATGTCTGCAGGATCGTCGTCGTTGACCCACACGGGGATGCAGCTTCCCCAGAAGCGGTTGCGGGAGATATTCCAGTCGCGCGCCTCCTCGAGCCAATTGCCAAAGCGCTTCTCGCCGACATAGTCAGGCGTCCAGTGGACGCCTGCGTTGTTCTTCGCGAGGCGTTCGTGAAGGTCTTCGACGCGAACGTACCACGCGTCGATCGCACGGTAGATGAGCGGCGTGTCGGTGCGGTCGCAGAAAGGATAGGAGTGGACGATCGTTGCCTGGTGGACGAGCTTCCCCTCGGTCTTGAGACGCTTTATGATGTCCTTGTCGCAGTCCTTGCAGAAACGGCCCGCGTATTCGGGAATCGCGTCGGTGAATGCGCACGCGTCGTCCAGCGGATCGGCGAAAGCGGTGATCCCTGCCTCCTTGCAGACGCGGAAGTCGTCCTCGCCGTAGGCGGGCGCGATGTGGACGAGACCGACGCCGTCGTCGGTCGTCACATAGCCGTCGTTCAGGACGACGAACGCTCCGTTGGCCTTCTGGTCCGCGAAGTACGGGAAGATCGGCTCGTAGGTCGTGCCCTTGAGCTTGTCGCCCTTGAACTCGGCGACGACTTCGTACTGGTCCTCCTTCTTGAAGATGTGGGGAAGGCGGGCCTTCGCCATGACGTAGATCGGCCGCGAGTCGTCCGTAACGTCCCTCACTGCCACGTAGTCGATGTCAGCGCCCGCGCAGATCGCGAGGTTCTCGGGAAGCGTCCACGGAGTAGTCGTCCAGACGAGGAGATAGACGGTCGGCTCCTTCGCAAGGAGCGATTTCATCTCGTCGCTCGCGCCGGTGAGCGCCTTGGTGCGCACGGTGACGGTCGGATCCTGGACGTCCTTGTAGTTCGAGCCGGCCTCGAAGTTGGAGAGCGGCGTCGAAAGCTTCCAGGAATACGGCATGATGCGGTGCGACTTGTAGACGCGGCCTTGGTCCCAGAGCTGCTTGAAGACCCACCAGACGGACTCCATGAAGCCGGGCTCCATCGTCTTGTAGTCGTTGTCGAAGTCGACCCAGCGGCCCATGCGCGTGACGGTCTTGCGCCATTCACCGACGTACTTGAGCACCATCGAGCGGCACTGCTCGTTGAACTTGTCGACGCCAAGCTTCTTGATCTCAGGAGCCCCCGCGACGCCAAGCGCCTCCTGCGCGAGAGCCTCGATCGGGAGGCCGTGGGTATCCCAGCCGAAACGGCGCTCGACGTACTTGCCGCGCATCGTCTGGTAGCGCGGAACGATGTCCTTGATCGTGCCGGCGAGCAAGTGCCCGTAGTGGGGAAGTCCCGTGGCGAACGGAGGCCCGTCGTAGAACTTGTAGCGCTCCTTTCCCTCGTTTCTCTTCAGCGACTTCTTGAAAGTCCCGTCCTTCTCCCAGAACGCGAGAACCTCCTCCTCCATCTTCGGGAAGGCGACCTTATTCGATACCGGCTTGAACATCATTATGCTCCAATTCGACTAAAATTGAAGTGATATTATACCAAATTAGGCGCAATCGCGCTTACCGTATTTCGGCTATACGGAGTTCAACGTGAGGGCCGCCGTAGTCGGACTCCTCAACAGTAAATATGACGTCGCGCGCGGCAGACGAGCTGCGACGCAGCTCCTCGACAAGATCGCCGCGACCCCACCAGACAGAGCGCATGCCATTGACCGTAAGCGCAATATGGCGGCCTTCCGCGCCAAGCGGGCGTATATCGCAGAGAACTGCATCCTTCATGCCGAACACAGGCTCGGGGTTCCCTTCGCCAAATGGCTCGAGACGCGTAATCCACTCTGCAAGTTCAATAGTCAGGTCGTCAGGTGACACCCAGGCGTCCACCCCATCGCCATGCTCCTCGCTGCCCACCGCTACCGAAAGCCCAGCGCACACTTCGGCGAACTTCTCGCGGAACGCATCTACCATCCCGTCCTTTACGGAAAAACCAGCCGCCGCGGCATGACCGCCAAAGCGGTTCAGGAATTCGCCCGATGCCGCGAGTGCATCGCGGACATTGATACCATCTGGCGCGCGCGCGGAGCCATGCCCGCCGACGACTACGCAGACGGGGACCTTGGGCTCCATCCTCTCCATCACACGCGCGGCGACGATTCCAGCGACTCCCTGGTGTCCGTCGGGAAGGTCGATAACCTGCGCGGCAGCAGCGGGCACAATCTTGGAAATAGCGTCCTCAAGCATCTTCTGCTCGATGTTCTTGCGCTCGTCGTTCCGTCCGTTGACTATGCGCGCCGCCTCGCACGCTTCGTCCTGATCGTCCGCGAGAACAAGCCGCAACGCCTCGACCCCTGACGCCATACGCCCTGCGGCATTGATGCGCGGGCCAAGCAGGAAGCCGAAATCCTTAGACGTGTGGCGAACGACGCCACGACGCGACGCCTTTGAAAAGAGGGCCCTAAGACCAACGGGCGCAAGTGTATCGAAGCGGTTCAACGCCTCTGCGACAAGAATCCTGTTCTGGCCGAGAAGCGGCATAACGTCGGTGACAGTCGCAAGCCCCGCAAGCACGAGAAGCGGCCCGCCAAGCGATGGTCCCGAATAGAGCCCCATGGCTCTCGCCTTCGTCACGAGCTCGCTAGCAAGGAGGAACGCAACTCCCGCGCCACATAGGTTTTCAAAAACAATAGGGTGAGAGACCTTGGGGTTTACGACTATGCAGTCTGGAAGCGTCTCGCCGGGAAGATGGTGGTCGGTAACGACAACCTCGACGCCCTTCTCCTTTAGCTGCGCGACATTCTCGACGGAGTTTATGCCGTTGTCGACAGTCACGACAAGACCGACGCCGGGGTTATCCTTGAGCATCCGGGCGACAGAGACCTCGGACATGCCGTAGCCCTCGCTAAGACGCTCGGGGAGAAACGCAGAGACGTCGGCGCCGAACGCCGAAAGAGTCCTGACGAGAATCGCAGTCGCGCAGATACCGTCACAGTCATAGTCGCCGAACACGACGACCTTCCGCTTGGCGCGGACGGCGGCGAGTATCGCCTCGGCCGCCACATCGACGTTCGGCAACTCGCGGGAAGGCGCGAGGTCGCGGATAGACGGAGTAAGGAATTCGTCAAGCCCCTCGGCAGATATGCCGCGGAGCTCGAGAATCCTCTCTATCAGTTCCGGAACGCCAGCGCCCATCTCAACCGCCGAGCGCTACTTAACCTCGAAGCACCACTTGTGCGTATCCTTGACGAGGCCGTACTGGATACCCTGGACGCGGTCGTAGAGCTTTTGCAAGGTCGGGTGGACGACATTCGGGTCGCTGACCTTTATGACCTCGCGGCCGCGCGTGATCTCCCAGACGGGCGTGATGACGACAGCCGTTCCGAGCGCCGCGACGGCCTGGAACTTCTTGATCTCCGTGTAGGGAACGGGACGCACCTCGACCTTGATGCCAAGGTCCTTCGCGCACTGGCGAAGCGACATGTTCGTGACGGACGGCAGCACCGAGCAGGAATCAGGCGTGACATACACGCCGTCCTTCGTAATGCCAGCAAAGTTGGACGTCGCGAACTCCTCGACGAACTTGTGCGTCTTAGCATCGAGATAGAGCTCGACAGGCCAGCCCTCCTTCTTCGCCTTCTCGTGCGCGAAGATGCCCGCGGCGTAGTTGCCGCCGACCTTGACGTCGCCCATGCCGTGGGGCGCCGCGCGATCCCAATCATCGAAGATCACCGCTCGGACGGGCTTGATGCCGCCCTTGTAGTAAGCGCCGACCGGCATGACCATGATCATGAAAGTGTATTCCTTCGCGGGCGCGACGCCGATCTGGGGGCCTGTCCCGATGAGGAGCGGACGGAGGTACATCGACCCGCCCGTGCCGAACGGAGGAACGTACTCGGCGTTCTTCTTGACTATCGCCTTGCAGCACTCGATGAACGTCTTGACCGGGATCGGCGGCATGCAGGTGCGCTCTGCCGTCCTGTACATGCGCTTCGCGTTCTCGTCTGGGCGGAAAATCGCAATCTTGCCATTCTTCTGACGGAACGCCTTGATCCCCTCGAAGCACTCCTGCCCGTAGTGGAGGCAGGCGGCGCCGATGTGCATGCTGATCCACGGCTCCTTGACGAACTTCGGCTTTGACCATTTGCCGTCCTTCCACGTCATGCGGAGGTGGCAGTTAACGTCGGAGAACCCGAATCCCAGGGTCTCCCATTTTATTCCCTTCTTTGGTGATTTCATATAGACTACTCCTTGATTTAAGTTGAAAGGTTGAAAAGTTGAAAGGTTGAAAGGTTGAATGGTTGAAGAGTTGAAAAGTTGAATGGTTGAAGACTATTTCCGCTGGAACAGCGGAGCGGCAAGCTCAAACAGTTCCTGATCTTTTTGAAGCCTTTCAAATATCCCTTTCGCGTCTAGGCGATAGCCGGCGATGAAACTCTGCTGCGCTGCCGTCTTGCGACCCGAGCGATGCTGGATCTTCGCAAGTTCTATCCACATTTCGGCGCTTGCATTCGGCGCAGCCTTGAGGAATTTCTGCAGCACCTTCTCGGCGTCGGCGTCGAGGTGGGCGGCGAGGAAGATCTGTGCAAGCACTTGGAGCTCCGACGGATTTGCCGCACTGTCCGCAATCGGACGGACGAGCTGCGCGGCCTCGCCGACGCGTCCAATCTGGAAGAGTGCGCTCGCGAGCGTTACGCGCTCGACAGGCGTAAGCGTTCCTGCGCGGCGCTTCGGCTCAAGGGCCTCGATCTGCGCAAGCAGCGAACGCAGCGACCCCACGTATCCGCGTAGGTTCGTGGTTCGCTTGTTGTTCGGGTCGAGGTAGTCGGTGTAGTCCATCAGCTCCAAGACGGTATCCCAGCGGCGTGACGGCAAAAGTATCTCCTGCGCATAGCGGAACGACGCCTCAGGCGAGGCGGGATAGAGAAGACACGCCTCGCGATAGGCCTGGGCCGCGTCCGCATAGCGGCCCTGCTTCAAGTAGAGCCCTGCAATCGCCGCGCGAAGCTTCGAGAACGACTTCTGCCCCGCGAAGTCGCGGCGGTACATCGGGTCGGAAAGAAGCCGGCGAGTGTACCAATCCCAGAAGTCGCGGTCCTTCGCGGCCGTCTTCGGGTCGTAGGGAGTCCTGTCGGCATTGAGCTTCATTATGAGGCCGTGCGGCGAGAGGTACGGGTACATCCACGGAATTACGTACGACTCCTCGACGTAGAAGGCGTGGCGAAGGCGGTCGTGGTCCCACATCATCTTAGTCAGGATTCCGTTGATCTCCATGACGCCGAGCGCACCCGTGACCTGGACGCGGCCGTTCTCTATCTTGAGGTCGCCGTTGGCGGGCCTCACTCCGCGCTGCACTTCGTCGACGTAGACGTTGAACGCCTCGGCCGAGTCGTCGTTCGACGGAATCCATATCTCGTCGCCATACAGGTCGCGCTCAACCGACATGTACGTTCCGTCCGCAAGCGCGTTCTGCGTGATGAGGTAGACGTCGGGGCGGTAATTCGCAGAGTAGATCATGTAGGTCGGCACGAACCTCCCCGGGTCCGTTCCGCCGAAGAAGATCGAGAACGGGTCCATCTCCGGCGGCCAGTCGGGATCCGGAAGCGGCTCTTCGTCGGCGACTATCTGCTCCTTTATCGCCTTCGCGCCGTCAAGCTGGTACGCGCCGAACTGCCAGCCGAAGGTATGTCCGTTCTGCTCGCTGCCGCCGAGCTTGAAGGCGATCTCGTTGACGCCGAGGCGGTAGTTGCCGCAGTAGTTGTCGATGAGCGGGTAGGCGAACGAAACGACGATCATCAGCGCGGCCACTACAAACGCAATCGGCTTTGCGCGCGCGGCGAGCAGCTCGTCCTTCTTCGAGATGAGGGAAAGTCCGAACGCTGCAGCGAACACGAGGCCGTAGCCGATCCAGAGAGCAAGCATCGCGTGCGACGAGATGAACTTCACCTTCTGGATGAAGCCGTCCTGCAGGTCGCCCTTCACGTTCGCGAGAAGAATCAGGAGAAGCGACATCATGAGGAAGCATGCAAATGCCGGTATCATCCACTGCCAGAACGCCTTGCGGTTCTCCTTCTTGACGATCCAGTGGCCCGCCGCAAACGGAACAAGCGCGAACGGTATCAAAAGGTCGGTGAACTGGACGCGCACGTCGTCGAAATAGTTAACCATCTGTTTGCCCATGAAGGCAAGGAATTCACGAACGGAATCGAAGTTCGGGATTCCAATCGCCTCGTACTGGCCGCGCTGGATCGCGTGCTTGAAGCCCTCCCAAGTGCGGGGATATCCCCAGTTCATCGGCGGGTTGCGAAGGTCCGAGACTACCGGCATGTACGCATAGAACGAGACGCCGAGCTGCGCGAAGAACGCAGCACCGGCGACGGAACGCCCGTTCGGGAGCGTCGCCCACACGAGCGCGAGAAGGACGAAGTTCCACGCGATCGGCCAGCAGAACCACCACGAGCACGGGTGGGTGAGGCCGTTCATCGCGCCGCTCTTCAGCAGCACAAACGCCGCGATGTGAAGCCCCGCGACCGGAACCGCGAACGCAAGCCCCTTCTTCGTAAACGCGCAAAGGGCGAACAGCACGACAAGGGGAACGCAGAACATTGCCATCGACTTGCCCCACGGATAGACCTTTCCGTGATAGCCGAGATTACCCGCCGCGGGAACGTTCGCCGCGACAGCGATGGCGACGAGCGCGCAGACGGCGGCGCCCACGAGATAGGGGAGCGACTTGCCCTCCCAGATGCGCCGCTCGTCGTCCTCGACGACTGCAGCTGCAACGGCAAGAACGACGCTCGCCGCGATGAACGAGGCGACGAGCGCGTATGTGCGAGGCTCTATGAGCGGCGCAATCGCGGCCGAGACCCCTTCCCATTTCGCAGGGCCCGCGAAGATAGTCGCGGCGAGAAACACGAGCGCCGCGCCAAAGCCGCCAAACGCGAGAACCGCAAGACGCGCCTTCTCGCCTTCGCCGCGCTTCTTGAGGACAGCGGCGGCGACAACTGCCGCGACGAGGAACACGATGCCGACTACGATGACGGCGGACGACGGACAGCCAGCAGTCTGCAGGACGGGCATGTGCTTGTTGATGACGTCGGACTGCATGTACTGGTCCGCACGCTGGAGGCAGCCGATCTGCATTATCTGGTAAGTGAGCGCGACTGGCATCAAGTAGATGAAGACGTCGCGGAACAGCCCCAAGTTCTTCATCGCGATGACGAGCGCGAGCGGCACGATTGCAAAAAGGAGAACCTGGTAGTTGGTGAGGCCGAGCCCGAACACGAACGCCGTGAACCAGAGGATGAAGTCAGAGGGCTTCCTCATCCAGCGGTAGCTCAGCAGGAACACCCACATCAGGAAGAACGCGTTGAGCGAGTATATCTCGACGATGGTCGACTGCGACCACTCGACAGGCGATAGCGCAAACGTCAGCGCGCCCGCAACGCCGCCGCCAAAACAGAGCCACTCATTGACTCCCTCCATGGGCAGGGGTGCGGGGGTGCCGTATCCCCCTCGCGCCAGCGAGCCCGAAGGGGCCCCTAGGCGGGGTGAACCCCCGTCCGTTCCACCCCCAAGGAAATCCCGCCCCGAGCGACATATCAGCATCGCCGTAAAGCCCGCGGCAAACGCGCCAGCCGTCGCGGAGAAGAGCGAGATGCACCAGGCGGGCGTCGGATGGCCCATGTAAGTGACCCAGAAAAACGCCTTGCAGAAGAGCCAGCTGCAGAAGGTCCAGAAAGGATACCCCGGGGGGTGCGGGACGCCGAGATGCGCACCTGCCGTCGCAAGCTCGCCCGAGTCCTCAAGCCCTACCGACGGACCAAGGGTAAAGAAATAGACCGCAAACGTGACGAGCGTAGCCGTCCAGAAGGCCGCCCAGTCGATCTTGTCGAAAAATCTGTCTTTCATCTTCCTACTCGCAATTTGAAGTGATATTATACCGAAACTGCGGCGCTGAAATCAAGCACGTCACGTAACAAAGCCATAGCCGCAGCGAACCATTTCATGATATAATTCGCACCCATGCTTACGACTTATATCATTGGATGCCTTGCGCTCATCATCAAGCCCGGTCCGGACCTGATGTGCACGCTCGCCACGGCGCTGTCGTGCGGGAAGGTCCGCGCCTCGACACTGATGGCGGGGCTCATCCTCGGCTGCTGGCTCTGGGTTTTGCTACTTACGGCCGGAGTCGCATCGATCTTCATCAAATACCCTTCCGTGATGACGGCCATTCAGATCGTCGGCATCGTCTACATCGGATACCTGGCATTCGGGGCGTTCAAGGATGCATGGACCGACTTCCGCCGTGGCAACGACGGCGCCTTGAATCCTGCGTCGGCAAAAGGATGGCGGCTTGTTGTCCGCGGCATATTGATGTCGATGTCAAACCCGTTGACGATCCTCTTCTTCCTTGCGTTCCTGCCGAACTTCACGGCAGGAGGTGCCGAGTCATCGCCCGCCATGCAGACATTCCTCCTCGGAACGCTCTTCTGCGCGCTCGTGCCGTTCATCTACATGCCGATAATCTTCGCAGCCGACGCGCTGCGCGTCCGTCTGCTTGGCTCGGCACGCGCCGCCACATGCCTCAAGCTCGCCTCGGCGTTAATGCTGACTGCCGTTGTCGCGATCTTGCTGTTGCAAATCAAGCTCTAAGGCGACAGTCGAACCTAAGCGCCGCGTACTACTTGGCAAGTTTCCAGCAGAGCCAGGCGGAGAGCGTCTTGGACGCAGTCGTCGCTCGCCGCCTTGAGCGCACGCGCCGCCTCCTTCGTCAGAAGCGCGCACGGCTCTTCGTATCCGTCGATGCGTTCGCCGACGAAGTTGTAGGTCGAATAGTACCTTGGCTCGAGAATAACGTCCGGCACTGCCTCGGCGAGCGCCACGAATCCGTCACCCCGTTCGGCGACATTCATCTGAACGCACCCAGCCAGCACAACCGCCAGTGCCCCAACGATTCCGAGCAAGTTCTTTTTCATCGTTTTTCCGTTCGCTTTAGGTTTTCATCTTAGTTTACCCATGCTTTATCTTGCCTGAAAAAGTCGAACGACCCAAAACAAGGAATTCGCACAAAGTACCGTTAACACTATCGGCATGAACATCGCCGACAGGTTTTCCCCCCGCATGCACATTATAACCACACACGCAAACAAACTCGCAACAAGCAGCTTGGTAGTACTTATGAAATGCCATGTCAGAGTCATCATTCGGCTATGGTTTTCCTTGGTAACCTTGACCGGAATATTCCAGTGTCTTGGAAATAATTCTGCAACCGACATCACGATGACGAAAGCCCACATGCTAGCCAGCAAACCCCAAATCATACTCTTGCCACCATATCCGTCAATGACGCCGTCCGCGCCAAAGTGGGTGGGGATCTTGTCTGGCAGAGCGGCATAGCGACACGCCACCCAGACAGTGATTCCAATCAACAGCGCCCCGCACAGCCAGTCAACGGTCCGCACAAGCCGCGTGCGCTTCACCTTGCAGTCACATCCTTCAATCTTTTCCATTCTCTCCCTTCTTTTCGATTTTGGTTATATTTGATGAGCGACACTGCGCCCACTTCGTCACTTCATCCTTTTGAGTTCCTTGTAGCGGAAACAGAAGCGGGCATGGTCGTTCCGGCACGGCGCTCCCCACTCCTTGTCGTGGTACGCACGCTCAAGGTCATTCAACTCGAAATATGGGCAGCGTATCTTTTTCATTGTTTTTGTCTAGCCACAAAGTACGCAAAGACCGCACAGGAGGTTCATTTTCATGATTCCTCCTTTTTGTCCTTTACCCAGACATGGGTCCCTGCGCCACCCACTTCAAACCGATTGATCGCACGAAGCAGTTTTGAGAGCTTCTGGTATCCATAATTGCGGCTGTCGAACTCTGGTTTCTTCTTGATGAGGATCGAGCCAAGAGGCGCGAGCAGGGCCTGCCCGCTTTCGTTGGCGGATTCCTGAATGCACTGCGCAATGAAATTCACTGTTTGGGTAGATATGGGTTTCTTCTGCGGCTGGGCTGAAGTCGCCACGGCCCTCCCGGCAGCGTTTGCCTGCTCCTGCACCGGCACGGAAGGCACAAGCACATCTACATATATGAATTTGTCACACGCCTTGATGAACGGCTTGGGCGTCTTCATCTCGCCTATGCCCAGCACCATCTTCCCGGATTCACGCAATCGCAAGGCAAGGGGTGTAAAGTCGCTGTCGCTTGACACAATGACAAAACCATCCACAACATCGTCATGCAGTATATCCATCGCCTCGATTATCAGCGCCGCATCCGTTGCATTCTTTCCAGTCGTATAGGCATACTGCTGAACAGGAACCACGCCTACGTCAAGAAGTGCGTCTTTCCAGTTGGCGAGCTTCGCCCAGTCGCCGTAGGCATGCTTGATTGTCGGCATCCCGTACTTGGCCACCTCATCCATAATGGGCTTGAGGTTCTTTGCTGACGCATTGTCCGCGTCTATAAGGACTGCAAGTTTCTTTTCGCTTTGCATTGTTTCCCCTCCCTGTCATACAAGGTTGTCATCTACTGCGACTGCATGCAGCGCTCTTGCCATTCAGGCAGTCTCTTGCGAAACAGTTTCCAGTCTCTTTCACTTGACATGATGCCTATCTCCTTCTTAATGCTATTCGCAATCACAATGGAATTTTAATCTGTAGCTATCTCTTTCCCACAGTGAATACACTGAATCGGCAGGCGGTTTGCTATTCGCCTGGCGCAATTGCGGCCTGTGGCGTCGCGTCCCAGCCATTTTGACATGACAAACTTACCGCAGTGCGGGCAGCGTAAATTATTAAATGCATTCAAGGTGATGAAATTCATGATCACGCATAACAAGCAAATAACTCCTACAATTCGACGGAGGCTACGATTATCAATATGAACAAAATCAGAAGATGTCGACATAATAGCGACAAGAAGAAGAACGACCAGCAAACCACATGCGATCGCCACACAACAGCGACGCCATCTCCTGAACTTGTCAAAACCGGTTTTCATATTGCTTGCATCCCTTAATCTTGTTGTATCGTGCGCTCCGCCTCGAGCGCGCGGGCGAGCTGGTCTGGGCAGGAGGTGCCGTTGCGGCACTGGATGCCCTTCAGAAGCGCGATGACCTCCTCGACCTTTCGCCCGACGACGAGCTTCGCGACGCCCTGCGTGTTGCCCGGGCATCCGCCCACGAACTCGCATTTCGTCACAACGCCGTCCGCGACCTCGTAGTTGATGGCGCTCGAGCATGTTCCAGTCGTCTTGTAGGTCTTCATGGTTTTTGTCCTTTCTTCGTTTGTAGTCCAGGTTAGATTGCCGAAGACGAGCGCATCGCCGTCCTCAAACCAGCATTCGTAAAGAGACTTCTTGCCGTGCATCGATGTCCGCATTCTTTAGCAACAGTCTCGCTCATGGCCGTAGTATATCATTTTTGAGTGGACAAAGGGTCGTTTTTAGGCAAATCCCGCCTCGAAGCCCAAAACCTCTTTGCGAACTTTGCGTTCTTTGCGGCTAAAATAGTCAAGCTCGCGAAGGCGGTTTTTGATATAATGTCTGAACCATAACTACATCTTAGGCGTTGAATATTGTGATGAACTTGAAAAATACCACAAAAAATGCTCGGCGAACGCTTGCAGTAGGATGGTTCGACAACGCGCCTTTCCGCGAAATCTGCGAGAAATACGCGAATCGAATCAAGGAAGTCTTCTTCGCCTGGCCAGGCGTGACGGCAAGCCGCCCGATGGCACCTTGGACGCCCGAGCGCAAGGAACTAATCTACACCGACCTTGCGTGGTGCCGCGAGAACGGAATCGCTCTCGACGCCATTTTCAATGCCAACTGCTACGGCGACATTTCCATTTCTCCAGATCTTGCCGACCACGTGACGAAAATGCTCGGCGAAATGGACTCTAAAGGACTCCTCCCGGAGCACCTTACGACAACCTCCCCCTTCATCGCGACCGTAGTGCGCAAGCGATTCCCCAAGATAAAGATACGCATAAGCGTAAATGTCTATGCAGAAAATGCGATTTCCCTGACTTATGTTACAGATATCTTCGATTCGTTTTACGCTGGGATCGACCGTCATAGGCAACTCGACTATGTGAAAATGCTTCACGAATGGGCCAAGAAACACGGTAAGTCGCTCTGCATTTACGCAAACTCAGGGTGCCTCCGGGACTGCCCTTTCCGCCAATTCCACAACAACTTGCACGGCCATAACCGCATGGGGCAAAGCGTCGCCGGAGAGCAGTTCAACTTCTCGGCATTCCTCTGCCGGACGAACTACGAGCGCGGCAACTACGCGGACTTCCTGCGCGCCAACTGGCTGCGCCCCGAAGAGCTGCCGGAATACGAGAAGTACGCCGACGTCGTAAAGCTCGCCACGCGACGCCACGCCGATCCCGAGGCGATCATTCGCGCGTATGCGACCTACTCATACGACGGCGACATGACGAAGATCACCGATCCGTTCTTCGACTTCCCCTTTCCCATCGACAACGCCGCCCTCGGCGCATCTCCGCTATGGCCCGAGGTCCGCAACTGTCCCAACACCCACGACTGCAGGCGATGCGGCAAGTGCGACGCACTTCTTGAAGAGTTAAAGGCGAAGTCGGCGCACAAAGAGAACGTATCCACGACCGCTGCGTTCGTAAAATTCTTCAAGGGCTAAGCACAAGCCCTACGGCGCCAGAGAGCGTCACACTGCGTCAGACGTCGATCTTTATGATCTTGCGGATGATGAGCCAACCGACGGTTATGAGCACAATGACCGCGGCGACAGAGGCAACACCGGTGAGGCTGCAGAGGAACGGCAGCATCAGCTTGGGCTTCATCACCGTCATGACGACGCCAAGGAAAAGCGGCATCACCGAGACGATGATTCCCTGCATGCGGCCCTGGGCAGTCATTGTCTTCACCTTGCGCTCGATGCGCATGCGGCCGCGTATAGTCTCGGATATCTTGTCGAAGATTTCCGTAACATTGCCGCCCGTCTTGCGGCTGATGAGGATCGCCGTAGTGACGAGCGTAAGGTCGTCGGAACCGACGCGGCCAGACATCGACTCAAGCGCATCCTCGAAGCTCATGCCGATCCTGAGCTGCTGCTGGAGAATCGCAAACTCCTCGCACATCGGCTTTTCGCCCTGCGCAACGACAGAGTCGAACGCCTGAGATATCGAAAATCCCGCTCTAAGTGCGTTCGACATCGTGGCAAGCGCTTCGGGAAGCTGCTCGTTGAACTTGTCGCGACGGCGTTGGTCGAGCCATCTCGCAAGCGGACTCTCGCCGTTCTGCCAGCCGGACTTGATCTTCACGCCGGCGCAGAAATACCACGCGATTCCCGCGAAGCAGAGACCGAAGAGGACGACTGAAAGCCAGAGGATCATTTCTTCCTCTCCACAGTGAAGTCCGCAGTGCAGTCCGGGTCGAACATCCTCGGGTCGCACTTGATGCCGCGTCCCGCAAGCTGGTCGAACCATGTCGGCATCGCGCCCGTCGGCTTGAATTCGCCAATGATCTTCCCGTCGGGGCCTACGCCGCTCTGCTTGAAGGCGAAGAGGTCCTGCATCACTATCTGGTTGCCCTCGAGCCCCGTCACCTCGGTGATCGCAGTGACCTTGCGTGAGCCGTCGGAAAGACGCGACTCGTGGATGATGATGTCGACCGCCGAGGCGATCTGTTCGCGTATCGCGCGCGAGGGAAGCTCCATCCCGCTCATCAGAACCATCGTCTCGAGACGCGATATGACGTCGCGCGGCGAGTTCGCATGGACGGTCGTGAGCGACCCGTCGTGGCCGGTGTTCATCGCCTGAAGCATGTCAAGAGCTTCGCCGCCGCGGCATTCGCCGACGATGATGCGATCGGGACGCATTCTGAGGCAGTTCTTCACGAGATCGCGAATCGGCACTGCGCCCTTCCCCTCGATGTTCGGCGGCCTCGCCTCAAGGCGGACTACGTGCGGCTGCTGGAGACGAAGTTCCGCCGCGTCCTCGACGGTCACGATGCGCTCGCTGTGGGGGATGTAGCCGGAAAGAAGGTTAAGGAGAGTCGTCTTGCCCGATCCCGTTCCGCCCGCGACAATGACGTTCTTCCTGAGCCACACGCAGAGTTTCATGAATTCCGCCGCGTTGTGCGTCCATGTTCCAAATCGGATGAAGTCATCTGGCGTAAGCGCCTTCTTGGAGAACTTTCGTATCGTGATAGTTGGGCCCGAAAGAGCAAGCGGAGCGATAATCGCGTTTACGCGACTACCATCGGCAAGACGCGCGTCGACATACGGCTGAGATTCGTCGCAGCGACGGCCGAGCGGCGCGATGATGCGCTCGATCACCGATAGGACGCTCGCGTCGTCGGTGAACTGGCAGTCTGAAAGGATAAGCTTTCCGCCGCGCTCGATGTAGACCTTGTCGGGACCGTTCACCATGATTTCGCTCACGGTGTCGTCGGCAAGCAGGTCTTCAAGAGGCCCCAGGCGCATCGCCTCGTTGAAAACGTCGTCTTCGAGGCGGACGGGGTCAATGCCGTCGGGAAGCCGCCCATTGGCGACGACTTCGTCGATGATCTGGCGAATCTTCTCTCGCGCAGTGTCCTCAAGCCCCTCGCGGTCGACGCCCTGCATGGTGAGGCGCTTCATGTCCATG
The DNA here is from genome assembly GCA_902801025.1 of uncultured bacterium. Classification (GTDB taxonomy): domain Bacteria; phylum Verrucomicrobiota; class Kiritimatiellia; order RFP12; family UBA1067; genus UBA1067. The sequence continues at coordinate 3,693 of CADCGZ010000070.1, read as the reverse complement.
CGCTTCAGGAGCTCCTTTTGTATCTGCTCCTGGACACTGCGCCTGAGTTCGCGCAGCGGGTCTGGCGGCGGCGCTTCTTCATTGTCTTCGGCAACGGGAGCTGCATTGACCTGCTCCTCGACTGGCGATTCGCGTGCGGCGGGCTCGGCAGCATTAGCCGCCCAGTCGTTCTCATCGCAGACGCGCAACATCGACTCGCCGATCTGCACGACCATTCCGCTGTCGAGCGTTACGGGGCCATCTATCTGCTCACCGTTTACGTATGTCCCGTTTGCACTATGGAGGTCTTCGATAATGGCCTTTCCGTTCCTCACGGTCAGGATCGCGTGACGCTCGGATACGTCGGGAAAGCTAAAGCAGACGGGGCACGAGGGATTGCGCCCTATCATGTAGGTTCCGTCCGCGAGCGTGCGGGTTTCGCGATCTCCGCCTATGAGGGTAGTAAGGACCATCGCTACCTCCCCCCGAGCTTCTGCTGGCGCTTGAGGTTGAGCTCCTCCATCTCCTGGCGTATCTTCAGGTAGTCGACCTGCGGGAGCTCCTTTTCGGAAGAAGTGTCGTTGCGGTTGCGGAGCGTAAGTATGAGCCGCCCCTTTATCTGCTCGGCGAAAGCGAGCATCTCTGCCTCGCGAGGGTTCACCTCGAGCGTCACCGTCGAGTAGTTGGAACCGCCGACCATCCCGAGTTCGCGCGACTGGGTCTTCGAAGTGTCCTTGCCAGTTGCGAGGACGAGGACATTCTGGAGAATCGTGCATGTCACGGGATCGCCGCGCTTGATCTTGCCATCATCGTCTGGGAAGTTGAACGTGCCGATTACGTCGACATGGTCGTTCGGCTTTATCATGCCGCTAACAGCCGCCGCGCCGTTCACGTTGATCGACATCGCGCGCATCTGGCGCTTCACGTCGGCAGAAAGCCCCTTTGCGTGGGGATCGCCGCCCTCGACATCGCTCCAGAAGAGGACTTCCTTCGTCTTGTGCCCAACCAAGAGCTTGCGCCCTATGACGTCGGAAAGGTTTTCCTCGGTCACCGCCTGCCCACGCATGCCCATCGCGGGAACGGTCAACTTGCCGAAGTCGGCCTTCGAGAGCACCGATCCAGACGGCGTGTCGTGGCTGAACGCGAGGACGTCAACGGTGCCATACTTCTTTATGAGCTTCGCCTTCTCTGCCTTGATCTCGTTCTCCTTGACCGTGAGGTACGTGCGCGTGAGAAGCGCGGCGATAAGGCCGGCTACGAGCGAGATAACGAGGACAATCTGTCGTTTCATCAGAATAGCCCTTTCACCTTTCCTGTTTCAACGTCGACGTCGATGCGGCGGTAGGCTGGCGACGCCGAAGTCCCCGGCATAAGCTTGATTTCTCCCGCCACGGGAACAATTAGACCCGCGCCGCTGTATATGAGGATATCCTTGACCGGCATGCGCCAGCCCTTCGGACGGCCGAGAAGCTTCGGGTCGTGGGAAAGCGAGTATTGAGTCTTCGCAATGCAAATCGGGAGACGCGCAGTCTCTGGGTTCGACTGGAACGCCGCGAGCTTTTCAAGCGCCAGCGGCTCGAAGTCGACGCCGTCGCCGCCGTAGACTTCCTTGACTTGCTTTTCGATGCGGTCCTTAAGGGGTTCTTCGAGGTCGCAGAGAAAGGCGAAATTGTTAGGTCTCTCGCAAGCGGCAATAACCGCTTCGGCAAGCTCTATCGCGCCATCGCCGCCCTTGAGCCAGTGGTCGCTCACGGCAAACGTCGCGCCCGCTCCTTCGGCGACGCGCCTCACGAGGTCGCGCTCGGCCTGGGTGTCGGTGTAGAACGCGTTGAGGCAGACGACGGGCTGGATGCCCGCGCGGCGAATGATGTCGATGTGCGCGAGAAGGTTCTCGCATCCCTTCTCAAGGAGCTCGAGGTTCTCGGTCGTGTACACCGGGTCGAGCGGAAGGCCCGCCTTGACAGCAGGTGCGCCGCCATGGGCCTTGAGCGCGCGGACGGTCGCGACAAGCACGACGGCGTCGGGCTTGAGCCCCGAACAGCGGCACTTGATGTTCCAGAACTTCTCAAATCCCATGTCACTTGCGAACCCCGACTCCGTGACGACGTAGTCGCCAAGTGCGCATGCGAGGCGATCCGCGACGACCGAGTTCTGCCCGATCGCGATGTTGGCGAAAGGCCCCGCATGGACGAACATCGGCTGGCCCTCGATCGACTGCATCAGCGTTGGCTGGATCGCGTTCACGAGAAGCGCGCACATCGCGCCGTCGACCTCAAGGTCCTTCGTCGTGACTGGAGCGCCGCTCTTCGAATAGGCGACGATGATCTTCGAGAGGCGCTTCCTTAGGTCCGCGAGGTCAGCGCTCATCGCGAGTATCGCCATCACCTCCGACGCAACCGTGATGTAGAAGCCGCTCGAGCAGTTGAAGCCGTCGAGCTTGCCGCCGCGCCCGATCTCGATGTTTCTGAGACCCTGTGCGCAGAAATCCATCGCCCAGCGGAACTGGATGCGCTCAGGATCAATGTCGAGGCGCTTCAATCCGCGCTCAGCGAGCCATGCGTCGTCGTGGTTGCGCTCGTGCTGCATCCGCGAGTTGAGCGCGACCATAGCGAGGTTGTTGGCGTTGGTAATCGCGTCGATGTCGCCGGTAAGCCCAAGTGAAAGCGCCGTGAGCGGCACGACCTGCGCGAGCCCGCCGCCTGCCGCGCTGCCCTTGATGTTGAAAGTCGGCCCGCCCGACGGCTGGCGAACGCAGCCGACGACCTTCTTCCCGAGCTTGCCGAGGCCTTCGACGAGGCCGAGAGTCGTCGTCGTCTTGCCCTCGCCGAGGGCGGTCGGGGTAATTGCCGTGACGTCGATGTACTTCCCCTTGCGGCCTGCGCCGACGCGCTTCAGCACCTTTGTGACGTCGACCTTTGCGAGCACCTTGCCGTAGGGCGTCCACTCGTCCTCCTGAAGCCCCAGCTCCTGTGCGAGCGCGGCGGCTGATTTTAGATTCTCTTCGGCAGCTTCTGCGATCTGCCAGTCCTTCATCTTCGTCGGGTCGAGTTTCATGGTGTAAATTATACCAAAAACGGAGGCGCGGCAACAAGTGCCGCGCCATGCGTTTTGGGTTTGTGGTCGCGCAGGTGCGCACGACCCAACCTGGCTTACATCTCGGAGAGCTTTTTGAGGAGGGCGTAGTTGTCCTTGAACTGCTTGAAGCGGTTCTCGCCAAGCTCCTTCGAGACGGCGTTCGCCGCGAAGGAGACGGTGTCGGACTTGTCGGCGCTGTCGAGCTTCACCTTGCCGGTCGTCGGGTTGTACGTCCAGAGCGGGAAGTGGACGGACTCGACCGCCGCCTTCTGGTGCGCAGGACCCGTCTTCGTGAGGAGACCCTGCTCGATGCAGTGCGCGTACGCGATGATGATCGCAGGACCATTGTAGTTCTCGGCCTCGTTGAACGCCTTCACGGTCGCCGCGGGGTTGGTGCCCATCGAGACGTACGCGACGTAGACGTTCTTGTACTGCATCTGCATGAGGCCGAGGTTCTTCTTGGCCTGCACCTTGCCGGACGCCGCGAACTTCGCGATGGCGCCGGTAGGCGTCGCCTTGGAGGCCTGCCCGCCCGTGTTGGAGTACACCTCGGTGTCCATGACGAGGATCTTGATGTTCTTGCCCGAGGCAAGGACGTGGTCAAGCCCGCCGTAGCCGATGTCGTACGCCCAGCCGTCG
>CADCGZ010000069.1 GCA_902801025.1 uncultured bacterium | reverse complement strand
GCTCGGAACCGAGGCACTCGACGCGCTCGCGCGCACGAAAGTCGCTGTATTCGGGCTCGGCGGCGTGGGCAGCTGGTGCGCCGAGTCGCTCGTCAGGTCTGGCATCGGGAAACTGCTCCTCGTGGACTCCGACCGCGTCTGCATCACGAACGTGAACCGGCAGCTGATGGCCACGACGAAGACCGCGGGGCAGGTCAAGGCGGATGTCCTCGCAAAGCGTCTGAAGGAGATCAACCCCCTCGTCGAGCTCGATGTGCGGCAGCAGATATACTCGCCCGAGACGGCAGGGGAATTCGCGCTGGACGAATACGACTACGTCATAGACGCGATAGACTCCCTCGACTGCAAGGCGGCGCTCATACGCCACGCGCTCTCGATTCCGACGGTGACGCTCTTCGCCTCGATGGGCGCGGCGCTGAAGATGGATCCCTTCCAAATCCGCGCAACCGAGTTCCGCAAGGTTGAAGGCGACGGCTTAGCGCGCGCACTGCGCACGAAGTTCAAGAAGACAGGCGGAATGCCGGCGCGGAAATTCAAGTGCGTGTGGAGCCCAGAGCGCCGAGAGAACCTGGGGCCGGCAGGCGCGGGGTGCGGCCTCGGCGAGTGCGTATGCCCGAAGGACCCGGGCGTCGGCGAGAGTTCGCTCGCAACGCACGAATGGTGCTCGTCAAAGGCGCGCATAAACGGCACGATCGCCCACACAACGGCCATCTTCGGCTTCGCGCTCGCGGGACTAGTCGTCCAAGACGTCGAGCGAAAGGTCAGAGAATCTCTTTGAGACGCGCGTCTGCCGCTGAGGCGACCTTGTCGAAAAGCGAATTTCCGCGGGCGTCCATAGCGACCACCCCGCGAAACCCCTCGACTTCGAAATGCCAGCACGCCTCTGCCGCGCCGAACTTGTCGAGAAGGTCAACTCCTGCGACCTTTTTCACCGAAGCGGCGTAAAGCGCGCCCGCGCCGCCAACTGCCTGCACGTAGACGCAACCGCACTTCTTCATGGCAGCGAGAGTCGCGTCGTCCATTCCACCCTTTCCGATGATGATGCGGACGCCAGACGACTTGATGAAGGCGGGCTCGTATGGATTTTCCCTTACGCTCGTCGTCGGCCCTGCGGAAACGACCGCCCAGCCGTCCTTGCGCTTGACGCAAACCGGCCCGCAGTGGTAGAGCGCACCGTCGTGGAAGTCGACGGGGATCTTCCCGCCGTCCGCGAAGAACTTGTGAAACTTGTCGCGCCCAGTGTGGACGATGCCGGAGATGCTAACGGAATCGCCCGCCTTCAGCGCGCGAACCTGCCTCTCGTCAAACGGATATCTAAGTTCTTTCATCTGCGAATCTGTCTTGTCTGTGATTATATCATATTTTCGCCCGCATGCCCCCGGACTGGAATCGACATGTCACTTCAAAAAGCCGTACAGCCTGACGGCATCGCCGGGCTTCAGGTCGACACGCCGCAGTTCGGGGGAGGCCGGCATGTAGACGTCAAGGCTGCGAGCCGCGAAGGCGCCGTCGAGCGAAACCACAGACTGCCACTCTCCGTTTCCCCACGAAATATCGACTTTCACTCCGCCCGGCGCGCGGAGGCCCTTAATCGAACCATGTCTCCACGCCGCAGGCAGCGCCGGAAGGATGCGCAGCGACGTCTCGTCGATGCCGAGCACCATCTCCTGAACGGCGGCGGCGAAACCATACGCGGCGTCGAGCTGGATGGGCGGGGTCGTGCCGTGCAGCATCTCCAGCGTGACACCCATGCCGCGCCAGTCGTTGTGCCGAGTGAAGAGATTGGAGCCCGTGCAGCAGCGCAGAAGCTGCTCAAGACACCCAAGCGCCCGATCTCCCTCTCCGAGCCGCGCCCACACGCAGGCCATGTGCACCAGACTCCATCCCGTCTGGTCCGGGAGTCCCGTCGCAAGCCGCGCCTCTGTCGCCTTCTTCGCGGCCGCGAAGAGCGCGGCGTCGCGGTGGGGCGCGATCTCGCGCCCGGGAAAGAGCGGATAGAGATGCGAGAGATGCCGGTGGTGGTCGTTGTCGCCAAAACGCGGGTCGAGCCATTCGCAAAGAGCGCCGCGCTCGTTTGTTCTGTAGGGCGGAAGTTTCGCGAGCATCTTGCGCCAGCGCGCGGTCTGCGCGTCGTCGATTCCGAGCTCCGCTGCGGCGGCAAGCGCATGATTCAGAAGTTCGCGCACGAGCGCGATCTCCATTGTCGGATCGACGCAGACATCGATCTTTGCGCCGCCTTCGACGACGGGCGAATTCTCGGGAGAGACAGCGGGCGCGGCGTGGAGAAGCCCGTCGGAGCCTTCATGGAGAAAGTCCTCGTAGAAAAGCGCCGTCTCGCGCAGAAACGGCCATGCACGGTCGCGAAGAAACGCGCGATCCCCCGTCCAGAGCCAGTAGTCCCAGTGGAACGAGGCTATCCACGCGCCCGCGCCGGTCCAGTACACGCAGTGCGGCTGAAAATCTCCCTTGAGTCCGCCGCGATCGCCCATGTAGAGCGGCAGGACGAACCCGCGGCAGCCCCAGAGCCGCCGCGCGTTCGTCCGGAAGTCGTCCTTCCAGCGGTCGAGCAGGTCGAAAAGAGGCAGCAGCGTCTCGGACATCCCGCCGCGAAGCGCCTGCCAGTACATCATCGCGACATTTTCGTCGAGGAAATACGTCGCACCCCATGCAGGCGAATAGTCGCCGTTCCAGACGCCCTGGAGGTTCGCGGGGCGCGCGCAGCCGAAACCGGAGGACGAGAGGAGAAGGTAGCGCCCGAAGTCCGCCATCTTCTCGACGAGCCGCGCGTCGGGCGCCTTCGCATAGGCGTCGAGAAGAAGGCGCTCGTTCGATTCGCGCGGCGCATCCGCCGCGCCGAGGGAGAACGTCGTCTCGCGGAAGCGCTTCGAGAACTCCGCGGAGTGGCCGGAGAGAAGCGCGTCGAACGACCGTCCGTCGCAAAGCGGCGCAAGAGACGCCTCGAAGTCGGCGAACGAGATCGCGCTGTCCCTTACGTCTACGAAAAGGACAAGCTCGTGCGCCGCTTCGACGCGGAGCGACGGAACCTTCCCCTTCACCCCCTCGGCTTTTGCGACTTTGCCGTCAGTCGAGAGAATGCGCGCCATGCCGCAAAAGGAGAGACCGTCCGGCGTCTTCACGGTGGAAAGAACCGACCGTGCGCCCGCCTCGGCGGAGAAGTCGTCCCATCCACCATATTCCGGGAAGTCGATCAAGTCGTGGCGCGGCAGGGACACCTCGGCGGAGAACGGCCTACCGTCGCGGCGGACACGCATTACGAAAGGATCGCTCGCGCCGTTCGCGCAGCAGACGAACGACGTACGCTCCCATGTGCCGCCGTCGTCGGTCCAGCGCACAGTGCAGACGCCGCGCGACATGTCGAGTTCGCGCGCGTAATCGCAGAAGACACCGTCGGTCCCGCAGCGGAGGCGCAGATCGAACGCCGGGAAGAACTTGCCTGTCGCGCTCTTGTAGCCGGACGCCTTCAGTGCTTCGGGATAGAGCCGGTTCGCCTCGGCGAAGCGTCCTTCGGCGAGAAGCGCGCGCACCTTGGGGAGGAGACCTGAGAGATCGGGCATCTCGCCGCGGCTCGCCCAGTTGTAGAGCGCCTCGTGGTTGAACGTGACGCGCTCGTCGGAAGCGCGGCCGTGGACAAGCGCTCCGAGGCGTCCGTTCCCGAGCGGCGTCGCCTCGCGCCAGTCGCGCGCGGGAAGCGCCTGGAGCAGGACCTTGTCGGAGCGCGGCTCGGAGAGCGCATGGGCGACAGCCGCCGCAACATTATTTCTTGCATCAGACAACTCGTCATCCCGATTTTGAGGCGGCTTGCCAAACGCCTGCACAAATACAAGCAGAAGCAGGATGACTATCGTTCGTTTAATTGCGGCTTTCATGGCGCCAGGCACTTTTGGCCTACTTGGGTTCAGCCCTCATGGATGCGCGTTCCTTATGCGCTGTATTATATCACAAATCCCCCCGACCATGTCCCCGCCAGCAATCCAATCGACAGTTCGGCTGACTATTTCAGCTTGAAGCCGGTGCCGACGAACTGCGCGATGTCGCGCCCGGTGTCGTCTGTGACATCGACGTTCACGACGCAAGAGCTGCGGCCGTCCTTCCTGTAGCGGGCAGTCGCTATGAGGCGCGTTCCCTTTGCCGCAGAGAGGTAGCTTATTGAGACCTGCTGGGCCACCGTCACTCTTTCGCGGTCGTTCGTAAGCGCGGCGAAGGCGAAATCGGCAAGGGTGAATATCGCGCCGCCCATGACGCCGCCGAAGGCGTTCCTGTGGCGTGGCGAAAGCGTCATCGAGGTCACGGCATGCTCGCCGTCCAACTCGTCGAGCGTTATTCCGTTCTCGGTGGCGAACCGGTCTTCCGAGAAATAGGCGCGGGCCTCTTCCATTGTCATTTTTGTCTTCCCCTGTTCGTTTTCGCTTTGTTTCTAAAAGTTTGCAGGCGCTACATGTAAAAACGCTAAATCTTCTACACGTTCTACATGTTCTACACGGCTAAGACACAAACTTCTCCACGTCTGCACGCCCAGCACATATAGGCGACGGTCACGAAGAAGCTCGCGGGCACGCGCGGACGCGCCGCAATCCTGACGCCAAGAAGCGTCGTCTTCCCACCAAGCCCCATCGGGCCTATGCCGAGGGAGTTTGCGTCCTTCAGAATTTCCTTCTCAAGCCGCCTGAGCGTCGCGTCCTTCGATGCGCCAGCCGCGCCGAGCGGACGGAGAAGCTGCTCCTTCGCGACTTCATACGCTGTCGCGCGGTCGCCGCCGATGCAGACGCCAAGTATCCCCGGTGCACAGCCAAAGCCCTGCGCCTTGCGAACCGCGTCGAGGATGCACTTCCTCACGCCCGCGAGATCGCGCCCCGCCGCAAGCGACGCATCGGGCAGCGAATACTGGCGCGACATATTCTCGCTGCCGCCGCCCTTCATGACAAGCGTCACGCACCCAGGCTTCTGCCAGTCGACGTAGTGAATCACGGGAGCCCCGTCCGCGCAGTTGTCGTCGTAGGACTTGCCTGTCACGGAGTCGATGCAGTTCTTTCGCAGATACCCGCGTGCCGTCGCAAGCGCGACCGCCTTTTTGACGACTACGGGCGAGACCTTGCGGCGAAGCGCCGCGTCGACGTAGAACGCGAGCGTCCCCGTATCCTGGCAAAGCGGCGAGCCGAGCTTTCGCGCAAGACGCACGTTGTCGAGTATCGTCCCGAGGACGACGGACGCGGACGACCCGCGCGCCTCGCCGCGAAAAGACTTCCTGATCGCCGCTTCCACGTCCGGCGGGAGCGACGAACTCGTGTCGCGTATGAGCCCTGCAAGTTTTTCGACGATGTTCATGTCGTAGATTATACCATAAGATTACTATGCGAACACCCGCTTGAATCCCGCGAGTTCCGTCGCGACAGTCTTCTTGAGGTCGGTCTTGTCGAAGTCGTACTCGAAGTGGAGGATATAGAGCGGCTTGACGCCGTTCGCGTCCAGGAGTTTCTTCGTCTCGGCCCACGGCACGACCCCCTCGCCCGCCGCGACCATCTGCTTTTTCATCTTCTTCGGATTCTTCGGGTCGCTCTGGTAGTGGAAGTCCTTCAGGTCCACGGACGCAATCCACGGCGCGACGAGCTCAAGCCCGTGCGTCCACGAGAGGTTTGTCTCGAAGAACGCGTGCATCGGATCGTATTCTAGCCCGACGTCCGCCGGGTCGAGGTCACGTATGCACTCGTAGACATCCCAGACGAGCCCGCCGAACACGCTCGGTCCCCACGAAGAGTGGTTCTGGTAGGTCGCCTTCACGCCCGTCCTTGCCGCGAGGCGCGCGAGCGCGGCAAATCCGCCGCGGATGCGGTCGAGCGACTGCGAAAACGTCTCGGTCTTCGCGTCGTAGAAGAAGTAGGCGGGGCGGAACATCTCGACGCCGCAGTCCGCGGCGACCTTGAGCACCGTCTCCGCGCCAGGCGTGAGCCCCGGCTTCCCCGCCGCGTCAGCCGTGATGTCGGTGCATATCGAGCGGGACTTGAGGCCAAAGCCCTCCGCGATCTTGACGAGACGCGGCAGATTTGCCGCGGCGTCGGCCGGTTCGACATGGCCGCCCTTCCTCACCGTCCACTGGATTCCGTCGTAGCCCGCGCCCTTCATCAGCTCGCAGAGCTTCTCCGGCGTCTCCACGACCGGCGGCTGGAACATCTTCGAGAAGACGTGGAACTCGCTCGTCGCAAGGCGCGCGGGCGCGCGGCGGCGGGCGGCGCCTGTCGAGCAGCCGGCAAGCGCGGCTGCGGAAAGCGATGCAAGGAATTCGCGTCTGTCCATCTTTTTGCCTCTCTTCAGTCGTCGCACTTCGGGCAGTCCTTCGGGCGCATTTTCACGAATTTCGTCGCATGCGCGGGAACCTCAGCGACGTAGAAGCCCGAATGCTTGCCCTCGCACTTCTGCCGCCACAGGTCCTTGACCCAGCACTCGCCCGAAAGGCCGAGTTCCGCGAACGAAACCTTGATCTCGCGCGCGAAGGGATAGCGGTTGACGAGCGCGACTGCGGTAAAGCCCTTCGAGAGCGGACGCGTCCAGACGCTCTCCGCGTCCGTATGGCGGATCCGGCGCGCGGTCTTGCCCAGCCGGTCCTGGCTGACGGCGATCACCTCGTCGTTCATCAGGAGGTTCTTCGTGAAGTCGTCGAGCGTCGTGAGGTCGCAGCCGATCAGAAGCGGCGAGCCGACCATCGCCCAGAGCGAGACGTGCGTATACTGCTCGTTGGGCGTAAGATACGTCGGGTGGTCGCTGCCGAACGAGAACTGCTGGCCGACGATCATCATGTCGGGGTCGGCCCAGCAGCCGGGGCCGTTGTACTTCCAGTAGTTGTCCGCGCCGATCCGCCCCTCGAGCGCAAGCTCCATCCAATGCCACGCATCCTTGAGGTCGCCGAACGAGCGCCAGCAGTTCGCGCCCGACTCGCGCGCCCAGAGCTCGGCATGCCCCATGCCGTACTGGCAGAAGGAGTAGAGGATGTCGCGCTTCTGCTTTTTCAGGCATTCGTTCATGAGCCGGTAGGGCTTGGCGTATGCCTTGATGCGATCCTCCTCCGAAACGCCTTCGGTTTCCTTCTTGAAGATGTCGCCGTAGGTGCACCAGTCGTACTTGACGTAGTCGAAACCCCACTCCGCCCAGCTCTCGGCGTCCTGGAGCTCATGGCCGTAGCTGCCCTCGCAGCGCCCGCACGTCAGCGGTCCAGGCGACGAGTAGAGCCCCGCCTTGAGGCCGAGCGAGTGGATGTAGTCCGTCAGGCCCTTCATGTCGGGGAACGAGCGGTTGGGGATGATCTTGCCGTTTGCGTCGCGCGCAGGGCCGATCACGTCCTCGCGTCCGCCGAAATCCTGCTTTCTGGACTCGACGCGCGGGCACCCCGAGTTGTTCATCTCCCACCAGTCGTCGAGATTGACGTAGGCCCAGCCGTGGTCGGCGAGCCCAGACTCGTCCATCGCCTTCGCCGCAGCCATCGCCTTCTCCTGCGTCAGCCGGTAGCAAAGCGTGTTCCAGCTGTTCCAGCCCAGCGGCGGCGTGAGCGCGATCGTGTCGCCGACGGCGAGGCGAATCGTGCGCGTCGCCTTGCCCTTCGCGTTCTCGGCCGTCACCTCGATATCGTAGTCGCCGCCCTTCAGGGGCGCCGTTCCGCGCAGCACGCCCTTTTCGTCAAGCGTCACGCCGTCGGGAAGGTTCTTCGCGGAGAACTTGATAGGCCGCGCGCCGCTCGTCGCGACGCGGAAGATCACGGGATGGCCGGGCCTCACGCCCCAGATGTCCGCGCCGTTGATCTGCGGCTCGGGCTTTTCTGGCGGCGTCAAGATGCCGAGCTGTCGCGTCAGCGCGGCATCCTTCACGACCTCGAGCTTCGCCTTGCCCTCGCACGTGAAACGCGCGTCGAGCCAGTCCGCGTTCGTGGCGTCGAACGCCGACCACTCGCCGCCGCCCGTCGTCTCAAGGACGATCTCGCGCGCGCCTGCGAGATTGACGTGCGCCTCGACCGGCTTCTGGCCGAGCTTGAGTTCTCCAGACGACCAGACGACGCGGCCGTCCGCCCAGACCCTGAACTGCGCAATCGGCTTGCCGTAGCTCTTGCCGGAGCCCGCCGTTGCCGCGTCGTCGTCAATCGCCACAAGCGCGTCGAACGCCAGCACCTTGCCGTCCGCGCGGAAGAGAATGGCGCTTTCGGGATGAGTGCCGAAGCCGCTCTCGTACTTTACGCCGCCGACCGTGAGCGGGTGGCCGTCGACGGACTGGCACGCCCGGACGCGCTTGCCCATCCCGCACGTCGCGCCGGACAGGTCGAACTTGTCGACAAAGGCGACGTTCGTGACGAGCGACTCGGCGTCCGGTCTATCGCCTTCGATTGCGCACCCACAGGCGAGCAGCGCCGCAAGCGGGATTCCCCTCTTGATCCATTTCATCATCGCTATCCTCACTTTCTTGGTTGTTTCCAGTTGAAATTCTCGTAGAGCGCCGGCCGCGACTCGTCGTAGTAGAGCTCGTAGGGATCGCCCTGCCCGGGGCCTACCGAGAGCCAGAACGTCCGTTTGCGCTCGTTCAGGTCGATGTCCGCGACAGCATAGCCGCAGTCCTCGAAAGTCTTGGCGACCCACGCTCCGTCGCGGTCGATGATGCCGCTTGGGAGATGTCCCTGGCGCATTGCGACGAGAATCGGGATCCCGGCGTCGATCGCGCGCGCGGGGAACACGGTGTCGACATGGTCCTGCGCACAGCCCGCGAGCGGGAAAAGAAGAATCTCCGCGCCGTTGCGCTTCACGAGCTTTATGGACTCGGAGAACCAGTTGTCCCAGCAGACGAGCGCGCCGACGCGCCCAAAGTCGAGATCGAAGACGGGAAAGCCGTCGCCTGGGACGAGCCCCATCTGGTACTCGCCGCTCGTGAGGTGCGTCTTGCGGTAGAGCCCGGCGAGCTTGCCTTCTCGGTCGCAGACAAAGACAGTGTTGTGGCACTGGCCCTCGGCATCGCGCTCGCGGACGTTCATCGCGATGTTGCAGCGGTACTTCGTCGCATATTTCTCTGCGAGACGCCAGCTCGGGCCTCCGGGCACCGGCTCCGCAACGGACGCGGGATCGGGCGCTCCCTGCGTTGAAAGGCATTCCGCAAAGAGGATGATGTCTGGGTTTTCGACATGCGCGAAGATGTTGGTGAGACACGCCTCGATCTGCGCGAGCTGAATGGCCATCGTCTTCTCGCCCGTCATCTCCTCGCCAGCCCTGCGCCGCGCCGCGATTATGGCGTTCGCCGTCCTCTCGTGGGGATTCCCGACGACACATCGGACTTTCCGTGGCTTCGCTTCTAGCTCTGCGGTGGCGACGGATAAATCGCGTATCGACACCGTCATCGGGTGCCACTTGGCGATGAACTCGACTTCGACGGAGTCGCACTCGCCGGGGACGGCAAATGTCTCGTCGAACATGCGGACCGTCTTTCCGTTCTCTATCTTGTCTGTATAGGCGACAAAGTCGCGCTGGTAGAACTTGCCCTTGTCTATGCCGTTGCCAGACTTTGACCGATCCCTGCCATCGTTCGGAAAATTCCAGCGGACGAACATCATGACGTCGTTGTAGGCGGAGTCGTTAGCGTCGTCGAGCGAAATTTCCGCGGTTGCGCGGAGCCTGCAGCTTCCCAGCGGAATGATTCCGCGCGACGTTTCCCACCAGCCGCAAGAGCCCTTCGACGGCACACGTATTTCGTAAACGCCCGGCAGGGACTCGCGTCCCGTCGCGGGTTCTACGGCGAGCGGCGCGGAATGGAAGGTCCAAATTGCCGCCAACACTGTCAGTCCAAGATGCATTGTGCTTTTATTTTACCAAATTTCCACGCGCGGCGTACTACCGTGGCGCAAGCTTGGAGAACGTGCGAACGACTTCGCGATCGTCGAACGGATACTTCACGCCAGCAATCTCCTGCGTCGTCTCGTGCCCCTTGCCGGCGATGATCACGACATCGCTGGAACCGGCGTTCGCGAGCGCAAACGAAATCGCCTCGCGGCGATCTGGCTCTACTCGAACGAGCGACGGCTTTGCCGATGCGCGTTTGACGCCCTCGATTATTGCATCCATGATTTTTACAGGATCTTCGCTTCGCGGATTGTCGCTCGTGACAACAAGTGAGTCAGCGAGCTTAGCGCAGGCTTCGCCCATAAGCGGGCGCTTCATTGGATCGCGATCGCCGCCAGCGCCAAAGACAACCCAGAGACGGCCGCCCTGCGGCGTGAAGCCGCGCGCGGCGGAAAGGACTTTTTCGAGACCGTCGGGCGTGTGCGCAAAGTCGACATAGACCGCTGCTTTGACGGCGGGATTAGTAACGCGCTCAAGCCGACCCCAGCGCGGAGCAAGCGTCGGAATCGTGCGCTGTATGGCATCATACGGAACGCCGGCAACAAGGGCGAGCGCGGCCGCAAGGGCGACGTTGGACTTGTTGTAGTCGCCGACAAGCTGGAGCTTCGATAAGTCAAATACAGAGGGCCTTGCCGACACGGGAAATACGTCCAGTCCGGAGATTTTCCGGCATGCCTCGTACATTCTCTCGCCTCCCTCGCCATCGATGCAGACGGCGAAAGGAGGCGCCTTGCCGGACGAATTCTCCCGCGCGATCCGCTCTGCGAACGAGAGTTTGACGCGGAAGTATTCCTCCATCGTCTTGTGGTAGTCGAGGTGATCTTCCGAAATGTTCGTGAACGCGCCGCCGGAAAAAGACGTGACATCACCAAAGCCCACGCGATTCTGGTGGATCGCATGTGAGGAGACTTCCATGACACAGTCGGTGCAGCCGTTCGCCTCCATCGCAGCGTATATCTCCTTCAACTGCGCGAGCGGTGGCGTCGTGTAGCCGGTGTAGAAATGCCGCGCTCCGTCAAACGCCTCGACGGTCGTAATGTAGCCCGTGCGGAAACCACCGGCGCGAAGGAACTCGGCGAAGATCTTGCCGTTGGTGCCGGTTATGCCCCAGAACTTCATTTCGCCGCGATCAGTCGCGCACGCCAGACCAGTTCTCGAAGCGCTTTGCGGCGAGCGCCTTGTACTTCGCGCCCGCGCCACCGTTCACGAACGGGTCTATCGTGATGCCGCCGCGCGCGGCGAACTTGCCGTAGACTTCCATGTACTTCGGCTTAAGGAGCTTTACAAGGTCGTCGTAAATGACGTTCACGACATCCTCGTGGAAATCGCCGTGGTTGCGGAAGCCGAAGAGGTAGAGTTTTAGCGACTTCGACTCGACGAGCTTCTTCGCGGGGATGTAGCGGATCGTGAGCGTCGCGAAGTCGGGCTGGCCGGTCTTCGGGCAGAGAGTCGTGAACTCGGGCGCAGTGAACGTCACCCAGTAGTCGCGCTCCGCATGCTTGTTGTCGAACGAGTCGAGAACAGATGGATCGTAGTCCTTCGGCGCTGCTACGGAGCGGCCGAGGGCGTTGAGCTTCTCAAGGTCTTTTCTCATGTTCGCCTCATCTGCGCTGCGGGCCGTTCATCCTCCGCATGTCGGAATTGGAACCCCGCATCAAGGAACGCTTCTTCGCGTCCTTCTTTTTCGCATCGTCCTTTTTCGTCGTCTCGACGGGAACTGAAGTGACTTCGATCCTTACCGTCCGCGCGAACTCAGGAAGCTCCTTCTCGAGCTTCTCCGCGACAAACTGGTCCTTGTTGTCAAGCTTCGCCGCGTCAATGCGCACTTTGCGGCGGAACTGCGCCCACTCGCGCGCGAGGCGGTCGGCGGTCGCCTGCTCGAGAAGGAAGAACGGAGTCTTGTCGCCGTACGCGAAGGGAACCGTCCATCCGGCGACCTTTCCGCCCGCCTTGATCGGACGCAGCCCCTCTGGCGCGGCAAGGCCCTTCTCGATGTCAGTCGAGACGAGCGCGAGCCGACGGTCACGCCACTCCTCGGCGAGGTGCAAGACGAGCGTAAAGCGCTCGGCCGCAAGGTTGTCGAGAAGATGGTCGAACGTCGCGCGGTCGGGATAGCACGTGTCCGAGATGACGTTGGTGACGCTGTCGTCGCGAAGCATCTCGAGGAACTCCGCAGTGCGGCGCCTCTCGGAATGCGCGGCGAGCGTCCCCCACTTGCTCTCGTCGACGGATATCTTCGCGGCTTTCTCGAGACCGTACTCGAAGCACACGTACGTCTCGGGGCGGAAGTCGAGCATCGAGACTTTCGCGTCCTCGAACTTCTTTAGCTCCTGCTGCGCGGCGCGGAACTCGGCCTCCGCGTGGCGGCGCTCCTCCTCGCGGACCCGCGCCTCCTCGCGTTCGCGCTTCTCGCGCTCGCGCGCCTCCTCGCGCGCCTTGCGTTCCGCCTCTCGCTTCGCCTCGAGCTCCTTGCGTTCCGCCTCGCGTTTCTCGGCAAGCGCCTTCGCCTTCGCGTCCGCCGCGCGCTGCTGCTCGGCCCTCGCCTTCTCCTCGGCGATCTGCGCGGCCTCGGCGGCGGCGCGTTCCGCCTCGCGCCTCTCCTGCCACTTGTCCCAGCCGATCTTGCCGCCGATTGCAACGGCGAGAAGGACGACGACAAGCGTCACATTTGACACTATCGAGCGAATGCGCGCGGCGCGCTTGGCCGCCTGGGCCTCGCGCCGCGCCTCTTCAAGGTCAAATCTGCCAGCGACCGCCATTGACAGCCCCGGTCAGTTCTTGTAGGTGACGATTCCCTTGCCCTTGCGTATCACGCCGATGACGTGATACGGCTGGTGCTGGGCCTTGAGGATGTTCGTCGCCTTTGTCATCTGGTTCTTGGGGATGATCACGACGAAGCCGATGCCCATGTTGAAAACGCGGTACATCTCGTCGCGATCGACCTTGCCCTGGTTCTCGATGAACTTGAAAATCGTCGGGACTTCCCACGACGCGCGGTCGATCTCGGCGTTGACCGCCTTCGGGAGGACGCGCGGAATGTTGTCCGGAAAGCCGCCGCCCGTGATGTGCGCCATGCCGGAAATCTTGATCTTGCGTTCGAGGAGCTTGGCAACGGGCTTGAGGAAGCTCTTGTGCACCGCGAGGAGCGCGTCGCCGAACGTCTGGTTTGTGCCTGGGAGCTTGTCCTGCCACGAATACTGGCAGAGATCGAAGATGACGCGGCGGGCGAGCGAAAAGCCGTTAGTCTGGAGTCCGCCCGACGGGAAGCCGATGATCATGTCGCCGGCGCGAATCGACTTGCCGGTGATGAGCTGCGACTTCTTCACGTGGCCGACGATCGTGCCGACGAGATCGTATTCGCCCGCGGGATAGAGGCCGGGCATTTCGGCCGTCTCGCCGCCGAGAAGCGCCATGTGGTTCTCCTTGCACGCCTTGCAAAGACCCGACACCACCGACTTGAAGACGACGGGATCGACCTTGGCCGTGCCGATGTAGTCCATGAAGAAGAGCGGCAGCGCACCCTGCACGAGGATGTCGTTCACGCAGTGGTTCACGATGTCCTGGCCGACGGTGTCGTGCTTGTTCATCATCGCGGCCACCTTTAGCTTCGTGCCGACGCCGTCGGTCGACGCGACGAGGATCTCGTCCTTGCCCGTCGGGACCTTGTGGAGACCGCCGAATGCGCCGATGTTGCCGATGACGGCCTGGGTCTTCGTCGCCGCGACCATCTCCTTGATGGAACCGACGGCGTTCATCTTGACGTCGATGTTGACGCCCGCCTGCGCGTAGGCCGACTTCTTCTCTGACTGAATACCCTTCGACACGATTGAAACTTCCTTTCAGGAATGGTACGGAAATGAACACTAAGGGGCGCGTGACATGCACGCGCCCCTCATGGCGACGGCTCTTAGAGCTTGTTGTTCGAGCCGAGGACCTTGACGATCTTGTGGATGTAGAGCTCCTTCATCGCGTCACGCGCGGGGGTGAGGTACTGACGCGGGTCGAAGTGCTCGGGATGCTCCGCGAAGTGCTTGCGGATCGCCGCCGTCATCGCGAGGCGCGAGTCGGAGTCGATGTTGATCTTGCACACCGCG
>CADCGZ010000068.1:16481-25689 GCA_902801025.1 uncultured bacterium | reverse complement strand
CCGCGCACCGCGCCCAAGCTCTCCGGCTGGACGTTCGGCGGCTACTGGGACACGCTCGCCTGCGACGCGAAGGGAAATCCGCTCGGCAAGCAGTACTACAATTCGAAGATGGAGAGCGTGAGGAACTGGGACAAGACGGCGGCTACGACGCTCTGGGCGAAGTGGACGGTAAAGGTCACCCTTGGGAAGAATGGCGGCACGGGCGGCGACAGCACCGTCACGGTCATAAAGGGCCAGCCCTTCCCGAAGAGGACGATGCCAACGAAGTCGGGCTACAAGTTCGGCGGGTACTTCGTCTCCGCGTCCTCGAAGACGGGCCAGTGCTACAATCCCGACGGCACGGGCACTGCGTCGATGAAGTGGTCAACTGGCGGAACGCCGACGATCTGGGCTCTCTGGACGAAGACGTCTGCCTGCGTGGAACTTCCGGCACCAGTCGCGATCCGCGCCGCATCTGCCGCGCCAACTGCCGCGCCTGCGGTTCCCGCCGGTCTCTACTCCGGCGTCCTTGCGGACGGCACCGGCGCGTTCTGGCTGATGCTTGACGAGCCGGAGGAAGGTTCCGGCCGCCGCGTTCTGGCTGATGCTTGACGAGCCGGAGGAAGGTTCCGGCCGCACGGCATACCTCTATGTCGCCTCGGAGGACGGCACCATGGCGGCTGAATGCACCGCCCAAGAGGCAGGCGGCGTTCTTCTCCTGACAACCGACGACGGAGCAGTTTACGCCTTCGATCCGGAAGCGGGTACGCTTGGATTTGCTATGGGGGCCCCATAGCATTTCCGAACGCAGTAGAACGGCCATATCACCCGAGGCCGTAGGCCGAGCCGCAGAGCGGTCGCTAGAGGTGTGCTCGGTCGTTCATGCCAACGCGCGAGCCGCGGAAACCATCGGCGGCTATACGTGGCTCGAAATTTCCAGAATCCCAAAATCCCGTGCTTGCCGTTTGCAAGGGCTTGTGCTATAATTTGGATGTTCGGTTGAGGGGTGGGCAAAACCGCCGCGATACCGGGCGTTAGATTTCCCGCGCGGTTGGGGCGAAAAAAAGTAGCCAACCGCCGCGTTTGGGACGCGTAGCGTGAAAGCTTGAAAACCTATCACAAAGAGACGCAACACGAGGACACTGCCGTCCGTGCAGTTTCGCTTCTTCCGTTGTTCTCTTTAGGTATTCTCAAGCACCTCACGCGATGCATCGGAGGAGGTGTCTATTCCCATCGCCGAATCCGATTACAACAAGGTGGGAGTGTTAGCGAGAGTGAAACGACATGAAAAAATGGAGTGTAAGTGCGAATGTCATGGCGCTGTTGCTTGGCGTCCTCTTTGCGTTAGATGCTTTTGGAGCTTTGCCAAGTTCGTATGATTTGCGCACTTTGGGGTATGTAACGCCCGTTAAAAACCAGAACCCATATGGAACGTGCTGGGCATTTGGATCCTTGGGGGCGCTTGAATCTGCATTGAAGATGAAAGAAGGTGTCGTTTTCGATCTTTCTGAGAATCACATGATAAATATGCTGAGAGGTAATTATTTTGCATTTGAGCGCAAAGGCAATCCAGATGATGCTCTGGCCTATCTTGTAAGTTGGTCAGGTCCAACTCTAGAGGCGATTGACGCTTATCCAAATCCCAATAACAGTAGATCACGATACCCTATAAGGCATGTCCAAAATGTATTTTGCATCAATCCGAGGACTTCTTATTTGGACAATGACGGAATCAAGAACGCACTTGTTGAGTTAGGGGCTCTGGCGGTTGGCTACTATCATGATGATAATTATTATAATGTCTCAAGTGCTTCATATTATAATAATGATTCAGTTCTTGCATCAAGTCATACAATGGATTATAGAGATAGCAAATGGCATTGTGTTACACTGGTAGGATGGGATGACAATTATTCGCGCAATAATTTTTCACGTATTCCGGCTGGGAATGGCGCGTTTATTGTGAAGAATAGTTGGGGGCCGGAATGGGGGGACAATGGCTATTTTTATGTGTCATATTATGATAATTCTTTTGCGTGGGGAAATTACTTGTATTCGTTTGCTGGCGTTGAAGAAACAGATAATTATGATAGCATTTATCAATACGATTATTTAGGCATGACCTCCAGTTTTGGTGGGTCGTCAACCACTGGTTGGGGTGCTGCAATGTTCGTGGCCGATGAAGACGCGAAGATTTCAGCTGCTGGGTTTTATGCTTTGGAGCCCAATACATCGTATACTGCTTATGTTTATACAGATTGCTCATCAGGGAAACCACGTTCGGGGAAACTTGTGCATTCGCAAAGTGGAAAACTGGAATACCCTGGTTTTCACACCGTGCCATTTAATGTTGAGTCCCCGGTCAATAAGTCTCAAAGATTCTCGATTGTTTTAAAAATTACTACTCCAAATAATAAATACCCTATTGTGTATAGTGATCCAGACACTGCTCATTATAGCGTGCCGGTCCCTGTGGCAGGGCAAACATTTTATAGTAGTTCTGGGTCGACATGGACCGACTTTACAAAGTCAAGTTCATCGTGTTTTTCTAGCGGTCAATGTTGTTTTTGTTGCAAGGCCTATACTAGAAGGACGTCAAGTGCGAAGAAATTGTCCTCAATCGCAATATCCGGGCGTTCAACTGTCGGAGGAGGAGCCTCTGCGCAGTTCTCATGCAGCGCAACATATTCTGATGGCTCGACTTTGTCCGTAACACCGACATGGACCATTTCTGAAGGTGCAGAATATGCTTCAATATCTAGCGGTGGGATAGTGACTGGCAGGATGGCAAATGATAGCCATGCCGTGACGGCAATGGCATGTTATTCCGAAGGAAGTGTTAC
Source organism: uncultured bacterium (assembly GCA_902801025.1). Taxonomy (GTDB): domain Bacteria; phylum Verrucomicrobiota; class Kiritimatiellia; order RFP12; family UBA1067; genus UBA1067. The sequence goes on along the minus strand of CADCGZ010000068.1, from coordinate 22,867 downwards.
AAAAACGGCCGTTTACAAGTTTACTATTACTGCATCTGAATATGTGACGATTACATTTGATCCCAATGGAGGGGATATGGGTGGTGTGTCTACTTCGCAAAAGGTAGTCAAGAGGGCTGCTGTTGGCACATTGCCTATGCCGACAAGGAAGGGATGTTCATTTGCAGGTTGGTGGATTCCTGGGACAATCGGAGGGTATGATAGTTTTGGGATGCCAACTATTGGAATTCCGGACGAACAAGTCTTGGCGAGTACAATTTTCTACTACGACACGAAAGTTATAGCTTATTGGACTTTCAAAACGTATGCCGTGACGTTGGACCAGCAAGGCGGCAGTGGCGGCACGGCGAGCGTTACGGCGACATACGATAGCCCTATGCCGACAATTACGGTTCCAAAGCGTGCGGGTTATACGTTTGCTGGCTATTGGACCGAGGTGGACGGCGAAGGGACGCAATACTATACTGCATCTGGTGCTGGCACATGCGACTGGAAAGAGATTGCCCCGACGACATTGTATGCGCATTGGACGGATGCTGCTCTGACCTCCGCGGTTACCTTCGGCAAGAACGGCGGAACTGGCGGTAGCGACTCTGTACAGGCGACGAAGGGGCAGGCAATGCCTGCCGCGACCGCGCCGACGAAGGATGGTTACGTGTTCGACGGATACTGGGACACGACGAAGGAGGTCGGCAAGCAGTACTACGACGCTTCCATGAAGAGCGTACGAAACTGGGACAAGACCGGCAATGTCACCCTCTGGGCGAAGTGGGTGAAGCCCGTTGCATGCAAGGTGACGTTCGGCAAGAACGGCGGCACGGGCGGCGACGACTACGTGACTGCGACGACGGGCCAGCCCATGCCGACCCCGCGCACCGCGCCGAAGCTCTCGGGCTGGACGTTTGCGGGCTACTGGGATACGCTCGCCCTCGACGAGAAGGGCAACGCCAAGGGCAAGCAGTACTACGACGCGAGCATGAAGAGCGTCCGCGCCTGGGACAAGGAGTCCGCGACGACTCTCTGGGCTAAGTGGGCGAACAAGGTGACGCTCGGCAAGAACGGCGGCACGGGCGGCGACAGCTACGTGACCTGCACGAAGGGCCAGCCGATGCCGAAGCGCACGATGCCGACGAAGGCGGGCTATGTCTTCGACGGCTACTGGACCACCACTGGCGCGGGCGGCGTCAAGTACTACAACGCGGACGGAACGAGCGCGCATGTCTGGAACAGGAAGGGCGACACGACGCTCTGGGCGAAGTGGGTGAAGCCCGTCGCGTGCAAGGTAACCTTTGGGAAAAACGGTGGTACGGGCGGCGACAACTACGTTACCGCGACGACGGGTAAACCCATGCCGGCGCCGCGTACCGCGCCGACTCTCAAGGGCTGGACGTTTGGCGGCTCAATCCGCTCGGGAAGCAGTACTACGACTCGAACATGAAGAGCGTCCGGAACTGGGACAAGACTACTGCCGCTACGCTGTGGGCGAAATGGACGGTGCGCGTGAAGCTCGGCAAGAACGGCGGCACCGGCGGCGATAGTTACGTTACCGTCACGAAGGACCAGTCCTTCCCGAAGAGGACGATGCCAAAACTCGCGGGCTACGCCTTTAGCGGGTACTGGATTTCGGCGTCCAGCATAACGGGCCGGTGCTACAACGCCGATGGCACGGGAACCTCCTCGATGAAGTGGACGACCGGCGGCACGCCGATAATCTGGGCGCTCTGGACGAAAGCCTTGGCCTGCGTTGAGCTTCCGGCACCAGTTGCACGTCGAGCAGCCACGGTTGCGACCACCGCCGCGCCCGCCTCGCTTACCGCAGGTCTCTACTCCGGCGTCCTTGCAGACGGCTCCGGCGCGTTCTGGCTCGTTCTTGACGAGCCGGAGGAAGGGAATGCTCGCGCGGCATTCCTCTACGTCGCCTCTGAAGACGGCAGCTATACTGTTGAATGCGAAGTCCAAGATGCAGGCGGCGTACTTCTCCTGACGACCGAGGACGGAGCAATCTATGTTGTCGATCCGGCAACCTTTTTGTATATAGAACAGTTTGTTGCTGAATGATGTGCAGTATGAAAGGTCGTATCATGGCAATAAAGAGAGCGTTTAATGGGAATGTGCATTTGGGAATTCCATTTGTGCAGTTTGGAAGTGGGAAATCATTTAGGTGTCGATACCGACTAGCGGTGCGGCTATTCCAATCGTTGCTGATTTGTGCAATAGTCATACTATTTGGCATGCACACGGCAGAAGCGGCGGCGTTGCGTTTCCATTCCGACAACAGCATCGTTTCAAGCGGCCTCTGGTTTACGGTCAATCCTCCATCAAGCATTGACGATGCAGTGGATAACCCTCGGCCCATCACTTCATATACGCAAGGACAAACGGAAGTGCCGTATGTCGTTTTCGTTGTCCAGACAGATGATTACAGTTATATGTTTGGGACCGTCAAGACGAAAATCGAATTGATCACTGATAAAGGTACATTTGTTCTCGAATCGTCGAAATATGTATCTGGAACACGATTTGCGTTCCTTGGCTCTTTGAATGCAGCCATCAACCTTCCAGCGGGACAATATACGGTACGGGTTACGGTAAGTTGCGATGGATATGCCAGCGCAACTGCAACCAAGACGTTGAGGTGCGTGAGTTCTCCGTATTCTCTGGCGCAGGCGCTTGGATGCGCGGACGCGGTTGCCAATGGGTGGGTGTCCCTCGCGTCGGAGGACGGTTACCCGTCTTGGATCGGCTGCATGGATAACAACGGGGAACTTTTTGCGGTTTCCGGTGCTGTCGGAAAGAATGGTCAATCAGTGTTGACTCTGATGGCTAATAAAGACGTATACATTGAATATTCTGCCGCGCGGATAGCGAATCCCCTAACCACGTCTACATCTTCGGATCGGCTGGAGATATACGATGAGGATCGTCAATTTATCACTGAGATATGTCAGAATGTAAATCAAGGCTACGTGTGCGATGGGATTCAACGAGCTGGAACTTCGCGTTCATGGGTTTTTACAAGGGCCCCCTCCGATTTGGAGTTGCAGCAACTTCGCATCGGAGCATTGTGGAACATGACCGTGAGGCGAATGGTTCATGTGGATTTTGACCTCAATGGCGGAAATGCGGATGTACTTGGTGACGGATATTTTGAAATGTTATTTGGGGTTGATTGTATTCCTGGGGAGCAATACAACTATCTCGACGAGCGTTTGAGACAACAATTCCCCGAGAATGGACCGACACCGCCCGACAGCAATCATAAATTCGCGGGGTGGTACAATGCGGCCGGGGAAAAGATAACGGGTTCAAGCATTGTGCCGAAGTCGGCATCTGATCATACTCTGAAAGCACGATGGGAAAAAGAGAAAAATGACGCACCGGATCTTATAGTTTCCGTGGCGTATGCCGACAAGACTACTATCTATGAATCCGAATCTGCGCGGATTCATTGGCGCGTCTCGAACATTGGCGAAGAAGCTGCGATGGAAACAAGCACGTTCTACACCTACGGGAAAAGGCGAAAAAGCGCGTATTGTCCTTCCTTGGCGAAGGGAGGCCATAGTGATTCTGCAAGGACGCTTTATGGTTCAATCTTGGGAGTTGGAACTCATACGATAACAATAATGGCTGACGGCGATGGCAGAGTGGACGAAGAGAATGAGGATAACAATACAGCGTCGGTCACGATTACGGTGATACCTGATCCGCCTCCGCCTCAGCCTCTGCCTCAGACGGGGTTTAATTGGCAATATCACAAGATATCTCCATCAGAGCCTGGAACACTTTATCTTTCTTCTTCAGAGCAAAGTCAATCAAGCGCCAATGTGTTCAAGGTCGGACAACGCATATATCTCCAAGTAAACTTTTGGAACGCGGCAGGCAATCAGTCGCTTGAACCAGTACGCGTGCGTTTTGAGCTGGATGATGAGCGATATGGAGAACTGCAATGGCCAGGAAACGGTGAGCATGGATCTCGAGGTTCGAGTACAAACGGATATTGGATTGCCAATGGACATCGTTCCCCGACATGGCTGCAGAATCTGCCCAAAGGCGAATATACACTTACGGCGATACTGGACAGCGAAAAAAGGTGGAGCGAGCAGTCCGAGTCCGATAATGTGCAGGAAATCTCTTTTGTAGTGGAAGATATGCCTGCGCCGACAATATTCTGGGTGATAACCTTCAATGCAAATGGCGGAAATGTGTCTGAGACAACTCGGAGGGTAGCAAACGGCACGGCGATTGGAACGTTGCCTACGCCGACCAGGAGCGGTTATACATTTGCAGGCTGGTGGACATCTGCGAGCGGCGGATTACAGGTGTCTGCTTCCTCGCAGGTTGATGCGAATGTCACATATTATGCGCACTGGACGCAGAAGGCAAGTGCCGATGCATATAAAGTTTCATTCAATAAGAACGGCGGCACCGGCGGCGACAACTACGTGACCGCGACGTACGGCGCGGCGATGCCCACTCCCCGCACTGCGCCGACGCTTTCCGGCTGGACGTTCGGCGGCTACTGGGACACGCTCGCCTGCGACGAGAAGGGCAATCGGCGGCGACAATTTCGTCACGTGCACGAAGGGCCAGCCGATGCCGAAGCGCACGATGCCGACGAAGTCCGGCTACGTGTTTGACGGGTACTGGACCTCGACAGGGACTGGCGGCGTCAAGTACTACAACGCCGACGGGACGAGCGCACACGCCTGGGACAAGGGAGGAAGCGTCACACTCTGGGCGAAGTGGGTTCCCGCCAGCTACAAAGTGACGTTCGGCAAGAACGGCGGCACCGGCGGCGACAGCTACGTGACGGCGACGTACGGCGCGGCGATGCCCACTCCCCGCACTGCCCCCCAAAAATCCGGCTATGTCTTCGATGGCTATTGGAGCGCGACAGGGAAGAGCGGTACGTGCTACTATGACGCCAACATGAAGAGCGCACATGTCTGGGACAGGGCGTCTGCCGCCACGCTTTGGGCGAAGTGGCGCAAGCCGGCGGTCGTCAAGGTGACGTTCGGCAAGAACGGCGGCAGTGGCGGCGACAACTACGTGACGGCAACGGAGGGTGGCTCCATGCCCACGCCGCGTACAGCGCCGAAACTCTCCGGATACACGTTCGCGGGCTACTGGAACACGCTCGCCCTTGACGCGAAGGGCAAGCCGCTCGGCAAGCAGTACTATGACGCGAACATGAAGAGCGTGCGGAACTGGGATAAGACGAAACCCTTGACGTTGTGGGCGAAGTGGGTTCCCGCCAGCTATAAGGTGACGCTTGGGAAGAACGGCGGCACTGGCGGCGACAGCTACGTGACGGCGACATACGACGCGGCGATGCCGACCCCGCGCACAGCGCCCAAGCTCTCCGGCTACGCGTTCGCGGGCTACTGGGACACGCTCGCCCTTGACGCGAAGGGCAACCCCAAGGGCAGGCAGTACTACGACGCGAACATGAAGAGCGTCCGGAAGTGGGACAAGAAGAGCGCCGCGAAACTGTGGGCTAAGTGGACGAACAAGGTGACCTTTGGGAAGAACGGCGGCACCGGCGGCGACAATTTCGTCACGTGCACGAAGGGCCAGCCGATGCCGAAGCGCACGATCGGCGGCGACAATTTCGTCACGTGCACGAAGGGCCAGCCGATGCCGAAGCGCACGATGCCGACGAAGTCCGGCTACGTGTTTGACGGGTACTGGACCTCCACCGGCAAGGGCGGCGTCAAGTACTATAACTCGGACGGCACGAGCGCACACGTCTGGGACAAGAAGGGCAATGTCACACTGTGGGCGAAGTGGGTGAAGCCCGTCGCGTGCAAGGTGACCTTCGGGAAGAACGGCGGTACGGGCGGCGACAACTACGTTACCGCGACGACGGGTAAACCCATGCCGACCCCGCGCACCGCGCCGACTCTCAAGGGCTGGACGTTTGGCGGCTACTGGGACACTCTCGCCTGCAATCCGCTCGGGAAGCAGTACTACGACTCGAACATGAAGAGCGTCCGGAACTGGGACAAGACTACTGCCGCTACGCTGTGGGCGAAATGGACGGTGCGTGTGAAGCTCGGCAAGAACGGCGGCACCGGCGGCGACAGCTACGTTACGGTCATAAAGGGCCAGTCCTTCCCGAAGCGGACGATGCCAAAACTCACGGGCTACGCCTTTGGCGGGTACTGGATTTCGGCGTCCAGCATAACGGGCAGGTGCTACAACGCCGACGGTACGGGGACCTCCTCAATGAAGTGGACGACGGGCGGAACGCCGACAATCTGGGCGCTCTGGACTAAGACCTATGGCTGCGTTGAGCTTCCGCCTGCTGTCGCACGTCGCGTAGCTACGGTCGCGGTCTCCGCCACCGCGCCGGGCGCATCTGCCGCGCCGACTGCCGCGCCTGC
>CADCGZ010000068.1:0-16476 GCA_902801025.1 uncultured bacterium | reverse complement strand
CGCGTTCTGGCTGATGCTTGACGAGCCGGAGGAAGGTTCCGGCCGCACGGCATACCTCTATGTCGCCTCGGAGGACGGCACCATGGCGGCTGAATGCACTGTGGAGGAATCCGACGGACTCCTGATCCTTACGACGGAAGACGGCAAAACCTTCGCCGTCGACCCCTCTGCCGGGATTGCATCATTATTGTGATATAATATATAACACAACAACTATGAAGGTGATTGATACAGAAATCGAGGGCGTGAAGATTGTCGAGCCGGATGTGTTCGGCGACGCACGCGGATGGTTTTGCGAGCAGTACAATGCCGCGAGGTACAAGGCGGCGGGGATAACTGCCGACTTCGTGCAGGACAACGAGTCCTTTTCGCGCAAGGGCGTCGTGCGCGGCCTCCACTGGCAGGCCGCGCCGCACACCCAGGCGAAGCTCGTGCGCGTCATCCGCGGCGCCGTGTGGGATGTGGCGGTCGATATCAGAAAGGGCTCTCCGACCTTCGGGAAGCACGTTGCCGTCACGCTTACCGCCGAGAACCGGAAGCAGTTTTTCATTCCGCGCGGCTTTGCCCACGGGTTCATCGTGCTGGAGGACGACACGCTTTTTTCCTACAAGTGCGATAACCTCTACTGCGCGACGGCCGACCGCGGCATGCGCTTTGACGATCCTGCGCTCGGCATTGAATGGCCGCAGGTCGACGTGGAGTTGCGGCTTTCTGAGAAGGATCAGCGGCATCCGCTGCTGGCAGACATAGAACCATGGGAGGAAAAGTAATGGCGCGCAAGGGAATCATACTGGCCGGCGGAGCGGGAACACGGCTTCATCCGCTCACAAAAGTCGTCTCAAAGCAACTTCTGCCGGTCTACGACAAGCCGATGGTGTTCTATCCGCTGTCGACGCTTATGCTTGCCGGCATCCGCGAAGTGCTCGTCATCTCGACGCCGCAGGACTTGCCGAACTTCGAACGGCTCCTTGGCGACGGCTCCGACCTTGGCATGAAGTTCTCCTACAAGGTGCAGGAGGTGCCGAACGGACTCGCCCAGGCGTTTGTCCTCGGGCGCGAGTTCCTCGGCGACGACGACGCCTGCCTCGTCCTCGGCGACAACATCTTCTATGGTGCGGATCTGCCCATGCTTTTGAAGAAGGCCGCGGACCGCAAGGAGCCGACCGTATTCGGTTATCGCGTCTCTGATCCAGAGCGCTACGGTGTCGTCGAGTTCGATGCTGAAGGCCGCGCGGTCTCGCTCGAGGAAAAGCCCGCGAAGCCGAAGTCGAACTATGCAGTCGTCGGTCTTTACTTCTATCCAAACGACGTGGTGAAGAAGGCCGCCGTCTTGAAGCCGTCGGCGCGCGGCGAATACGAAATCACCGACCTCAACCGCATGTATCTCGACGAAGGGCGGCTTTCCGTCGAGACCATGGGCCGCGGTTTCGCATGGCTTGACACCGGCACGCACCAGTCGCTTGCGGATGCCACTAACTTCGTGCGCGCGCTCATCGAGCGCCAGGGGCTTCAAATCTCCTGCATCGAGGAGATCGCATGGTCACGCGGCTGGATCGACGACGCGCAGCTGAGGCGCCTTGCCGAGGGCTACGGGAAGTCCAGCTACGGCGCCTATTTAAAGAACCTCGTTAAGGGCATCTGACATGAAGGTGCTTCTCACGGGCGGGAAGGGCATGCTCGGGCGAACGATCTGCCGCGTGCTTGGAGATCGTTTCGAAATCGTGCCGTCCGACCTTCCGGAGGCGGACATAACGGACGAGGAATGCATCGACCGCGTCATCGCCGACGAGCGGCCGGATGCGGTGATCCACTGTGCGGCAATGACAGCGGTCGACAAGTGCGAAGAGGCGGTCGACTTCGCCTACAAGCTCAACGCACGTGGCACTGCCAATGTCGCCGCCGCGTGCAACAGGAGGGGAGTGCGGCTGATTGCCATCTCGACCGACTATGTCTTCGCGGGAGATTCCGACAGGCCGTATTGCGAATTCGACGCGGCAAACGGAGGCAACACGGTCTACGGGAAAAGCAAGTTTGCGGGAGAGGAGCTTGTTCGTCAGCTTTGCCCCGACCACTGCATCTGCCGTATTAGCTGGCTGTATGGCTTTGGCGGGCCGAGTTTCGTCCACGCCATGATGAACCTTGCTGACGGCTCCCGCCCGGTGCTGAAGGTCGTTGCCGACCAGCATGGCAACCCGACAAGTGCGCTGGCCGTGGCTAGGCAGCTTGGCCACCTTCTTGAAAGACCGAAGCTCCGCGGCACTTTCCACGTGACATGCGAAGGCGAGGCGACATGGGCCGAGTTCGCAGAGGAAATCTTCCGCGTCGCGGGTAGGCGTCAGGCAATCCAGCCATGCACTACCGATGAGTTCCCGCGTCCTGCGCCGAGGCCGAAGAATTCGCGTCTGGACAAGATGATGTTTCGGATTTCAGGACTTCCGCCAATGCCGGATTGGCGTGAGGCACTTGCGGAGTTCATGAAGTTGGAGTTCAGTGTTTAGCAAAGGAGTAAAAAAATGGCCTATTCAAAAAGATGCATCGTGACCGGCGCCGCCGGCTTTATCGGTTCCGCTCTCGCGCGGCTCCTCCTCAAGGAAACCGAGGCGACGGTTCTCGTCGTCGACAAGCTCACCTACGCGGGCGTCCCCGAGTCGCTCAAGGAAGTCGGGCTCGACCCCGAGACGCTCGCCTCGTCCAATCCGCGGCTATCCTTCCTCAAGGCAGACATCTGCGACCAGGAGGCGATGGATCGCGCGTTCACCGAGTTCCGCCCCGACACGATCTTCCACCTCGCGGCGGAGTCACACGTTGATCGCTCGATCGACGGCCCCGGCGAGTTCATCCGCACGAACGTCGTCGGCACCGCGACTCTCCTGCAGGCCGCCCTCAAGTACTGGAAGACGCTCGACGATGCGGCGAAGGCGGCGTTCCGCTTCCAGCACATCTCGACGGACGAGGTATATGGCACGCTCGGCGAGACCGGCTTCTTCACCGAGAAAACGCCATACTCGCCCCATTCGCCGTACTCCGCGTCGAAGGCGTCGAGCGACCATCTCGTCAGGGCGTGGCGCGACACCTACGGGATGCCGACCTTGATTACGAACTGCTCGAACAACTACGGCCCCTACCACTTCCCCGAAAAGCTGATCCCGCTCATTATCCTCAACTGCCTTGACGGGAAGCCGCTCCCGGTCTACGGCAAGGGTGCGAACGTGCGCGACTGGCTCTACGTCGACGACCACGCGCGGGCGCTTCTCCTCGTGAACGAGAAGGGCGTGCCGGGCGAGACGTACAACGTGGGTGGGCACAACGAGCGCACCAACCTCGAAGTGGTAAAGACCGTTTGCGCGATCCTCGACGAGCTGAGACCGAGGGGTGGAAAGGACGGGGCCTCTGGCAGCCCCGCACCCTGCCCAAGGTATCAAGATCTAATTACCTATGTCGCCGACCGCCCGGGACACGACCTACGCTACGCGATTGACCCGGCGAAGCTTATGGACGAGCTTGGTTGGCGTCCGCGCGAGAATTTCGAGACGGGCATCCGCCGGACGGTGCAGTGGTATCTCGACAACGAGTGGTGGTGGAAGCCCATCCACGAGAAGAAGTATTCGGGCCAGCGCCTCGGCACCGGAAAGTGACGAGATCGTGGCGATTGGCAACACACAGCATGCTGACGAGGCTGTTCCGTCTATAATGCCTCTTGTCACGACAGTTGTCACATCGTTCAACCACGAGGCATATATCCGAAGGGCGGTTGATTCCGCACTCGCGCAGAGCGGACCGTTCAGGCACGAGATTCTGCTTTCCGACGACGGGTCGACGGACGGGACGGCGGCCGTCATGGCGGAATACGCGGCGAAGTTCCCGGAGGTCGTAAAGAATATCTCGTCGAAATCCACCCGGGGCATCTCCGCGAACATGCGGGAGTGCTTCGCGGCGGCGCGCGGCGAATACGTGGCCATTCTCGAGGGCGACGACTACTGGAGCGACGAGCGCAAGCTCTCGGCGCAGATTGACTTTCTTAAAGATCATCCAGCGTCGCCAATGGTGTTCTCCCGCGTCGAGATGTGCGATTCGGACGGCGGCGGCATTCGCCGTGCGCGGATACAGGATGGCCTTCCAGGCCTGCTAAGGGGACGCGACATCTTCAACGCGGGATCGTCCAGCGTTGTGCTTAATTTCTCCAGTTGCCTGTTTCGCCGGACGGCCTTGCAGGACTTGCCGGACATAATCTGGGAGCCCCGGCTGAGCGAGATTGCGCTTTGCTTCCACTTGGAACGGCGCGGGCCAATCGGCTATATCGAAAGGCCAATGTCTGTCTACCGCCAGCGCGACGGCGGCACGTTCGCCGGAGACGGGGCCGTCGGACGGCTTCGCCAGGAGATCGACTGCCGAAAGACAGCGCGGCGCGTGTGCGCCCCGGAGTATGTGGACGACTTCGACCGCGAGATCGCGGAGAAGGAGGACGAGCTGTCGCTCCGCCTGTCGAACGACCGCGGCCCCGGGCACATTTTCCGCGTCGCGGTCCTGAAGCTGCGGTCCGTGGCGAAGTGCCTGCGCGAGAACGGGCTGAAGTACACGCTGCGGCGGATATTCACGGGAAGGCGGCGATGAACATGAAGAAGGTTTCCGTGATAGTTCCTGCGTTCGGTGATACGCCGTTCCTCGCCGACTGCAAGGCGGCGCTTGAGGGACAGACGTTCAAGGACTTCGAGATTGTTGTGTGCGGGGACGGCGCTGGCAATGCGGGTGCCGCAAGAAACATGGGGCTCGTGCGCGCGACAGGGGAATGGGTGTCTTTCGTTGATGCCGACGATCTGCCGTGTCCGGACATGCTCGCCGCCGCCGTCGAGAAGGGCGAAGCCGAGCATGCCGATGTGGTGGTGTTCGCGGTAGAGGAGTTTGACAACCGGACGGGATTCGTGACGCCGCTGCCGCTCCGTCTCGGTGCTGGGCTTGGCGACGCGGTGCGGCTCACGTCGTTCGGCAATGCCGTCTGGAACAAGCTCTTCCGTGCGGAATACCTTCGCTCGCGCGGAATTCGATTTCAGGAGATCCCGAGGTCGAACGACCTTGCCTTCACGGTCGAGGCGATGGCCTGCACCGACCGTATCGCCGTGTTGCCTCGGACGCTGTACCGCTACCGCATCAACGCCGGCGGGCTTCAGTCAACAAAGTCAGCCACGCCAGACTGCTGGCGCCTGGCGCTTGCGGAGTGCCGCCAACGGCTTGAGCGGGCCGGTCTTCTTCCGCGCTTTGCAGATGCGTTGGCGGCGCTCGAACGGGAGGTCGAGGGCGACAATCTTCCAGGCGGCTGCCTGTCGCCGAAACGTATATTGCACTCAATCCTCCGCAGGGGGCTTCGCGGCTTCCTGCTGCACGCCCTGGGGAGGCTGTTTCGGTGAAGACTGCTTATTTGATCGACCGTGATTCCGTTGGCGGGGGGATGGAGTACATTCGCCGACAGATTGCCGCGCATCCGGGCGACGAGTCGCGGGTGTTCTTCTCCTGTCGCGGCGAATGTGCCGCGGCGAAGATTAATGCCTGGGGTGCGGAAGTGATCCATGTCAACCACCTGAAGGCGCTTCTGCAGCTGTTCCGCAATCCGTTCTCCAGCCCAAGGGGCAAGGTCGTCTTTACCGTCCATGGAATCCACCTTCGCAAGTATGATTTCCTTCCGAAGACGCCGCTGAACCGCCTACGGCGCTGGATGCGCCTTTCGCTCGAGAGATGGCTTTACCGGAAGTGCGACAGGCTTATTGCGTTGACCGAGACAGACGCGGCGGACATCAATCGACTCTATGGCGGGAATCTGCCTGTCGAAGTGGAGCCGAACTCGGTCGATCCCACAGAGTTCTCGTCCGACTTCCGTACGCGCTACCGTTTGGACGAGTTCGCGTTCGTCTGCATTGCCAGGTTTGATTTCCAGAAGGGCCAGGACATCCTTGTCGCGGCAGTTGCGTCTGCACAGGCGAGTCTGCGCCTTGCGCGCAAGCGCGTCCTGATGGTCGGCGGGGGGCCGACCCTCGCACAGATAAAGGCGGATGCTTTCGCGCGTGGCGTAGCGGACCTCTTTGAGTTTGCCGGGGAGATTCCCAAAGCTGGCGTCTACATGACATGCGCCCGGCATCTTGTCGCGCCGAGCCGTTGGGAAGGCATGCCTTATCTGCTTTTGGAGGCAGTCGCCCGTGGTCGAAGTGTCATCGCTTCGGATTGCCCTGGCAATCGCGATGTCTTGAAGGACTATCCGAAGGCGGTCTTGTTTCCAGTTGAGGACGCTGCATGCCTTGCGCGACAGTTGGAGGCGGCGAAATGAAGACAGCTCTCCTTCACTACTGGCTCACGAACGTGCGTGGCGGCGAGAAGGTCCTTGCCGCGCTTGGGGAGATGCTGCCGGAGGCGGACATCTTTACCCACGCCTACCGTCCCGAGCGCTTCGGCGAGCCGTCGCGCGAACGGCTATGGGGGCATCGCGTAACGGAAAGTTTCATCGCCCGCCTGCCGTTCGGGCGCAAACATCCGCAGGCGTGCCTGCCGCTTTTCCCCGCGGCGTCGCGTTCGCTGAAACTGGATGGCTATGAACTCGTCGTTTCCAGCGAGTCAGGCCCCATAAAGGGAATCTGCAAGCCGAAGGGCGCGCGCCATGTCTGCTACTGCCACACGCCGATGCGCTACCTCTGGGACATGCACGACGAATACTACCGCACGGCGGGAGTCGGCGGAAAGCTTGCCATGAAGTTGTTCACGTCCTACCTCCGCAAAGAGGATTTGAAAAGCGCCGAGTCGGTCGATGAGTTTGTGGCCAACTCCGCTTTCGTCGCCGAGCGCATCAAGCGCATCTACGGGCGCGACTCCGTCGTCGTGCATCCGCCGGTCGACGTTGAGTTCTTTTCCGCGGCAGAGCGGACGGCAGGCGACTACTACCTCTTTGTCGGCGCGCCTGTCGCCTACAAGCGGCTTGACCTTGCGCGCGCGGCGTGCGCAAAGATGGGACGCGAACTCGTCGTCGCAGGCGGCGGGGCAGCGACTGACGACGAGCTGCGCGGACTCTACGCAGGCGCCAAGGCGTTGCTGTTCCCGGGGCTTGAGGATTTTGGCATCGTTCCCGTCGAGGCGCAGGCCGCTGGCTGTCCCGTCATTGCGTATGGCTCGGGCGGTGCGCTGGAGACTGTTGTCGGCGGGCGGACGGGAATGTTCTTCAAGGAGCAGACGGTCGAGTCGCTTTGTGCGGCGATTGAAGAGTTCGAGTCGCGCGAGTTCGCTTCCGACGCCTGCCGCGAAAACGCCCGGCGGTTTGCGAGGCCTGCTTTCATCGACAAGATGAAAGGCATTCTGGCCCGATAGCTCCCGATTCCGCAGGACGTCTGCGGATTTGGTATAATAGGCGCACCATGTTCATCAACCTTGACAGACCGCTTGTCGTCTTCGACCTCGAGACCACTGGGCTTTTCCCGAAGCGCGACCGCATCATCGAGCTTGGCGCGATAAAGGTGATGCCCGACGGCTCCGAGGAGGAACGCTGCTGGCTTCTCAATCCCGGCATCCCGATCCCGAAGGAGTCTACCGACGTCCACGGCATATCGGACGAGGTCGTGAAGGACTGTCCGACCTTCGCCGACAAGGCCGACGAGATATTCGCGTTTTTCGAGGGGTGCGACCTCTCCGGCTTCAACTCCGATCGCTACGACATACCGTGCCTCGAGGAGGAGTTCGCCCGCGTCGGCAAGAACTTTGGCGTCTCGGCGCGGCGATGCATCGACGTCCAGCGCATCTACCACAAGATGGAGCCGCGCGACCTCGCGACCGCCGTCCGCTTCTACCTCGGACGCGACCACGCCGGCGCGCACGGCGCGGAGGCGGACACGCGCGCGACGCTCGAGGTCCTTAAGGCGCAGATGGCGAAGTATCCGGCGCTCCCGAAGTCGTCCGCGGAAATGGCCGAGCTTCTCTCGCCTCGCGACCCGAATGCAATCGGCCGCAACCGCGAGCTCCTTTGGCGCGACGGAGAGCTCTTTGTGAACTTCGGGAAGAAGAAGGGCGAGAAGCTGCGCGACCTCCTCTTCCGCGAGCAGAACTTCCTCAAGTGGATCCTGAAGGGCGATTTCGACACCGAGGTGAAGTCTGTCGTCCGCGATCTCTTGGACAACGGGCGCCTTCCGGCCGCCCCCGCAGGAAAATGACGGAAGGGGCGTTCTTCCAGGATCTTGCGCTCGTCATGGCCGTAGCCGGCCTAGTGGCGGCGCTCTTCTCGCGCATGCGCTGGCCGAAGGTCCTCGGCTACATCGGCGCGGGCGTCCTTCTCAACAAGTATACTTGGGGCGGGAGCTTGCTTGTCGACTCGCAGTCGATCAACACGATCGCGCAGCTCGGCGTCGTGTTCCTAATGTTCTCGATGGGGCTCTCGTTCTCCGCGAAGGACATGAAGAAGTTGCGTGGCGTCGCGGTTCCCTCGGCGGTGATCGACACTATCGTGATGATATGGCTCGGATACACGGTCGGCACCCGCGTCTTCGGCTGGTCGCTCGTCCAGTCGGTGTTCCTCGGCGTCGCGATGTGCGATTCCGCGACGACGCTCCTCGCGAAGGTCATAGACGAGGCGGGCTGGGGCTCGCGTCCGTTCGCGAAATACGTCCTCGGCACTTCGCTCTGCGAGGACATAATCTGCGTCGGCGCGATCGCCGTCGCTACGGGGCTTGCGAACGGCGGCGGGATGTCGGCCGGCGCATTCGCCGCGTCGCTCGGCTGGCTCGCAGTCTTCTTCCTCGCGGTGGTCGTGATAGGGCTAGTCCACGTTCCTCGGCTTCTCGTGTCCGTCGCTTCGCGTCGCGATGACGAGGCGCTCGCCCTGGCGTTGCTCGGCATCTGCTTCTTTGTCTCGTTCCTTGCCTACCGTTTCAACTTCTCGCTCGCGCTCGGCGCGTTTCTTGTCGGCTTTCTCGGCGCGTCCAGCGACGTGCGCGAGCGGCTGGCGGTTCTCGTCGATCCGCTCAAGTCGATGTTCTCTGCGATGTTCTTCGTGTCTATTGGACTTCTTGTCGATCCTGCCGCGCTCTGGGCGCACGGCGGCGCAATACTCGTCGTCTCGCTCGTCGTCGTCCTCGGCAAGCTCTTCAACAATACGTTTGCCTCTCTTCTTTCTGGCGTCGACGTCAAGACCTCCGTCCAGAACGGCTTCTCCCTTGCACAGGTCGGCGAGTTCGCGTTCATGGTTGCGATCCTCTACGCGCAGCTCGTCGACGACCCCTCGAACCCGATGTTCCCGATAGCGGTCGGCGCGTCGCTCTTGACCACTCTCCTGAATCCACTGATGATCCGCATGTCCGACCGCGTTGGCGACTTTGCGGAGCGCGCCTTGCCGGTGCGCTTTAAGTCCGTCCACGAGGCGTATCGCGCGTGGCTCGCCAAAATCGGCGCGTCCGAGGGGTCGCCTGCGTTCCGCAAGCTGAAGGCCGAGGTGTTTCGCCTTGGCGTGTATGCGGTCCTGATGATCGCCGTTGCGACGATGTGCACTCTGCTGACGCACGTCAACTACAACGGGGTCTCGCCATTCTTTGCGTCTTACGCCCACGTGTTCTTCTTCGTGCTGGCGCATCTTCTCTGCCTGCCGCTTCTGCCGCTCGGTGTCTCGGCTTCGCGCGGCCTCGCCGACGCTGTCTGCGTAATGCTCTGCGGCGAGGGCACGTCGCGATGGCAGGTCTCCGTCCAGCAGGTCGTCCGCGCCGTAGTTTCTTTCGCCGTGCTCGCATTCCTGTTCGTCGAGTGGGCGATGGTATCCGTCTCCATCGCACCGCGTGGGCCGACGCTTTGGGTCGGCATCGGCGTAATTGTCCTCGTTGGGATCATCGGCTGGCGCCGCTTCGTCAAGGCGGGCTCTCGCGCGACGAAGCGCTTTCACGATGCGCTGACCGCAGAGGAGCGGCGCGAGAGTCTTGCGCGGACGATGGAGCTTGCCGTGCCTGCCGGGGTGGAGATTGCGCTGCCCGCGACCTCGCCCGCCATCGGCGGCACGGTCGTGTCGCTCAACATCCGCGCGAAGACGGGTGCCTCCGTCGTCTCCGTCATGCGCGGGGGCGTGGTTGCGCGCAACGTGGGCCCCGAGTGGGAGTTCCGCGGCGGCGACACCATCGTCGCGATCGGCAACCACGCGCAGATTGCCGCGCTGAAGGACCTTCTGGGGGTGACGTCGTGAAAAAGAAAATCTTGCTCGCTGCTCTCGCCGTCTTTCTCGCGCTTCTCTCCGTAGGCCTACAGTTCGCGCTGCGCGCTGTGCGACCCGCTTCTGCGCCCGCGATGACGGAAGGGGCGCTCGCCGCTTTCGGCGGGATTCGTTCCATCATCGCGGAAGTCGTGTGGTTCCGCGCCGACCGGCTTCAGGACGAAGGGCGGTACGTGGAGCTCGCCCAGCTCGCCTCGACGCTTTCGTATCTTGAGCCGCATACGCCCGAGGTGTGGAGCTATGCCGCATGGAATCTCGCCTACAACATTTCCGTCATGATGCCGACGCACGAGGACCGCTGGCGCTGGGTCAACTCGGCGATAGTGCTCTTGCGCGACAAGGGGCTTGTGCTCAATCCTACGGAGAGCGAGCTTTACCGCGAGCTCGCATGGCTCTTCGAGCTGAAGCTCGGCACGGATCTCGACGCGGCCGCTCCCGTCTACCGCGCGAAGTGGCGCGAAATCGTCGAGGACGTCGCGCGGCGCAACGCCTGGGAAGAGCTCAGGATGGACAGTCGCGTGATGGACGAGGTGACGAAGGCCTACCGGCTGTCGGACGTCGCTGACCCGATGTTCTCCGCAGTCTACTGGGCGCACATCGGCCGCGTCATCTCGAAAAATAAGGACGACCTTGCGTTCCTCAACGAGATCATCCGTCAGTCCTGCGCCATCTACCGTCGTTCGCGCAAGGTGGAGAAGTAGGCGGCGTCAAGCCATTGCAAACCAATTGGAGGGTAAACATGAACAGAAGGGATTTCCTGAAGTCCGCATTTGCAGGCGGCGCGCTGATCGCGACGTCTAAGCTGCCGTCGTTCGGCGAAGACGATCCGTCGGTCTTTCCGCTCCGCGGGGATTTTGAGCGGATGTCGCTCGGCTATGCGACGGTGCGCGCCGGGGCGACGAAGCCGTTTTCCGTACTCCACATCTCCGACACGCATCTCTGCGAGGCGTATCCCGACGAGAGCGAGACGAAGCAGAAACTCATGAACGTCGACTACGTGATCCACACGGGCGACTTGATCGACTGGCAGAGCCGCGCCAACTTCGACCTCGTGAAGAAATACTTCGGGGACGCGATGTTCGGTTCCTTGGGCAACCACGAGTTCACGCCCGACATGTGGCTGAGCGACCCCAAGGAGACGAACGACGAGCCGTGGAAGGACCGCACGCGTGCGCAGCTCGCCGCGACCTATCCCTTCGACATCTCGCTTCACTCCCAAGTCGTGAACGGCGTCAACTTCGTGACGATGGACGACGTCTACGGAACTGTGACGGCGGGGCAGGTCAAGCGTTTCCGCGCCGAAGTCAAGAAGGGGCTTCCGATAGTCCTCTGCATGCACGTGCCGTTTTTCACCGACGACATCTGGCGGGCGACGACCAAGTTCTGGAGGGACCAGGGCAAGCGGTTCTCGGACGCGGCGGTTCCGCCGCCCAAAGGCGATTACCTGCGCCAGAAGGAAGATCCGGTCACGCGCGACTTCATTGCGTATCTGAAGACCGAACCGCTTCTCAAGGCGATTCTCGTGGGCCATGAGCACGTCATGGTGCAGGACCGATTCTCCCCGACGGCCGAGGAGTTTGTCGTAGGGGGCAACTTCATGTTCTGCGGAAGGGAGGTCCTGTTTATATGAGGGCGTTCGTAATCGCGATGGAAAACGAGGCGGCCGTGGTGAGGCCGTTCCTTAAAGACGGCGACCGGCTCTACGTCGCGGGCGTCGGCAAGGTGAACGCGGCGGCTGCGACGCAGAAGGCGATCGACGCGGGCGCGGACGAGATCCTCAACTGCGGCGTCGCGGGAGGGCTCGATCCAGCGATGGAGGTGGGCGAGCCCTACGAGATATCGCAGGCGGTCGAATACGATTTCGACCTCACGATCATCAACGGCACGAAGCTCGGCACCCACAACGAACGCACGACGCCGTACTTCGACTGCCGTACGGGCGGCAAGTTCCCCGCGCGCATCCTCGCGACCGGCGACCGCTTCACGAACGACGAGCGCGACGTCGAGAATCCCATTGCGCTCGGCGCAACCGTGAAAGACATGGAGGGCGCTGCGATTGCGCACGTCTGCGAGCTGAACGGCGTTCCCTGCAGGATGCTCAAGTGCCTCAGCGACGTCCACGGCAAGGGTGCGATGACGGGGCAATACAAGGACAACCTCGCTAAGGCCCTCTCCCATCTAAAAGAGGCGCTCGCCTCCTGGATAGCTTAGAATAGCGTAAAAACGGGCGAAAACTGCCGAAACTGTGCAAAATGTGGCAAAGCCGCTACCGTAAAATTCGCACTTGAAAGCGGAGGCACATTTTCGCTATAATATACACTCATTTTGCAAATGAAAGGTAAAGAAAGAAATGGCTAAGCGCGACATTCCGCTCGATCACGTGAGGAACTTCGGCATCATGGCGCACATTGACGGTGGCAAGACCACTACGTCGGAGCGCATCCTCTACTATTCCGGCAAGAACTACAAGATCGGCGAGGTTCACGACGGCGCCGCGACGATGGACTTCATGGTCCAGGAGCAGGAGCGCGGCATCACGATCCAGTCCGCCGCTACGTGCGTTCAGTGGGGCGACTACCGCCTCTCGTTGATCGACACTCCCGGACACGTGGACTTCACGGCCGAAGTCGAACGTTCGCTTCGCGTCCTTGACGGTGCGGTTGCTCTCTACTGCGCGGTCGGCGGTGTTCAGCCCCAGTCCGAGCAGGTTTGGCGCCAGTCCGAGAAGTACAAAGTGCCGAAGATCGCGTTCGTCAACAAGATGGACCGCGTCGGTGCGAACTTCTACAGCGTCATGGAGCAGATGAAGAAGCAGCTCGGCGCGAACCCCGTTCCGGTCGTCATTCCGATTGGCGCGGCGGAGACGTTCGAGGGCGTCATCGACCTCATCAAGATGAAAGCGCTCTATTTCGACATGAAGTCGCTCGGCAAGACGGTCATCGAGAAGGACATCCCCGAGGAGTATGTCGAGAAGGCCCAGGAGTGGCGCCAGAAGATGGTCGAGTCCGCGGCTGAGCAGGATGACGCTCTCATGGAGAAGTTCTTCGCGGGCGAGGAGCTCACCGAAGCCGAGATCGAGGGTGCGCTCCGCAAGGGCTGCCTCACGCGCGCCATCACCCCCGCTTTCTGCGGCACCGCGTTCAAGGACAAGGGCATCCAGCCGCTCCTCGATGGCGTCTGCAAGTATCTTCCCTCCCCGCTCGACACGGGCGCGGCTGTCAGCCAGGACAACCCCGACGAGAAGCGCGAGGTCAGCGACGACGAGCCTTTCTGCGGTCTTGCGTTCAAGATCATGAACGACCCCCGCTCCGGCGGCAAGATCACGTTCGTCCGCGTCTACTCGGGCACGATGAAGCTCGGCGCCGAGATGCTCGACTCCACGATCAACAAGGAGCAGCGCATTTCCCGCCTCTTCCGCATGCACGCCGCCAAGCAGGAGCCTCTTGACGAGGCCCACGCCGGCGACATCGTCGCGTGCGTCGGCCTCACCGAGACGCGCACGGGCGACACGCTCTGCGACCCCGAGCACCCGATCACGCTCGAGTCGATCGACTTCCCCGCGCCCGTCATCTCGGTCGCCGTGAAGCCGAAGAGCCGCGGCGACAACGAGAAGCTCGGCGTCGCGCTCCACGCGCTCGCGATGGAAGACCCGACCTTCGTCGTCAGCTTCGATCAGGAGACTTCCGAGACGATCATCGCCGGCATGGGCGAGCTCTACCTCGAGGTCATCGTCGACCGTCTGAAACGCGAGTTCAACGTCGAGTGCGACGTTGGCGCTCCTCAGGTTGCGTACCGCGAGACGATCACCGTTCCCGTCGACAACGAGTACAAGCACGTCAAGCAGTCCGGTGGCCGCGGCCAGTACGCGCACGTCTGCCTCAAGCTCGCCCCGCAGGAGCCCGGCAAGGGCTTCGAGTTCGTCAACGAAGTCAAGGGCGGCGTCATTCCGACGGAGTACATCCCGGCGGTCGAGAAGGGCGTCAAGAAGGCGCTCGAGTCCGGCCCGCTCGCTGGCTTCCCGGTCGTGGACGTCAAGGCGACGGTCTACTTCGGTTCCTACCACGAAGTCGACTCGAACGAATTCGCGTTCATCACCTGCGCGATGCAGTGCTTCAAGCAGGCGTTCATGAAGGCGAAGCCCCAGCTTCTCGAGCCGATGATGGACGTCGAAGTCGTCGTTCCCGAGCAGTACATGGGCGCGGCGAACGGCTCGATCAACCAGCGTCGTGGCCGCATCGAGGGCATGGAGGACCGCGCGGGCGTGAAGCTCCTCAAGGCGACGGTCCCGCTCGGCGAGATGTTCGGCTACTCGAACGCGATCCGTACGGTCACCCAGGGCCGCGGCTCGTTCACGATGATCTTCAAGCAGTATGAGCCTGTCCCGAAGAGTCGTCGAGAAGCGCATCAAGGAAGGCAAAGTCCGCCCGATGGCCGACTAACGGCCGTCACAACGGATGAAAAACCGGCCGCGGCACATCTGCCGCGGTCGATTTTTGGTATAATATCAGCCAATGGAGACAAAACTGACAATAGACACGTCGCGCGTCGACCCCGAGGGCGAGGAGCTCGAGGGCGAAGTCGACTGCGTAGACCTCGACGAGCCGTTCGTGAAGCCGTTCGGCGGTGTCCGCTATGTCCTCCATCTTCAGGTCTTTGGCTCGGAACTTCTCGTGAGAGGCCGTCTTGAGCAGGATTTCGACCTCGTGTGCAGCCGTTGCGGCAAGGATTTTGACGATACAATCAAGGTTGAGGACTTCACGGCATCCTTCGAAATCAGCGAGGATTCGCCAGAGGTCGATTTGACGGAAGAGCTAAGAGAGAGTATAATACTCGCCCTACCGACATACCCGGTCTGCGACGAGACCTGCCCGGGAGTCGAACAGACGGTCGAAATGCCGTCAGACGATCGGTGGAACGTGCTCGATAATTTGAACAAGCAAGGAGAAAAACATGGCAAGTCCTAAGAATCGTGTGTCCAAGCGCCGTAAACGCGAGCGCGTCGCTTCCCTTGAGAAGCCCATCCTCGCCCAGATCGGCACCTGCCCCGAGTGTGGCGCAGCCGTCCGTTCCCACCGCGCCTGCCCCAAGTGCGGCACCTACAAGGGCCGCAAGGTAGTCGCTGCGGCGAAGTAAGGCTCTTCCAGGGAGATTTCCGCATTATGACGCGGATCGCTCTTGATGCAATGGGTGGCGACCATGCCCCCGGCGAGATAGTCGTCGGTGCGGTAGAGGCCGCCGTCGGGATTCCCGCTGTCAAGGTCTTGCTCGTTGGGCAGCTTGCGCCGATACAGGCCGAGCTCGACAAGCTCCCGAAGGACCTCAAGAAGTCGGCGCAGCTTGCGATAGAGCGCGGCTCTCTCGAGATTGTCCACGCGCCTGACGTCGCGGAGATGGACGAATCTCCGGTCGACGCCGTCCGCAAGAAAAAGGACTGCTCGATCAATGTCGCTATGCGCCTCGTAAAGGAAGGTCGCGCCGATGCGTTCGTGTCGGCCGGCAACTCCGGCGCCGTTGCGACGAGCGCGATTCTGACCCTCGGGCGAATTCCGGGCGTCAAGCGTCCCGCAATCGCGACCGTTATGCCCAACAGGACGCCCAAGCGTCCGCTCCTCGTCCTCGACGCGGGCGCGAACATGGACTGTCACCCAGAGTGGCTCGTCCAGTTCGCGATCATGGGCAATGCCTACTCGAAGGCCGTCTTGAAGCGCACTACTCCTGCCGTCGGCCTTATTTCGATCGGCACCGAGGACTGCAAGGGCAACGAGATGACGAAGCAGACCTTCCCGCTTCTCAAGGAGGTGAAGGACCTCAACTTCGTCGGCAATATCGAAGGCAAGGACCTCTACAAGGGCCAGATTGACGTCGCGGTCTGCGACGGCTTCGTCGGCAACGTCGTCCTCAAGACGACCGAGTCGATCGCGAAGGCCATCGGCTATTGGCTCAAGCGCGAGTGCTTCCGCGGGCCCTGGCGCGTTCTTGGCGCTATTCTCCTTAAGGGCGCGTTCCGCGCGCTCAAGAAGCAGCTCGACCCCGAGATCTACGGCGGTGCGCCTCTTCTGGGCGTTCCTGGCGCTGTCATCATCGGGCACGGCAGCTCTTCGCACAAGGCAATTTACTACGCCGTAAAGGCCGGCGTCGCTGCGGCGACCAACGACGTGTCTGGACTAATCGAGAAAGCGATCGCCACGCACGCCGAAGATCAGAAGCAGCAGTAATGAGCGAATACAATTTCTCAGCCATCGAGAAGAAGTGGCAGCGCCACT
>CADCGZ010000067.1 GCA_902801025.1 uncultured bacterium | reverse complement strand
TCCGGGATTTGACTCTCCTTGCTGCTCCGAAGGATTCGATTCTCCCGACTGGCTCTGCCCCTCTCCCTGACCATCTGGGATTCCAAGCGCGTTTGCCTGCCGCTCCGCCTCCTTCCGCATCGCTTCCGCCGCCTCCGCAGATTTCTCGCTTGCACTGGGACGCCCCTGCGACTCCCCTGCCGCCTCTTGATCGGACTGTGCTTGTCCACCCTTTCCCTGTTCTCCTTCGCCCTGTTTTCTATCGCCTTGCTCACCCATGCCCTGCGGAGAGCTCGTCTGCTGCGCCGCTGCTTCCGCGCCCGCGGCATCCGCACGCGTAGCATTCTCCGCCAACTGTCCGGCCTGTTCGGCCGCCGCGGCAGCTTCTTCGATCTTGCGAGCGGCGTCTTCCCGCGCCGCAGTAGCCGCTTCGCGCATCTCGCTGGCGGCTTGGCCAGGAGACGGATCTGATTTCTTCAGGCGCTCCAATCCATGAAGGACATCGTCCGGCAGATTGTTTTCGCGCTCCAGACTTTCCGCGAGTTCCTTGGCCGCCGCCGCGGACTCGAGCTGCTCCGCCTTGTCCACAGCTGCGAGCGCGTCGGCCGTCTTGCGCTGTACATCTTCGGCGACTTTACCAGCCGACGGCTCTTCCACGGCCGCCTGCGCCACTGCGAGCGATTTCTCCTGCGCATCTGCGAGAGTGGGGTCGACGCCGCTCTTCTCGAGTTGCCGCGCCGCTTCGCGCACCGCGTCTGCCGCCTGCTGCCGCAACTGCCGACTGCGGTTCTCGTCCTCGCTCTTTGCCGCCTCTTCAAATGTGGAAAGCGCCTTGTTCTGCGCTTTCATGGCGGCCATGCGCGCCTCGTGGTGCTGCGCCTCGCGACGTTCGTCCGCGCTCTGCGCCGCAAGCGAACGCCTCGCCACATCGTCGCGCTCCTTGCGAGCTTGCAATCCTTCCTGGCGGGCCTTTTCACGCGCGGCAAGCTCCGCCTCTGCTGCCGCCAGCGCCTCACCCTGCCGGGGAAGAGACTCCCCGAGCGCCTGTTCCGCCGTCTCGGGATTATCGTTCCTCAGCCGTGCCTCGCGCTGCGCGTCCTTAACCTCTTTTGTCGCCTCGGCCTGCTCCAGCAGGTCTTCCGCGCGGGACTGCGCGGCAACGGCATCGCGCATGAGCGCCTCGCGCGCCCTCTTGTCGCCGTTCGCGCGCGCCTGCTCCAGCTTCTTCCTGGCGTCCTTCTCGGCATTGACGGCCTGGCGAAGCGCTTCGTCGCGCCGACGGGAAAGCTCCTCTTCATATTGATCGCGGGCCTGCGCCTTGCGAATGTCGTTGCGGTTCCTGTCCGCCGCAATGTCCAGCTGGCGCTTGAGTTCGTCCATCAGTTCCGCCGCCTTGGACATCTTCCGCCGCGCAACGTCCATGTCGCCGCCCTTTGTCCGCCACTCTAGTTCGCGCGCCTTGTTCGCCGCCTCTTCCTGCATGCGCCTCCAGGCATCGAGCTTGCGCGTGTCGACCGGCCTTTCGCGCAGGATAGCCTCGGCCTCCCGCGCAAGGGCGTCCTGCCGGGCCGCAAGGTCCTTCGTCTTCTCGTAGTTCTCGAGCTTCTGCACGCGGTCGCGTATGGGCTCGTCCATCTTCTTCAATGCTTCCAGCGCATCGCGCATCTCGGGCAGCGCCGCCTCCAACGCGTCGGCGCGGCGTTCGGGCGCGTCAAACTGCGCGGACTCGAGCTTGGCCAGCACAGGGTCGATCTTCTGCTCACGCACGGACTTGAGCATGTCGGCAATCGGCTCGAAACGCCGGTCTTCCCTGAAATGCCGTTCAAGCTCGTCGACGCGCTTGCGCGCTTCGGATGTCTCGTGTACCGCGCGCTCTACGTTCTTGTCGGCCCATTCGCTCACCTTCTGCTCGCGGCGGATCTGGTCTTTCGCCTGCGCCGCAGGGTGCCGCGCGTCGTCCAGGCGCCGACGCGCCTCCTCCAGCAGCTTGCGCGCAGTCTCTGTCGCCTTGGAAAGACTCTGTTCGCCGATGCTTGCGGCCCTTGTCTCGAGCTGCACGACTACCGGCGTAGAAGTCGCCGCATGTGGTCCGCCGCGCTCGGCGGGAAACCGGTCGCGCACCACGATGTCGAAGGAGACCGAGCGCACCCCGTCAAGATCGAACGTCGAAAGGTCGATCTCGTCCCTCCCCTTCCAAAGCGACGCGCCGCTTTTCGCAAACGACGCCACCGTTCGTAGGTCCTGCCACGGCCCTCCGTCACGCGCATAGCGGAGCGACGGCGTCTCTACGCCGATGTCGTCGCTCGCTGAGAATACAATCGGAAACTTCGCGTGCGGCGCGAGGCGAAGAGACTTCACAGCCGGCTCTTCGATGACCACGGTAGGCGGCGCGTCGAGAAAGCTCTTGAGAAGTCCTCCGCGGCGCGGCGCGGCAAAGCCCTCTGGACTCACGAGGTCAAGCGTCCAGTTTGCCACTCGGTTCGAGACCATTTCATGTCGGGTTGCCGCGCGGCCGTTCACGAGCAGCGCGGCATTCACCGCGCGGTCTCCGAGGTCGAGCGAGAAGAATACGCGCGATCCATCGACCGCCTCCAGCGTCGAAACCTCGTCGTTCGAGACGACGCTTGGCGAAAAACCGGTGTAGTCAGGATAGTCGATCCGCGCCGAGAAAGACTCGTACCTCGGCATTTCGCAGACCCGTACCGTATAGTATCGGGAGACTGCGGGTCCTGCGCACACGCGGTATCTCCATTCGGGCTCGGCGAGATCGGCCGTTGCCTCGTATACTCCACCGTCCATTGGCTCAACGTATTCTTCACCCCAGCCAAGCGCGCCTTTGCGCGAGATGCGTATGCTTGGCGCATACGGGAACCCCTCGGCGACCGTCGCCTCGATGCGCACGACCATTCCTCCAAGAACGGCGACGTCACCCGGCTTTACGGTGATGTCGCTTGAATAGAGATTCCCGACGTCCGCCCACGGCGCCACCGCCCGCACAAAAAGCCGACCGGCCAGATGCGGAACAATTACAAAAGAAAGGGCGAGCAGCGCCACGATGGCGAGCAGCGCCTTAAGCCGACGGAGGATCGTCCGCGACGTGAACTCGCGCTCGGCGTCGACCGACAGGGCGGCGGCCGCGGCCTTCTTGGAAAGAAGTTCGAGCAACTCAGCGGAAAAATTGGCCCGCCCGGGATTCCGCTCCGCCGTCTCCACGAGCTCTACGAGCGTCGTCAGGCATTCCTCGTTTTCGGGATGACGCGCGTCGAGGATCTTCGCCATGCGCCGCGCGTCGAGACGCCGCGCCAGCGGGCGCACAAGCGAAAGATAGCCAGCGAGAAGTATGCAGCCGTACAGGAGAGACGAAAGGAGCCAACGCGCCGCATCGGAGAAGAGCGTAAAGCATGCGTCGACGGCCATCACCACGAGCGTCGCGGTAATCGCCACGAAAAGCGTCGCCACAAGACCGCGAAGGAGATAGATGCGCCGTACGCGCCAAATGGACGCGTCGAGAATGGCCTTGACCGATTCCGGCATTCCAATCATGCAAGCCCCCTTCTCTTTCGGAGAATCCAGACCAAGACAAGCGAAAGCGCCAGCAGTACGAACACAAGCGGATGGTTCCAGATCGCGTCCTCGACGTGCTCGGTTATCTCGCTCCGCCCTGCGCCGAAGGCCTCGGCGAGCGAATCAAAGTCGTCCTGCGCCACAAACACAGCGCCACCTGTAAGACGCGCCATTTCCTTCGGCAAGGCGATGTCGGCCGAAGGATGCACGTATTCGACTGGCGCGACGCCCTCATCTACGGCAAATCGCGTTACGAGCGGTTTCGGCCATTCGCTACCGAGCACCTGTTCGACCTCGGGCGCGTCGATCGTGACTTCGTAGGCGCCTTCGCGAGCCGTAGCGTCGAACACGGCCTCGTAGAAGCCATTTGCGCCAGAACGCTTTAGAAGGTCGACCGTGCGAAGCGTGCCGTCGGGAAGCTTCACCTCGGCCTTCGCCCGTGCCGACGCGATCGGAAGGAAGTCCTTGTCGGAAAAACGCACGAGCAGCTTCACCGGCTCCCCGGGAAGATAGCGGAGCGCGTCCGTCCCGGCCCTCGCATGCAGATTGCCGTCGCGCAGCTTCTCGCCCGCACCCCAGCGGAGCACGCCACCCCAGAAACGATGATGGTACGTGTCGCCCATGCGATAGCGCAAATGCCACGTCTCGTCCGTCGAGAAGAAGACTACCTTCCCCCGCCCTGTCTCGCGCACGGTCATGAGCGGCGAAACGAGGGCCGTCGAGTCTCCGGCGAAAAGCAGCACCTCCGCTCCGGTCTTTACGGCCACGCCTTCCACGCGTCCACGCGCAGGCGGCAGCGAATTCCAGATGCGTTCGTTCTCCGAAGGCGACGATGCAACGGCTGCGGCCGGATGCCCGCGGCCGGACGGCGTAAGGGCAAACGGCGTCTTCGCCGCGCGCCAACGGGCGACGACGCTTCCCGTCTCGTTTGTCACGGCGACCGGAAGAAGGTCCGCCATCGGCCCCGAAGCAAAGTCGTACGGCATGTTTCTCTCGCCCGCAGTCAGGACGAGCAGGGCGCCGCGCTCCTCGACGCAGTAGCGGATGTCCGCGCAGACCTCGTCGGTCAGCACATCGCGCCCGAGATCGCCAAGGACGATGACGTCGAACTTGCGCCAGTCGTCGCGAGTCTTTGGAAGCGCTCCCGCCTCGGCCTCGCCAAAGGGCCGCGTCGCGTCAGCAGGACGCGTCGAGGCGCCTTCGCCTCCCGCCAGCCGGTCCGGCTCGACCAGCACATACTGGAGATGCACGGACTTGTCGCGCCCGAAGAAGAGGTTGCGAAGGTATCGGAACTCCCAGCGCGGCCGCCGGTCTGCGACGAGAACGTTCGTGCGATCGTCAGAAACCGATACCTCGAACGGCCATTCGTCGTTCCTTGGCTCTAAATCCCCTTCCGGCGGCTCGACCACGACGCGATAGCCCTTGACTCCCTTCTCTCCAGGATCGTGGGCGAATCGAACGTCCTTCGTCCAGGAATCGGCGTCCACGTCGAACTCCCGGCGGTCGAGCGTCGTCTCGCCTTCGGTCAGTTTCACGGCAATGCGCCTTCCCTTGAAACCATCCGCACGGACATGCGCCACGGGACGGATCTTGTCGCCGAGAAAGACGTTTGAACTTGCGCGCACAGACTCGATCGCCACATCTGCCCTGTTCGTTGTATCGCCGACGACGATGCTGCAGACCTTTGCGCCGAGACGCGCAAACCGCCGGGCCGCCGCCTCCGGCATGACGCCAGTCGTGTCCCGTCCGTCTGTTACAAACACCGCGCCTGCAAGCTCCTCGGACGGAATCCGTTCCAGCACAAGCTCGAGCGCCGCCGAAAAGTCCGTCGTCCGTCCGCCGAACTCGTACGGCTCGACGTCATACCTGGAGCCAAGCATCGATTCGACCTGCGCCGCACAGTTCGTCGCTACGGAAAGGCGGGTTGGCCGCGCCCCGTCGTCCGCGCCAGCGTCTCCCGGCGCGCCGTCCGTGCGCTGCATCGAAAGCGAGCGGTCCACGACAACTGCCACGCGTCGGTGGAGACTGCGGGTCACGTCATGAGTCCACGAGAAGTGCGCGAGCAGCCACAAAAGGGAGAGAACCGCGACCGCCCTGAGAACGGTGCGTACGCGCGAAGGCACTCGCCCTCCGCGCTCTCCGTCGAGCCGCCGGCAGAACAGAATCTCCGCGAGAAGCAGAATGAGCGCGAGAACGGCAAACGGCCGCCAGATCTCGACGCCAAAACTGCGGCCGACGACCGCCGCCATGAGGTCGTCGAGACTGCGCGCAAAGCCGAGGTCTATCGAAACAGCAAGCGCGTCGGCCTCTTCCTGCGTCAGCGGGGAAAGGTCTCCCTCCCGTGCGCGCCAGCGCGTGTCGCAGAATGCGTGGACTGAATTAGTGGCCGCGACCGAATAGAAGAGTTCGTGGACAAACGGCACGAAGTCAGGCCTCGCTGGGAACGTCGTGCTCTTAAGGTCAAACGGCATTGCGGAAATTGCGATGCGCCCCTTGCCGGAGGGCGCGGTGACGACGGCTGCGGCACCGTCCGAGAAGCGAGAGACGACGTCGGTTCCATTCGTCAGGCGCGACTCGTCGAACTCCACGCGGCTCGCGACCGGGGCACGGGCGAAAGTGACGTCCGAGAGACTTGCGTTCCAGTTCGTCCAGGCGACTGTAAAAAGCGCATTCGTGTAGAACGAGGTCTGTGCGCGCGCTCCTGGCACGACGACCAGCCCGCCTCCGTCGTTCACCCACTTTGCCAGGTTCTGCGTCGCCCGGGGCGAAAGAAAGGGAACGTCGCAAAGCGCCACGGCCTCGACGCCGGAAAAGACCCGCGGCTCCTCCAGTTCGGTTGCGCGAACAGTTTTCGGCTTTACGAGGAAAACGGCGTTCGTGCCCTTCAGCTCCGGCCGCAATGCCGCTTCGAGAAACGCCGTCGGGCGGTCAAACCCGCGTTCCGAAGGCCTTCCGTTGACCAGCAGGACGTCGAGGGAATCGACGATTTCGACGGAGTTGGAGACAACGGAATCCGACGCAATGTCGTCGTCGGCTGTAAGCGACGTCACGACATCGTGGTGCCCGGCTTTCGAGAAGCCATGCGAAAACTCGAACGTGCGCGAAAGCCCGGGAAGGATCTGCCCGACCGGCGCACGCGCCGTCTCGACGCCGTCCACGCGCATCACCGCGTCGCCGGGCGAAAACGGCACGGAACCCGCGTTTAGGACAGTGACGGAGAACATCGCAGGCCTGTCCGTCCCGATGACGCGGCGACTTGGCGCCACGGCGACGATGGCGGCGTTCTTAACGTCCGTGGGACGCTCGAAAGCCCTCCACACGACCGGCGGACGACGTGGAAAGCGCGCATAGATGCGCTCGACGCGCTTCCATTCCGCTTCGTCGTCGCAACGCCAGCCGTAGGCCTGGCCGTCTCCGAAGACGACGACTTCCTTCGCAGGATTGTTGCCGCCTGCAAGGACCTCGCCCGCCGCGGCCAGCGACCGCGGCGCATCCATCGCGTCGTCGCCTGGTTCAAGGCGATCGAGCATCTCGAGGACTTCGCGCTTGGCGGAGATGGGCGAAGGCGTAAGGATCCCAGGCGTGCCCTCTCCTATGACAATGCCGAACGCCGTGCCCCTCGGCGACTCCTTGACGAGAGACCGCGCCTCTTCGAGCGCCCTTGCGAAGGCAGTCGTCCCAGAGGAATCGCGAAGCTTCATCGAAGCCGATGCGTCTATGACAAGCACCACGTCCTTGTCCATCCCCGCGCCGCCGAAAAAGCGCAGTTCCGGGAGAAACGGACGGGCAAACGCCAGGGCCGCGAAGACAAGCGTCAGCGTCCTGAGCACGAGAAGCACTATGTCCTCGAGCATCAGCTTGCGCCGCTTGAAGCGCAGCGAGTCGGCGAGAAACATCCACGCGCCCCACAGTATGCGCTCTGCGGTGCGCTTTCTCAGAAGGTGCAGGATGATCGGGGCCGCGGCCGCGACAAGCCCAAGGAGCATCCAGGGGGAGAAGAACGACATCATCTTCCACCTCCCGCCGTGCGGCGATAGCGCACCAGGATGTCGGACAGCGTCTCGTGGAAAGGCCGCGACGTATCGGCCCGCTCGTGCGTGATGCGCATTTCGCCGCAGCCGCGCGCAAGCTCGGCGAAATGGGCGTTGAGCCGCGCAAGGTAGTCGTCCCTCAGAGCGCGCGCATCAACGTCGAAAGACTGCCTCGTCTCGAGGTCCTCGAAACGGCTTATGCGCTCGAACGGAAACGTCAACTCGTCGTGGTCGCAGACCTGGATCGCAATGACCTCGTGGTGCCGGAAGCGCAAATGGTGGAGCGCCTTCAGAAGCGATTGCCCGTCCGAGAAGAAATCGCTGACGAGGAAGACGACGCTTCGCCGCGGGATGCGCTCCGCGACTTCGTGGAGCACTCCGGCCATGTCGGTCTCGCCGCCGGGCTTCAGCGCGTCGAGCCGCTCAAGGATGCAGCGCACCTGCGACGGTTCGGCCTTCGCGGGGACGAGATCGCGTATCTCCGTGTCATACGATACGAAGCCGACGGCGTCCTGCTGGTTGACGAGAAGATACGCAAGCGAGGCGGCGATGTACTGCCCGTACTCGAGCTTCGAAAGCCGGTCCACCGCCGAGCGGCCGCGGTAGGCCATCGAGCCCGAAGCGTCGAGGACGACGGTCGCCCGCAGGTTCGTCTCGTCGACATACTGCTTGACATAGAGCCGCTGGCGGCGCGCAACGAGCTTCCAGTCGAGATTGCGGAGGTCGTCGCCGGCCACATACGCGCGATGTTCGGCGAACTCGGCGCTGGCGCCTTTGCGCGCGCTCTTGTGGCGGCCGGCGATGAATCCGTCGACGGTGCCGTGCGCGAGGAACTCGATTCTCCCGAGCTTCTTCAGCGCCGCATCCGGCAGCCACCTCATGTATCCCGGCAACGCCATTTTCGACAGTCCAACCCCGTCAGACGTCAAGTTCCTCGTGGCCCTGCACGTGGTCGAGCAGGCGCATGACGACGTCGTCCGTCGTGACGCCTGCGGCTTCGGCGTTGAAAGTCGTGGCTATGCGATGCCGCATCACCGGCAAGGCCGCCCACTTGACGTCGGCGGTCGTCGCATAGGCGCGCCCCTGCAGGACGGCGCGGGCCTTCGCGGCCGTGACGAGGGCCATGCCCGCGCGCGGACCCGCGCCCCAGCTTACAAGCTCCTTCACGAACTCCGGCGCCTCGGGTGTCTTCGGTCGCGTCGCACGCACGAAATCGGCGGCGTATTCGACTACATGGTCTGCCGCAGGGACGCGGCGCACAACCGACTGGAGCTCGATGATCTCCGCAGCCGAGAGGACCTTTGCAGGCGCTGCATCTTCCTCGCCAGTCGTCTGGTGTATGATTTCGCACTCCTCTCCGCGCGAAGGATAGTCTACCTTGATGTTGAAGAAGAAACGGTCAAGCTGCGCCTCGGGAAGCGGATACGTACCCTCCTGTTCAATCGGATTCTGCGTAGCGAGCACGAAGAACGGCTCGGCCAGCCGATATGTCTCGCCGCCAACGGTGACGCTGTGCTCCTGCATCGCCTCCAGGAGCGCGGCCTGGGTCTTTGGCGGCGTGCGGTTGATTTCGTCCGCAAGCAGCAGATTCGTAAAGACGGGCCCTTTCACGAAGCGAAAGACATGCTTGCCTGTAGTGCGGTCTTCGTCCAGCACTTCAGTGCCGGTGACATCGGCAGGCATCAGGTCGGGTGTGAACTGGACACGCTTGAACCCGAGGTCCATTACCTCCGCGAGAGTGCGGACGAGCAGCGTCTTCGCGAGCCCCGGCACGCCGGTCAGCAGCGCGTGGCCGCGCGCGAACACCGCCGTCAGGACCTGGTCGACCATCTCGTCCTGGCCCACGACGCGCTTCGCAAGCTCCTTCTTCATTTCGGCGCATTTCGCGTGCAGCATTTCGACGCGCTTCACGTCGCCCTCGTTGAGTTTAGCGTTCATTTTCCCGTTTCCTCTCCTTTTTCGTTGACGTCGACAGTTTCGTCGCGCTGGTAGATCGGCAGCATTCGATACGGCACCGCGAAGGCAAGCACCGCCATGGACGTGCAGTAGACCGGTCCGTTTTCGCCATTCCAGCAGCCATCGGGCTGCTGCTTTTTCATGTATGTCGCGTACATCCACGATTCAAACTCGCGCCATTGCTCGCCACCGAGCTGGAAAAGCCCCTGGGCCGTGTAGTAGAGCCCGTAGTAGGGATTGCCGCCGCCCGAGAGCGAACGCTGATACGTCTTGCGGACGAACTGCGCACCCTTGAGCGCATCGGGGTCGAGGTGGCGTCCGCAAAGCTCAAGGCAAAGTATCGCCGCGCCAGTCAGCGTCTCTGCATGCTGCCCGTTATCGCCTTGATAGCCGAACGCGCCGTCGTTCGCGCGTTGCGCGCGCTTGATATACAGCACCGCCTTCTCTATCGCGTCGTCTGGAAGAACCGCGCCGTTGAGCCGCGCACTGCGAAGCGCCATCAGCGCCCATCCGCTGCAAGAAAGGTCGCTGTCGCCCGCATCCGGAGTGTAGCGCCAGCCGCCAAGATGGGATGGATGGCTCTTGCGCCTGTTCTGCGCGTCGAGAATCACCTTAACTGCGTGAGGCAATGTTTCGTCGATGCGCGCCTGCCGATCGCGGTCGACCATTCCGCTAACCTCGGACAGGAACAGCGTCGCAATCGAATGGGCGTACATGCGCCCGTTGCCCTTCTGTCCCATGTAGCCCTTGAAGGGCGCGTTCGGACGCATGTCCATACAGTCGAGGACATAGTCCACGCAACGGTCTATCGTCTCGCCATAGGGCTCGCTTCCCGGCAGATGGCCCTTTGACAGAAACGCCATGCCCGCAAGCGCCGGAATCGCGGCAGAATCGCCGTAATCCCCATGAAACGACCCGTCGGGACGCTGTTTTGAAACAAGGAACTGAAGCCCGCGCTCGATCGCCTTGTCGATTTCGTCGGCCTCGGGAGAAAAGGTCGACCCGCCGCCGACCATGCGCCAAAGACCGCTTTCACCAGAAACGACAACCGCGCCAATGTCGGCCGAAGACGGTGCTTCGCCGGACTTGATCACGGCTGCAGTCCCCGCGGCGATCGTTGCGAGCGAGAGCAGCATGACAAGACCGGCGATCCAACTGTGCCGGAAGAGCCAGGATTTTTGCGGACGCGTCGCACGAATGAGGCGCTCCGTGAAATCAGGCGAAAGCTCTGTGTCGTGGAGCATCGCATAAAGCGCATCTTTCGCATAATGCAGGCGGCTGCGGACAGTCCCTTCGGGTAGGCCTGTTATCTTGGCTATTTCTGGCGTCGTGAGTTCCTCGAAGTAGCGGAGGACCACGACTTCCCGATAGCTCTCGGGCAATTTGTTTACCGCCGTGCGAACCGCATCGGCGCTTCCGCGGAAGGCAAACGCCTCGAAGGGGTTTCGCGCCGACTCGTCCTCAACCTCGGGCATGTCCTCCTGGGCGACGACCACTTCATTCCTTGCAGTCGGCTTGCGGACATCCATCCGATGCAAATTGAGGAGAATCGTATATATCCAGTAGTAGAACGAACCAGTAGGACGGAATTCGTCGATTCGGAAGATGGCGCGTTCAAAAGCGCGAAAGACAAGATCCTCGGCTTTATGGGGATCCCCGCAAAGAAGACGGGCGGCAGTTTCGAGGCGCGGACGATACTCCGCCACTAGGCGACGTGCGCCCATTTCGCGGTCAGCCCGAATTTCTTCGTAAATCTCCATCTCCTAAATGGTAAATGCACGAGAGAGAAATTATGTTCAAGAAAATTTAGGGAGAGACCCTAAAAATAAAAAAGCTGGCGACGTCCTACTCTCGCACGTCCGGGAGACGCACTACCCTCGGCGATGGAGCCCTTGACTTCCGTGTTCGGAATGGGAACGGG
>CADCGZ010000066.1 GCA_902801025.1 uncultured bacterium | reverse complement strand
TCATGTCCCCTCCGTCGTTTCCGTTCCTTCGGGGAAAAGCCGTGCAAGCACCTGCTCCGCCGGCGTATAGGATTTCTTGGCGCTGTTGCACTCCTTGCAGCAGGGAACGCAGTTGCCGCGCGTCGACCGGCCGCCTCGCGACACCGGCACTACGTGATCGAGCGTAAGGTTCTCCGCGCCGACTTTCCTGTGGCAGTAGTGGCATTCGCCCTTCGCAACGAGCGCCCGCCACCAGTCGGTCTTCCGCAGTTCCCTCGCCTTCTCCCTCTCGCGGCGCACATGCGCTGGATCGGGATTCAAATCAAGCCAGTCCTCCATAGCCGATATTATACCAAATGACGCCCCGGCGGGAAAACTAAAGCCGGCGGGAGGTGACTTCGATCACGCTGACCTGGTTGCGGAGCTGGAGGATGATCTGATTGACGACGCGCGCAGAGCCGAGGACGTCGATCCTCATGCGCGAGACGGTGCCGTCCTCGGTCGGGCCGACGTTGAGCGTCTGGATGTTGTAGCCGCGGCCGGAAATAAGCCCGACGATCCTGGCGAGGACGCCCGGCTTGTTCTCGACATAGCAGTTGAGGCGGTGGATTTCCTCTTTCATGCCTCTGCCTCCCTGTCTACGACGACCTCGACGAGCGTCGGCGACTTCGACTTGACCGCACGCGCGATCGCTGGTCCCAGCTTCGCACCATCCGCGACGCGGACGCCGCGGATGCCGTAGGCCGCCGCGAGTTTCACGAAGTCAGGGGAGCGGAGGTCCGTCGCAAAGTAGTTGCCGCCGCACTGGTGCCTCTGCATCTGCCTGACGAGCCCGAGCGAGCCATTTGAAAAGACAATAAAAGTCACAGGGAGCTTTAGCTCGGAGCAAACCATAAACTCCTCTGCCGTCATCTGCGCGCCGCCGTCGCCCAAGAACGCGACAACCTTGTCGGACGGCATCGCGAGCGCCGCGCCTATCGCAGCGGGAATCCCGAACCCCATCGCACCCATGCCGCCAGAGGTAATGAAGTGGCGCGGACACGTATGCCTGAAGCGCTTCGCCGCCCAAAGCTGGTGCTGGCCGACGTCGGTCACGACAATCGCCTTGCCCTTCGTCGACTCGTAGACCGCCTCGACGACCGTCTGGGGCATGATGACGCCCTTGTGCAAGGGCTTAAGTCCCTCCGTGCGCGGCCGACGGCGAGCGTCGATACTCGCAAGCCATTCGTCGTGCGACGCTGGGCGGATGCGCGAGTCGACGGTCAGGAGAAGTTCCTTGATGTCGGCCGTGATGCCGAGATCGACCGTCACGTTCTTGTTTATCGAGGCGGGGTCGCAGTCGACATGGACTATCTTCGCGTGGCGGGCGAACTTCGAAGTGCTCCTGCCGGTGACGCGGTCGTTGAACCGGACGCCGAGTGCGAGGAGGAGATCGGCCTCGGCAATCGCGGCGTTCGCGGCAAACTCGCCGTGAAGCCCCACGAGCCCAAGCGCAAGGGGATCGGTCTCGTCGAACGAGCCGATGCCCATCAAGGTCGTGGCGACGGGAATCCCCGCCTTGTGCGCGAGCGCGGCGACGTCTTCAGACGCGCCCGAGGCAATGACGCCGCCGCCAGCGAGGATCACGGGGCGCTTCGAGCCGTTTACGAGCTTCGCGAGGCGGCTCACCTCGGACGCCGTCGCGGAGACTTCGGGATGATACGCCCGCAGGACGACGCGCTCTGGATATTCCGCGGATGTAAGCGCCTGCTGGCAGTCGCGCGGCACGTCGATGACGACAGGCCCGGGCTTGCCGTGCGTCGCGATGTAGAACGCCTGCGCGACGGTCTCGGGAATCTCGTCCGCAGAATGGACGAGGAAGTTGTGCTTCGAGACGGCGCGGGTGAGCCCCGTCGTATCGGCCTCCTGGAACGCGTCGGTGCCGATCTGGTCAAGCGGGACCTGCCCGCAGACGAGCACCATCGGAACGCCGTCCATGTTCGCGGCGCCGAGCCCGGTAATCGTGTTCGTGAGCCCGGGACCGCTCGTCACCACGACGACCGCGGGCC
Source organism: uncultured bacterium (assembly GCA_902801025.1). Lineage (GTDB taxonomy): Bacteria > Verrucomicrobiota > Kiritimatiellia > RFP12 > UBA1067 > UBA1067. Next base: position 33,599 of record CADCGZ010000066.1, on the reverse strand, counting down.
GTCCGCTCGCGCGGGCGTAGCCGTCGGCCATGTGGACGCAGCCCTGCTCGTGGCGCCCGAGGACGAACTTGAACGGCGCACGGGAAAGCTCGTCGAAGATGTCGACGACGTTGCCGCCCGGATATCCGAAGACAAGCTCCGCCCCGACCCTCCCAAGGGCCTCTACGAGCGCACGCGCCCCCGTTCTGTGCTTCGCCTTCAAATCAGCCGCAGTGGAAGAATTCCTCGACGAGCGCCTTCATCGCCTTGGCGCTCTTCGTGACACTCGCACGGAGCGTGCGGTCGTCGAACGCCTTGAGCTCGCGGACTATGCCGTCGATCATCGTCGGCGAGAACACCCCCTTCGCCTCGTAGACGGCGCGCTGCTTGAGAAGCGTATCGGCCGAGGCCCAGCAACTGTCGGGGAGCGTCGCAAGCGAGGCGAGGAGCTTCGCGTTCTCCTTCTTGTGGATGTTGACGTTGACGTAGGTCGCGTCGGCGACCTTGACGCCGTCCTTGAGCGAAAAGCCGTAGCGGCAAGCGACCGCGAGCGCGGCCATGAGGAGGTAGACGTTCGCCGAGGCGTCGGGCGAGCGCATCTCGACCGTCTGCTTCTGGCGGGTGTCGTACTTCGAGGCCGTCTCGTTCGGGTTCGCCTTGCGGCACATGTCGGCCTTGCCCGCCCAGCCGAGCGGGACGCGCACGAGGACGGAGCGGTTGCGGTCGCCCCAGCACACGTTCGTCGGCGCCTCCTGGTGGGGGACGAGGCGGAGGTAGCTCGTCGGATTGGAGTTGCCGAACGCGGTGATCGACGGCGCGAGCTTCATCATGCCGGCGATGGCGCGCTTCGCCGTGTCGGAGATGCGGCCGTTCTTGAGCATCTGGTTCGCGCCGTCCTTCATGAGGCGCATGTGGATGTGGAGCCCGGAACCCGCCTTGCCGACGGTGATCTTAGGGGCGAACGTCACGTCGTAGCCGTACTTCGCGCCCATGTTGCGGATCATCCACTTGGCGATCACGAGCTGGTTCGCGGCCTCGGACGCCGCGCAGGGGAGGAACTCGACCTCGTTCTGCTCGTAGACGAGACCGTCCTCGGTGAAGTTGCCGACCTCGCTGTGGCCGTACTTGATGAGGCCGCCGGCCTGCGCGATCGCGAGCATGCACTTCTGGCGGAACTCGCCGAACTTCGCGAACGGCGCGGACTCGTGGTAGCCGCGCTGGTCCTTCGCCGGGAACGACTTGGGGTCGGGCGCGATCACGTAGTACTCGAGCTCGCCCATCGCCTGGAACTCGAGCCCGGTGTCCTTCGTGAACGCGTCGCACGCCTTCTTGAGGGTGTATTCGGGGCTCGACTCGAGCGGATCGCCGTCCTTGTTGAAGAACGAGCAGAGGAGGCAGAGCGTCGGGAGCTCCGCGAACGGATCAACGAACGCCGTCGCATAGCGCGGGATGACGTAGAGGTCGGACGAGCTCGCCTCGATGTAGGAGAAGAGCGAGGAGCCGTCGACACGCTCGCCGCAGGTGAGGATCTCGTCGAGGTATTCGTCTGAATGGATGATGAAGTTGAGCGTCTTGAGCCGCCCGTCGCCGCCCGCGTACATGAAGTTGACGTGGCGAATGTTCTTCGCCTTGACGAAGCGCTTGATGTCGGCCTTCGTGAACGCCGTGCGCGGCTTCTTGAGGAACGAGACGATGTCTGTGAGGTTGATTTCCACTTTGGGTTCCATGAGACTCCCTTTTCGTATTTTTTGACATTATACCAAAAAACCGCCCTCCGGTCAGCCCTGAGGGTTACCCATTTTTGGCAGGCAAGTTCATCAACTCCGATCAGCAGGGCTCTCGCTACCGCTCCGCAGAATTGCACTTGCTTCGCGCCCCTCATTCGCGACTCGCTGAATGATATATGTCGTCTTTGAGCTGGAGGAAGTTTCCTCCAGACCTCCTCTGTCATGCCAAACTGGACCGCACCACATTCCAACACTGCGAGGAAGCAAAATTTGATATACTGTCGCTGACATGACACTAAAAGACGATCCCAACGCCTACGCCATCATGGGTTGCGCCATGCGGGTTCACAACACCCTCGGGCATGGCTTTCTCGAATCTGCGTATGCCGACGCGCTGGAGCTGGAGTTCAAGCGAAACTCTATCCCGTACACACGGGAAGACGAGGTCTACATCTATTACGAGGGCACACGGCTTCAGACGCGCTACAGGGCCGACTTCACGTGTTTTGACAGAGGCTACATCATCGAACTCAAGGCCATCAAGACCCTGACAAAGACCGAATGGGCGCAGGTGATCCACTACCTTCGCGCTACGCGGATTCCATATGCGCTGCTAATCAACTTCGGCAGACCGGAAATTCAGTACGAAACATTCGACCTCGCAAGGCTCCCGCCCATATAGCCATAGCCGAATGGAGCGAACCCCTACCGTGCGCCAACAAATACCGAAAATCCGCACCGCCATGACGGCTTGATTGTCATGCCGTCAAACCTGCCGAAGGCAGCCCAAAAAGACAATTCAACGCACGGAATCGCCGTTGAGAAATCGCGAAGCTGCGGAGCGGGAATGCACCGAAGCGAAGCAGAGGGTAGATTCGGCGAAGCCGAACCCGCAGGGCGCTCAAGCGTCTGCGCGTGAGCCCTAACGATCGGAGTTTCTTCTTGTCAGGAGAAAAACGCCGGTGGCGATGAGGGCGATGGAGATCACCTGGCCTATGCTAAGCCCCCAGAAGGCCGCACGCGGGTCGCCGCGGAAGAACTCCATGAAAAAGCGGATGACGCCGTAGCCCGCGAGATACGCGGCGCATGTGTCGCGGCGGCGCTTAAGGTAGAGCGCGAGGAGCGCGGCGAAGAGGACGAGAAGCGCCGCCGCCTCGAAAAGCTGCGTCGGGAGAACAGACACCATGCGCTGCCCGTGCTCGTACCAGCTTGGAGAGAACTTCGGGAAGACGACTGCGCACCACGCATCCGAATCCTTGCCGTAGCAGCAGCCGTAGAAGAAGCACCCGATGCGGCCGCAGGCATGGCCGAGGGGAATCACCGTCGCAAAGAGGTCGGCGAGCGCGAGAGGCCGCTCCTTCTTGATGAAGCACCACGCGAAGAACACGACGATCGCGAGGATAAGCCCGCCGTAGAACATTAGCCCGCCCTGGTCGACGCGGATGATGTCCTGCGGACGCGCCGCAAACTCGGATGACCAATGCTCTATCACGTACGCAGCGCGAGCTCCCACGACACCGGCGACCATCATCGAGAGAATGCAGTTCGAGAGGTCCTTGCGGCCAGAGAGACGCTCGATCAGCGTCCAGCAGAGGAGAAAGCCGACGGCCATGCAGGCGCCGTAGGTGCGAAGGTGCAGAAAGCCGATGTCGATCAGGTCCGGGAACATTTCGAAACAACCCATTTGAACGCGGCAACCGCAGCCAAGCCGACGCCGACGTAGGCGTCAAGGACACGATGCACAAGAAAGCCGCCAAGCTGCGCGAACGAAAGCGACGTAACGGCGGCGAGGAACACCAGGACGAGCGCGACGTTCGCAAGGAAGATGAAGACCCACGAGAAGACGCGTCCGTACAATTTCACGTCGGGCTGGCGCTGCGAAAGCGTCTCAATCGTGAAGAGGACGTGAAACGCCCACGTGAAGCCAACCATGAACATCCAAAGAGGAAGCCACGGCAGCGGACGGACGAACGCATAGGTGACAATCGCCGCGATGACGACGACAAAGGTGTAGAACGGGAAGAAGTACGGCGCAAGCGTTATCAGCATGTTCGACTTCGTGAGGTTCACGCTGCCGCCCGACTCGGAGATGCGGAGCCGCGAAGGAACCGCGCCAAAGAGTAGCCCCCATATCGCGTGCGTGAGCTCGTGCCCGAGCACGTACGTCTTCACGGGGTGCGGGACCGACATCCAGCAGAGCGCGAACGCGAGCATGCCGCCGAGAAGCGCTATCGACTCGGCCGTAATCCCGCCCGACTCGCCAGCCGCCGCAACGACCGAGTCGCAGAAGGCCCGGACCACACCCCAGCACATCGGCAGAAGCGCGACGCCCAGAAGCATTCGCAGGAAATTCGCCATCGGTCAGTCTTCGAAGATGAATACGAGCTCGCCCGGATAGACGCGCCCATTCTGGCGGGCGATGCGCTCGACGAGATCGGGGTCGGTGCGGAAGCGCCTCTGGAAATCGCGGAGCCGCTCGATTTCGCGCTTCTTCTCCTCGATCTGCCGGCTGAGCCGCGCATCCTCCGCCTTGAGACTGTTCCCGCGAAGATACGTAGGCCACGCCGTGTATGCGCCGACGAAAACGATGATCGCAAGAAGCGACATCGTTCCGGCGCGCCAAAGCCTGTCTTTGAATCCGTCTGTCATCGCGGAAGATTATACCAAAAATTTTCATACGTTTATCATTGACTTTTCAAAAAAATATGAGATACTATACGCCCGTTCGCTCGGAAAAGGCATCCTCAAGACCCTGTCCCCCGCAATCGAACACAATTACAAAACAAAAACAAAAGCAACAAAAAATGAAGATCAAGACTACAAAGAAGAGCGCTGCAAAGACGGTCGTCGCGAAGAAGCCCTCCGCCAAGCCCGCTGCAAAGAAGACCACGAAGTCCGCGAAGAAGTCCGTGACGTTCACCGTCCATGCCGAAAAGGGCAAGGCCGTGTATCTCGCCGGCTCCTTCAACGAGTGGAGCACAACGGCGAAGAAGATGGCCTACAAGGCCAAGAACGGGCTCTACTCCGCAACGGTGCAGCTCGCCCCCGGCGAATACCAGTACAAGTTCGTGATCGACGGCACCTGGTGCGCCGACCCGGAGAACGAGAACTCGGTCAAGAACGACCAGGGCACGTTCAACTCGGTCGTCGTCGTCAAGTAACCAACGACACAGCACGTAAAAAAGGAAGCCGCGGCACATCTGCCGCGGCGTTCTTTTTTATCTCGAACCTCTAGGATCTCTACTCGACGCCACCGTTGGAATCGGAGAGCTTCTTGAGCTTCGGCTCGAAGGAATGGCGCTCGGCCTCCGCCATGCGGTCAACATAGAGGATGCCGTCGAGATGGTCGATCTCGTGCTGCAAGGCGCGCGCGAGGAAGCCGCGGGCCGTCACGATCTGCGGCAAGTTGTTTATGTCGAGATACTGGCACGTAACCTGCGCTGCGCGCTCGACGGACCCGCCGATCCCGGGGAAACTCAGGCACCCTTCCTTGTCGAGCTGGGCCCCGTCGCGGGAGATGATCTCTGGATTGAAGAGGACAAGCGGCATCGAAACGATGGAGTTGAACGCTGCGTCCTCGTCGGTCTCGCACCCTTCCGGGATGTCGATCACGCACACCCTCTCCGTGCGGCCGACCTGCTGGGCCGCGAGCCCGACGCCCTTCGCCGCATGCATCGTCGTAAGCATGTCTGCGACGAGCTCCCTAAGCGGCTCGGTGACGACGGCAACCGGCTCCGACTTTTCGCGGAGGACAGGTTCGCCGTACTTGTAGATCTTGAGTTTCAAGAGTTGTGACCTCTGTTTAAGCCGTGTAGAACATGTAGATCGTGTAGAGTTTCTGCATGTTCTACCTGTTCTACATGGCTATTTTCCCGTTGAGCCGAAGCCGCCGGCGCCACGGTCGGTGTCGTCAATCGTGTCGGTCTCGAGGACTTCAGGCTGCACTACCGGCGCAAAGACGAGCTGCGCGACCTTGTCGCCCTTCGCGACGGAAAAATCCTTGTCGCCGAAGTTCGCGAGTATGACGCCGATTTCGCCGCGGTAGCCCGAGTCTATAGTTCCAGGAGTGTTTAGCACCGTTACGCCGTGCTTGAGCGCAAGACCCGACCTCGGGCGGACCTGGATTTCGTACATCGGCGGAATGATGGCGACAAGTCCCGTCGGGACAAGGGCCCTTCCACCCTGCGGGATCACGAGGTCGGCAACGCTCCGGACATCCATGCCGGCGTCGCTTGGATGGGCGTACGCCGGGAGCACCGCGTCAGGATGAATGCGCTTGAAGCGAAGCGTCATTCGTCAATCTCCGCGTCGACAACCGACGCACCTTCGCCCGGCTCGAAGCCAAGGCGATCGAGATTCCACTTCTTCCAAGACTCGGGGATCTGGCGGCGCTGGAGGGCTTCGACCTCGCTGCGCACCTGGAGCTTCCATATCTGCGCCTTGGCCGCATCGCCGGGAACGCGATCCTCGCAGACGACGACAAGCGCCCTGCCCGTGCCGGTTGACGTGAACTTGGAAATCTCGCCCTTGCGGAGCTTCATCGCGGCGGACGCGATGACGTTCTGGTCGGGGAAGTCGCCCTGCTTCATGTCGCACACGGCGAAGGTGATGTTGGTCGAGACATTGCCCGACTCGACGACCGCCTTGACGCCCTTGGCGATCACCGATTCGACCTTCTGCTTAAATGCATCGGCCTTCGCGGCGGCGAGCGCACGAGGACGGACGATCTCCTTCGCCTCGTCGAACGTCGGCACATGCGCCGCGCTCGTCTCGGCCTTCTCGACAAGCCACACCGCCTTGTCGGAGGCGACAACGCCGTAGCGGAGGTCTTCGCTCGACGAATCGAGCTCGGCGACGACTTCCTCGAAACCGTTGGCGCCTGGGCAGATGGCCGTCGCGCGCTTCATGAAGCCATCCTTGTAGGGACCTTCGAGCGAGAACCAGTCGCTCGTCTCGACCTTGAGCCCCTCCTCGGCGGCAATCTCGTCGAGACGGGACTTGCCCTCGGCGGGCTTCACGCCGTAGACGCGCGAAGTGAGGTTGGTGACGAGGCACTGGACGGACTCGATGAGGCGGACTTCCTTCTCGACCTCGGCCCTGACGTCCTCAAACTTCTTCACCGTCTCGACGCCGTTCGTGTCGGTCGTGGTGTACTTGTCGACGGTGACGTCGTAGTGGTCGCGGAGCGCGTCTTCGGTGACGGTCACGGCCGCGAGCGCGTTGCTCGCCGCGGCATCGAACTTGACAAGGCGCAGCTTCGTGCGCTCGGGAAGCTCGAGGGACTTGGAGTTCTCGTCGTACCACTTCTTGAGCCCGGCGTCGTCGAGCTTCACGGCGTCTGCCTCTTGCTTGTCCTGCTTGAAGCGGGCGACGCGCACGGTGTAGGAGTCGGTCATGTCGGCTACCGCCTGCTCGATCTCCATCGGAGAGGCCCACGAAGCAGAGCCGGAAAGCACGGAGCCCGCGACCTTCATCGCCGTGAGACGGCGCTTGAGAAACTCCTCGAAGCGCTCGGGCGAAAGGCCGTTCTCGCGCAGGAGCGCCTGGTACATGGCGAAGCTGAACTGGCCGTTCTGCTGGAACGACCGGTCGTTGCGGATTGCCTGCGCGACCTCGGAATCGGTCGCCTCGACGCCGTTGCGGCGGGCGACTTCGAGAAGCGCCGTCGTCTCCCACGCCTCGCGGTTCACCTCGGCGTTGCTGCGGCGCCAGTCGCGGTTCTGTCCGAACCCGCGGGCATCCTCGGCAATGGCGCGGAACTCGGCCGAATTGACCGGTTGGCCGCCGAGAGTGCCTACGCCAGAATCATTTGTCTCGCGCTTGCCGTCCCTCAGAAGATCGTCTACAAGAAAGTCGAAGGCGAACGCACCGCCGACGATTACCGCGAAAACACCCCAAAGCCACTTGTTGCGAATGAGCTTGTTGAACTGCAGGATTACCATTTTACACTCTGAACTTTCTGTATTTGGACTTTCTATGTTTTGTTGTCTGCGTGAAACGCACCTTAGAAATCGAGATCGTCGTCCGAAGAGCCGCCGCCCGAAGAGCCGCCGTTGTCCTCGGCTTCGGCCTCGACGGCCTCGGTCTCGACGGTGCCCGTGTCGGAAGTCGCTTCCGCAGCCTTCTTCTCGAGCTCGGCCTGGCTGCTCTTGTCATGCGGCGCAAGCTCGCCCGAGTTCACCTCGAAGCGGTTCTCCGCAAAGGCGCAGCGGTTCTTGAGGGTGCCCGTCGCATCGAACGTCATGACGGTGACCGCCATGTTCTCGCCGATCTCCGGAACGGCGCGCTGGATGCGGACCGCCGTCTGTGGGGAGATCTTCCACTCGAGGAACTTCTGCTCAGTGTGCGACTCGCCGGTCTCTACGTCGCGGATCTTGATGAGCCCCTGGTCGAGCTTGCAAATGTAGTCGCCGCGAGTGCCGTAGATCCCGGTGAAGAGCGCGTCCTGCGACGTCTGGATGCAGACTTCGTTGGCGGCGCGCATCGAGAGTATCTTGAAGTGGAGCCCTTCAATCGCAAGCGAGCCGGTGACGCAGCGAATCGTCGCCTTGTCGCCGTCCCCCGTCTTGACGTAGCGGTACGTCGACTTGCCGGCGGGGTTCAAGACTGAAAAGCCGGGCGCCTCGACGAAAAAGAGCCCTTCCGGAAGGTTGCGCGGGAGGTCGACCGTTATCGTGCCGCTCTTGAGGAGAATCGCCCTGGACTTGACGTCGAGACCCTGCCCGCGCGTTCCGAACGACGCCTCGCCCGCAACGACGACGCTGCAGTCCCTGCCAAGCGCGACGGTGAGGCGCGTCGCAGAGCCAGAGGTGCGGAAGACCGAACCAAGCGGGTAGAACCTGCCTTCCAGTGCGCTCTCCCAGTCGCGCGCGCCGGGCTTGAGGACGCTGGCCGAGCCCTCGAGCTTCTCAACCTTCGGAAGCGTGTAGAAGAACTTGGGCTCGGACTTCGAGTGGTGTATCTGCCCGCCGATGTCGATGCCGACGTCGGCTTCTTCCCCGCCGTCGGCGGTTGTCTCGGTCGTGGTGGTGGCGTCGTCTTCGACGTCATCATCCTGGGCCCAAAGCGACAGTCCACAGACCGTGGCGGCCACCGAAATGAACCGGGCGATGTTTTTCATGGTTGTTCCTTTCAGACGAGATGTGCGCCCTCGGAGGGCTTGATCACGCTGCAGGTCGGCTCGTCGCCGAACTTTGCCTTATACTCCTTGGAAATCTGGGCCGCGATCTTGTCGGCCGCCGACGGATCGACGAGAAGGCAGCAGCTGCCACCGAAACCGCCGCCCGAGAGGCGCGCGCCGTAGACCTCGGGAATCGCCTTCGCCGCGTCGACAATGGCGTCAAGCTCCTCGCAGGAGTTCTCGAACCAGTTGCGGCTCGACTCGTGCGAATCGTACATGAGGGCGCCAAAGCCCTTGAGGTCGCCCTTCGCGAGAAGCTCCGCGCCCTGGATGACGCGCTCGTCCTCGCCAATCGGGTGGACCGCCCTCTTCGCCGTCGTCTCGGCGAGACCGCCGCGGTAGAGAACCCACTCGGCCATCGTGACGTCCCTAAGGTGCGTAACCTTCTTGCGAAGGACGCCCGCGAAGTACTTGGCCGCGTCCTCGCACGCCTGACGGCGCGACGCATACGCACCGTCGACAAGAGCGTGCTTGGCGTTTGACTTGACCATCATGAACGCGACGCCGTCGCCCATCGGGACGGACTCGAACTCGTTAGTGCGGAAGTCGCTCTTGACGAGCGCGCCGGCCTTGCCGTACATCGAGGACGCCTGGTCGAGGAGCCCGCAGGGGCAGCCCGCGAACGTGTGCTCGGCCTTCTGGCCGATCTTGGCGAGAGTCGTCCGGTCCTTTTCGATGCCGTAGATCTTGGAGAGCGCAAGCACGGTGCACATCTCAAGCGCGGCGGACGAGGAAAGCCCCGCGCCGAGCGGGATGTTGCCGAGGAACATCGCCTTCCAGCCGTGCTTAGCAGCGGCGGGTTTGCCGTCGAAGAGCCAGTTGAAGGTGCCGGTGACGTAGTTCTGCCACGTCATTTCCTTCGCAGGAGCGACGGTGCCGATGGTGAACTTCGCCGTCTCCATGAAGTCGCCGGCGGTGAGCTCGCAGCTCTCGTCGGCAGTCGGCGAAACGGCGAAGAACGTCCCCTTGTCGATGGCCGCGGACGATACGCCCAGGGGCGTACGCGACGACCTGCGGCTTCTCGCCATACATCTTCTCGAACTTCGCCACCAGCTCGTCGTAGACTTCCTTGTTCTGCATTTTAGTTTCTCCTTTTTACTGACACCTGACTACTGACCGCCGGCTACTTACTTCACCAGCTCGTCAATGTTCTTCGGCGGCTTCGAGAGGAACGCCGAGTAGACGAACATGTAGGCGAGGCCAAAAATCGGCACGATGTAAGCGATCATAAAGCCTGCCTTGTCGGCGATAAAGTTCTGGACAAGCGGGAGAACACCACCGCCGACGACCATGACCATGAAGAGCCCCGAGGCCGCGGCCGTGTACTTGCCGAGCTTCTCAGTCGCGAGGTTGAAGGTGGACGGCCACATGATCGACGTGCAAAGGCCGCAGAGCGCGAAGAGAAGCGCCGTCATGGGAACCGTCGCCATCCAGCACTTAAGGTGCGCAACGTCTATGACCGGCATCGAGACCGTGACCGTTTCAGGGAGAAGAACGCCGACAACGAGAAGGGATATGGCGGTGACCGTCGTGACAACCATCAGAATGCGGGAGGACACCTTGCCGCCGATGAACGCGCCGATCGTGCGTCCGACTAGCATCAGAAGCCAATAAACGGCCACGCAACCAGTCGTTACGGTCGCTGCATTCGCGATGCCGGCCTTCACCAAGGGGCCATTGGCGGCGGGAAGCCAAAGTCCCATCGTGCCAGGGATGCCGACCTCAACGCCGACATACATGAAGATCGCGATGACGCCTAGCAGGCAGTGGCGGAACTTGAGCGGAGACAGCACGGGAATCTTTTCGCTCGTCGTGCCCTGTTCGGGATTGGCGATCGGGATGAAGGCAAGAATCGCAAACGCTACCGCGAAGACGGTGAGCGCGATGTACATCACGAGGTTGACATCGGCGACTTTGGTCGTATTGGAAACCTCGCCGATGAGGGAGAGAACCAACACTGGAGTCGCAGTGCCAGCCAAGGAGTTGAACGTCGTACCGATCATGTTCAGCTGGTTGCCGCGGTTTCCGCCGCCGCCCAGGAGGTTGAGCATCGGGTTGACGACCATGTTCAGCATGCAAACCGAGAAGCCGCACACGAAAGCGCCGGCAAGATAGATGATGAACGGGAAGACAGCGTTACCGTCGGCCGCTACCGGAACTTTGCCGGAAAGGAACTGTATTAGAACACCGACAAAGCCCGTCGCAATACCAATCATCGCGGTCTTCTTGTATCCGCAGTTCGTGAGCATCCTGCCCGCCGGAATACCCATGAATACATAGGCGAGGAAGTTCATCATGTTGCCCATCATACCGAGCATGTTGGAGCCGTCGATGCCGGGCTGGTACTTCCAGACGTTGCCCATTGGCGCGGCAAGGTTCGTGACGAACGAAATCATGCCGTAGATGAACATCATTGTTATAACGGCCACCCAGTTGGTGCCCTTTTGCTGCTGCTCGCTCATTTAGTATACTCCTATTGAGGTTTATTAGGTGTAATTTTACCGAAAATTGCGTGGATAGTCAACACGGAGCGGGTGAAATCTTGGCGTTCGGACGGGAGGCAACTTCGAGAACCTTCTTCGCGCGCCAGCCGCCCCAGACGAGAAAACTCCACGGACGGACCATTTTAACCGCTTTTATTAAGCGATTTTCGCCGTCAAGAAAGTAGACGTCGATCGGGAACGACATGAAAAACGTGTGTATCGCGTTGCATTTTTCGATGAGGAGACCTTCTCCGGGGGCGAGGGCCTTCGTGCCGATGAGCCCCCGCGCGCGCTCCGGAAACGTCCGCGCAACCTTCGCGCGGAAGCCAAGAATGTCGACAGTCTCCATGTCAGGCAAAGACCAGCAACGCGGCGATGAGCACAAGAAGAAATGCGAGGATGCGCCGCCAAAGCGGCGCAGGTCCTGCGGCCGGCGGCGCGGCAGATTCGCCGCGATCCTTCTTGAGAATGCGGTAGACGCCGCGAAGCGCAAGCGGAAGACGGCCAGGCGGAGTAGCAAGCGCCGCCGCCGCGCCAAGCAACGCTATGATTAGGATTACAATGATCAATTCATTCATTACAATGACGGAGGGGTCAGGAGTCAGGGGTCAGGAGTCAGGAGTTAGGAGTCAGGGGTTAGGGGTCAGGGGTCAGCACTAACTACTGTGTACTGACTCCTGCGCACTGACCCCTATTACGTGTACCTCAGGACCTCGTCAACGGTCGTATAACCGTCGAGGATCGACCTTATGCCGTCCTCGCGCATCGTGCGCATGCCGAGCTCGCGCGCCTTCTCGCGGATGATGAGCGTCGGCGCCTTGTTGTTGACGAGCTCGCGGAGGGGCGGGGACATGCGGAGATACTCAAAGACGCCCTTTCGCCCCTTGTAGCCGGTGCCGTTGCAGACTTTGCAGCCACGGCCGAAGTAGAACGGACGCCCGCCTATCTGGTCGCGCGTCATCTCGATGCGCTCCAAGGTCTCGTCGTCCGGTTCGTAGGACTGGCGGCATTCGCGGCAGCACGTCCTCACGAGACGCTGGCCGAGGACGGCTTCGAGCGTGGACGCAAGGAGGTAGGGCGCGACGTTCATGTCGATGAGGCGCATGACCGCGCCCGCGGCGTCGTTGGTGTGGAGGGTCGAAAAGACGAAGTGACCAGTAAGCGCGGCCTGGACGGCAATTTCGGCCGTCTCGAGGTCACGAATTTCGCCGATCATCATCACGTCGGGGTCTTGACGGAGGAACGCGCGGAGCACCTTGCCGAACGTGTTGCCGACACGCGCGTCAATCGGAACCTGCACGATGCCGTCGACGTTGTATTCGACCGGTTCCTCGGCCGTAAGGAGCTTCGTGTCGATCGTGTTGATGCGGCGAAGGACAGAATAAAGCGTAGTCGTCTTGCCCGAGCCCGTAGGCCCCGTCACGATGAAGATGCCGTTGGGCTTTTCGATGTCCATCGTGATCTGCTCGTAGATGTCCTCGGCAAAGCCGACGTTCTCGAGGTCGAGCGACGTCGTCGTCTGGTCGAGAATTCGCATTACGACGGACTCGCCGTGGGCGGTCGGGAGGCACGAGACGCGGAGGTCCACCGGACGGCCCGCGACGGTGAGCGCAATGCGGCCGTCCTGCGGGATGCGGCGCTCGGCGATGTTGAGGTTCGAGAGGATCTTCACGCGCGAGATGATCGCGGGCGCCATCTTGACGTCCGGCGCCTTCATCTCGTAAAGCGCGCCGTCGACGCGGTAGCGGATCTTGAAGTCGTTCTCGAAGGGCTCGATGTGGATGTCGGACGCGTGGTCCACGACGCCCTGGTAGAGAATCAGGTTGACGAAGCGGATGATCGCCGACGAATTCGCCGCGTTCTCCATCGACGCGATGTCGTTGACGTTCGCGGAGGCAAGGCCCTCGTCGTCGGACATTCCCTCGCCGAGCTGCTTGATCATGTCCGCGACGGATTCGTTCGAGTCGCCGTAGTACTGGGCGATGCGGTCCATCACGTCCTTCTCGCGGGCGAAGACGAACTTCACCTCCTTCGAGAGCGTGAAGAGCATCTCGTCGGCAATGCGCGGATCGACGAGGTCAAAGGTCGCGAGCGTCACCGACGACTCGTCGGCCGCCACGGGAAAGACGTTGTACATGCGGGCCGTCGAGGCCGGGATGGCCTCGGTGACCTCGGTATCTATCGTCATCCCGCCAAGGTCGATCGCCTCGGTGTCCTGGTAGGCGGCGAGAACGCCGAGAAGGTCGTCCTCGGAGAGCACCTCCTGGTCGAGGACCGCCTGCCGAATCGACTTGCCCTCGGTCTTCGCGGTGTCTGCGAGTTCCTGGGCGGACGCCTCGTCGAGATAGCCGTTCTGGACGAGAATCTGGAGAATCGGGTCGTTCATCTCTACGCCATCTCCTCCTTGAGCTTGGCGACGACGGAATCGGGATCCTGCGACTTCGTGATAAGCTCCTCGTAGGAGATGAGCCCTTCCTTGTAGAGGTTTGTGAGCGACGCGTCAAGCGTCATCATGCCGAACTTCGCGCCCGTCTGGAGGTCGGACTTGATCATGTTCGTCTTGTTGTCGCGGATGCGGGAGCGTATGGCGTCGGTCGACGTCATGATCTCGAACGCCGCGACGCGCCCGTGCACCTCGCCGTTAGCGTCAAGCTTCGGGAGGAGGATCTGCGAGATGACCGCCTGAAGACCCGCCGCGAGCTGGGTTCTCACCTGCTCCTGCTGGTTGGTCGGGAACGCGTCGACGATACGGTCGATCGTCTCTGCGGCGCCGGTCGTGTGCAGGGTTCCGAAGACCAAGTGTCCGGTTTCGGCGGCGGTGATGGCCGCGGCAATCGTCTCGAGGTCGCGCATTTCGCCGACGAGGATCACGTCGGGGTCCTGACGGAGCGCGCGGCGAATCGCCTCGGCGAAGCTCGGCACGTCGTCTCCCACTTCACGCTGGGTGATGAGCGACTTCGCGGACGTGTGGTAGAATTCGATCGGGTCTTCAATCGTGATGATGTGTACGCCGCGCTCGTGGTTGATGACGTTGAGCATCGAGGCGAGCGTCGTCGACTTACCGGAGCCGGTAGGGCCGGTGACGAGGATGAGGCCGCGCGGCTTGAAGAGAAGCTCCTTGACGGTAGGCGGGATGCCGATCTGCTCAAGTGTAAGGAGCGTAGACGGAATCTGACGGAGAACCGCGCCGTAGCGCTTTCTTTCCTTGAACACCGAGACACGGAAACGCGTTCCGTCGGGGTGCGCAAGGGCGAAGTCGGCGCCGCCGTTCTTCTCGACTTCCTCCATTTGCTCGTCGGTCGATATCTCCCTCACGAGGTTGTAGGCGTCCTCCTCGGTCAGCGCCTCGTCGGAGAGCGGGCAGAGCTCGCCGTGGACGCGGAGCTCCGGCGGCATGTACGCGCGGATGTGGAGGTCGGAGCCGCCTTCGTCGATGGTGGCCTGAAGAAGCTCGTTCATGTGTACGTCCATAAAACTCCTTTCATCTCCTCAACTTTTCAACTTCTAAACTTTTCAACCTTTCAACTTTTCAACCTTTCAACCCTAATCAATCCGCGTCGCCCATCGTGACGCGCAGGACTTCCTGCAAGCTCGTCATTCCGCTCGCGACCTTGAGCATGCCGTCCTCGCGGAGAGTCCGCATGCCCATCTCGCGGGCTCGCTGGCGAAGAAGCGTTGCAGGCGCATGGTCGAAGATGAGGCGCTGGATCGTGTCGTCGACCTTGAAGATCTCGAAGATGCCCTTTCGGCCCTTGTAGCCCGAGCGGCCGCACTTGTCGCAGCCGACGCCGTGGTACATGCGCTCGGGAACGGTCTTCGACATGCTGCCGAGCATCTTCATCTCGCGCTCGGTCGGCGTGTACGACTCCTTGCACTTCTCGCAGATCGCGCGGACAAGACGCTGGGCCATCGCGGCGCGGAGCGCGGACGCGACGAGGAACGGCTTGACGCCGATATCGAGAAGACGGGTGACGGCCGAAGGCGCGTCGTTCGTGTGCAGCGTCGAGAACACGAGGTGTCCCGTGAGAGCCGCTTCCATCGCGATGTCGGCGGTCTCGGCGTCACGAATCTCGCCGATCATGACGATGTTCGGCGCCTGACGGAGGATCGAGCGGAGAGCCGCCGAGAAGTCGAGCCCGACGTCCTTGTTGACCTGCACCTGGTTGATGCCGGACATCTGGTATTCGACAGGGTCTTCTACCGTGATGAGCTTCTTGTCTGGGGTGTTGATCTGACCAAGGCAGGCGTAGAGCGTAGTCGTCTTGCCGGAGCCCGTAGGACCGGTGACGAGCACAACGCCGTCAGGAAGCTTGATTAGGCGCTCGAACGTCGCCTGGTCGTCTGTCAGGAAGCCGAGCTGCGGGAGGCCGAGCGAAAGGTTCGTCTTGTCGAGGATTCGCATGACGATCGACTCGCCGTGGTTCGTCGGCACCGACGAGACACGAAGGTCGAGGTCCTTGCCGCCGACGGTGATCTGGATGCGGCCGTCCTGCGGGATGCGCTTTTCCGAGATCTTCATCTTCGACATGATCTTGATGCGAGAGATGATCGCGCCCTGAAGGCGCTTCGGCGGCGAGTCCATCTTGCGGAGCGCGCCGTCGATGCGGTAGCGGACGCGGAACTCCTTCTCCATCGGCTCGATGTGGATATCGGAGGCCTTCATCTTGATCGCCGTCGTGATGATGAGGTTGGCGAGCTTGATGACTGCGGAATCGTCGCCCGCCTCGTCACCCGCCGAGCCATCGTCCTCGCCGCGCGTCTGGACGTCGGCGTTCTCGTCTTCGGCGTAGATCTTCGCCATGGCCGCGTTCACCTCGGCGCGCGGCGCTATGACCGCCTGGACGTCGAGCCCGTGGAGGACGTAGCGAAGCGAATCAATCGCATCGTAGCCCATCGGGTCGGAGAGTGCGACGGTGATCGAGTCCTCGTCGGCGACAACCGGCACTACTCCATACTTCTTCGCAATGTCGGCGGGGATCTTTTTGACCACTTCGGGGTTGATCGCGTCGGCGTTGACGTGGCAATACTTGAGCCCGAACTGGTCGGCGACAGTGCCGAGAACCTCGTCCTCGCCGATGGTGCCGCCCGAGACGAGGACGTCAAGCGTCGTCTCGTTTTCGGCCTTCATCGACTTCGCGGCTGCATCTACCTGGTCCTGGGTCAGGAAGCCCCGCTCGACCAGGATCTGGATTACATACTCGTCGTTGCTTGTCATCTGTTGGCGAACATTATACCGCAATTGGCGGCTAATGGCAAGTAGGGTTATCGCAGTGCCAGGAGCTCTTCGCGGAGAAGTTTGCAGGCGAGGGCCGTCGAGCGGCCTGTTTGGTCAAGAGCAGGAGAGAGCTCCACGTTGTCCATGGCGACAACGTTCAGGTCCTTGCAGATTCGGCACAAGTCGCCAAGAAGCTGCGAGAACTTTAGCCCGCCCGCCTCCTGGGTGCCCGTGCCGGGAAACTCCGACGGATCTATGACGTCCAGATCGACCGTGAGATAGACTGGAGCTTCTGGACCGATCTTCTTGACAACATCCGCGAAAGTGGTGTCAGAGAAAAGCTCGGTCGTCACATGTCCGTCGAGCATGAACTGGCGCTCCTCGCGCGTCCCAGAGCGGATGCCGAACTGGAAGATGCGTCCATCGCCGAGGATGTCGTGGCAGCGGCGCATGACGCAGGCATGCGAAAGCTTCACGCCAAGATAGTCCTCGCGCAGGTCAGCATGCGCGTCAAAATGGACTATGTGCAAGCCGGGATGCCTCTTGGCGACGGCGCGGACGCTCCCGAGCGTGACAAGATGCTCGCCACCGAGCAGGAACGGAATCTTCCCGGCGTCAACAATCTCCAAGGAGCGCGCTTCAATCATGTCAAGAGCGCGGTCTGGCGCGCCAAACGGAAGCTCCAGGTCTCCTGAGTCGAAGACGCGGACGTCCTCCGCGAGATCGCGGTCCTGAAGCATCGAATAAGTCTCAATGCCAAACGACTCAGCGCGCATCGCGGCGGGCCCGAAGCGCGCACCTGGGCGAAAGCTCGTAGTGGAATCGTACGGCGCACCGAAAAGGACGACCTTTGCGTCGTCGAACGGCGCGTTGCAGCCGATAAACTGGTTAAGTTGCGGTTCCATTGTCTCCTCGAGGTCAGCCGCGCGGCGGCTCCTCGTCCTTAAGGATGTCGAGGACGTAGTTGGGAAGCGCGAATGCGCCGCGGTGGAGCGCGGTGTTGTAGTAGCGCGTAGGTATGCGCAGCTTGTTCCACCGCGCCTCGTCGAGATGCCCGATCGGATGGTACTTCTTCGACGCGAAGCCGAAGAGCCAGTGGCCGGAGGGATAGCTCGGGATATGCGCCTGGTAGACGGTCGAGACGGGGAACTCCATCGCGATGTGGCGGTGGGCATCGCGAACCGACTTCTGGTGGGCAGAGTAGAACGGCGACTCGTGCTGGTTGATGAGGATGCCGTCGGAACGGAGCGCCTTGAAGCACGTGCCGTAGAACTCGCGCGTGAAAAGACCTTCGGCGGGGCCGTAGGGGTCGGACGAGTCTACGATCACGAGGTCGTATTCGTCCTTCTTGCCGCGGACATACCTAAGTCCTTCCTCGAACCAGACCGAAACGCGCTTGTCCTTTAGCTTCGACGAGACGAAGGGAAGGAACTTCTTGGAGAGAAGCACCACGTCCTTGTCGACTTCGACGAGGTCGATGGATTCAATGGAACGGTACTTCGTGAGTTCGCGCACGGTGCCGCCGTCGCCGCCGCCTATAACGAGGACGTTCCGCACCCGCGGATGGACGGCCATCGGCACGTGGGCGAGCATTTCATGGTAGATGAACTCGTCCTTCTCGGTGATCATGAGGCCGCCGTCGAGGACGAGCACGCGCCCGTACGCGGGAGTGTCGAGGATGTCGATCTGCTGGACGGCGCTTCTTTTAGAGGCGATCTGCTCGATCGTCTTCATCGAGAACCTAACGTCCTTCGTGTGTTCGTCGGTATACCAGAGTTCGGTTTGCATTTGCGCTACCTTTAGGCGAGGACGTTGATGTAGTCGAGGTTCATGTCCTCGGTACCGGTCATGAAGCAGCCCTTCTCCTTTGCGAAGAGAATGTGCGCGAGAACGTCGGCCGTGATTCGCTCGCCAGGCGCGACAATCGGGATTCCGGGCGGATAGCTCATCACGAACTCTCCCGCGACAAGACCAGTAGACTCGCGCATGGGGACGCGCCGCTTCTTCGCGTAGAACGCCTCCTGCGGCGGCATCACTATTGCTGGATCGATGTATTCGTGGTCGAAAAGCCCTATCGGGCTCTTCTCGCGCTGGCGCTTTATTTCCTCAAGCGCGGAGATGAGGCGCTCGATATCCATCATACGATCGCCGTTCGAGATGATTGCAAGGAGGTTGCCGATGTCGCCAAACTCGATCTGGATGCCATAGTCGTCTCGCAGATGGTCGTAGACCTCGATTCCCGCGAGCCCGATGTCGCGCGTGTGCACCGAGAGCTTCGTGCGGTCGAACGCGAAAACCGTATCGCCGTCGACGAGCTCGGGGCCGAACGCATAGTAGCCGCCGAGGGCGTTTATCTCCTCGCGTGCGTAGTCGGCGAAATCCATCGTCTTCTGGTACATCGCGCGGCCCTTGAAGAAGAGGTTCTTCCTCGCGATGTCGAGCGACGAAAGGAGAAGATAGGAAGCAGAAGTCGACTGCGTGAGCGTGATGACCTGGCGCACGTAGTCGGGATTCACCGGCCTGCGCGTCAGGAGTATCGAGCTCTGGGTAAGCGAGCCGCCTGTCTTGTGTATGGACGCGGCGGCCATGTCGCACCCGGCAGCCATAGCGGATATTGGCAGCTCCTCGTGGAAGTAGAAATGCGTGCCGTGCGCTTCGTCGGCGAGGACGAGCATCCCCGCCTTGTGCGCGATCTCGACGATGCGCTTCAAATCGGAGCAGATGCCGTAGTAGGTCGGGTTGTTGACGAGAATCGCCTTGGCCGACGGATGCGCGGCTATCGCCTTCTCGACGTCGGCGACGCTCATGCCGAGCGGAATGCCGAGGCGGCGGTTTATGCCGGGGTTGACGTAGATCGGCACGGCGCCGCAGACGACGAGCGCGTTGATGGCGCTGCGGTGGACGTTGCGCGGCAGGATTATCTCGTCGCCGACGGAGCAGGTCGACATTATCATCGCCTGCACCGCCGAAGTGGTGCCGTTCACCATGAAAAACGCGTCGTCCGCGCCGAACGCCTCGGCCGCAAGCTGCTGCGCCTCCTTGATGACGGAAACCGGATGCCCGAGGTTGTCGAGCGGCTTCATCGAGTTGACGTCCATGGCAAGCGCCCGCTCGCCGAGGTATTCAGTCAACTCGGGATTGCCGCGCCCGCTCTTGTGCGCGGGCACGTCGAAATGCGCAAGACGGTTTATGCGCTGCCGGTCGAGAGCGTCCGCCAGCGGCGTCTCGCGCTGGCACCCTGGAACGCCTTGCCGTGGCGCGCCTCGTCCTTCGCCATCTCGTGGACGGTGTCGTGGATCGCGTCGTAGCCGAGCTCCTTCGCGCGCTTGGCGATCGCGAGCTTGCCGGCGGTCGCGCCGCACTCGGCCTCCATACGGCGACGGAGGTTCTCCTTGGTGGAGTCCGTCACGATGTCGATCGTCTTGCCGAGGAGTTCGGCAAACTTCGCGGCGTGCTCGGCCTCCTCGAATGCGATGCGCTTGTAGGCCTCGGCGACCTCGGGATAGCCCTCGCGGTCGGCCTGGCGCGACATGGCGAGGTACATGCCGACTTCGCAGCACTCGCCGTTGAAATGGTCCTTGAGACCCTGCGTGACCTCGGCATCGTCGACGATGCCGTCACCGACATGGTGCTCTGCGACGAACTCAAGGCCGCCGCCCTGCTTAAGGAACTTCGCTCCCGGAACGCCGCACTGGGGGCACTTCTCCGGAGGATTCTCGCCTTCGTACACATACCCGCAAACGGGGCAAACCCACTTAGCCATATCTATCTTTCCTTTCGTTATGTTGGACTTGTCCCCGTAAATGTACCACACTCGGCACTGCTTGTCAACCAGGCATGACCACGATTCTTCACCAATAGACGTATTCGTAGGGGTCGAAGCGGGGGTTTGCGGATTCGTAGAGATCGACACCGTCAAGTTCGGGAACGCGCGTGCGCACGACCTCTCCCGGCTGCGGCTCGTGACTGATATTCAGCCAGAACGCCTTTACCGACTGGCCGCACCCGGCCTTCACGGTGATGTAGTTGTCTCCGGCCTTTACCGGAACATGCTCGTAGATGACAGAGCCTTCGTCCTTGTGCCCGCCGTAGACGGGATCAAACGCCTTGCCGTTGACCCATATCTTGCCGCGCCAGTCGACGCCGAAGCGCACCGTTATCTCGCCCGCCGCCTGCCGCTTGAAGAAACCTACGCAGTAGCACGTGCAGAAACTCTGCGCGGCAATGAGCGGATGCGCCGTCGCGTAGTCGACGTATCCGTCCGCGCGCGACTTCACGACGGGACGCCAGTCGAGGAATCGGAGATCCGCGGGCGTTTCGTCGAGATACTTTAGCCCAAGCGGATGGAAGCGAGGGTTCGGCTGGACGTCGCCCTTGACCGCCATCTCCTCCGCAAACGCGCCGGAATCGCCACCCTTCGATTCGTCGACCGGGAAGATCGTGTCGACCATGTAGTGATCGTCGTCCTTTTCGCTCGGCCACGGCCCTAGCACATTGTACTGGGCTATCGGCTCGTACTGCTCCGACGGCTTCGTGTAGAGCGAACGCGCAAAGACTTTTCCGTCCGCGCCGACGCCCAGGTTGCCGAAGACGATCGCGAGGCGACGCATGTCGTTGTCCTCGCTCTGCGACGCGCTTCGCAGGTACAGGTCCTTTTCGCCCTTGGGGACAGACCCCCATCCGCCTCGATCCAGCACGGCCGCCTTTCCTCCGGCCGACCGATAGCGGTCGCACGCCTGGAAAGGATCGATCGCGTCGAACACGATTCTCCCCTTCGCCGCAAATATTCCCTCGCCACACGCGGCAAATCCGCCGCCGGACTTGAAGCGAATGACGTTCACGCCGTCGCGCCAGCGCATAAGCGACGGTCCGACGCCTGCGAAAAGGGAGGCGGGGAGCCCTTTGACATCGCGCACCCTGTACACTGTGCCAGTGGAGTCTGCAATCCCGGCCTCGGCCGCAAGCCGCGGATTTCCGAAGATGTACGCACACCCCGAGCCGACGGATTTCGCGAGCTTTGCGAAGTCTATGTCCGAATCAGTCCCGGCGAGAAGGAGCTCCGCGTTGTCGAGCGTACCGCCTTTGTACGGCGAACTCGTGACTGACATCGTCTTCGCAAGTCTCTCCGCCGACTTTCCGGATGTGTAGACTTTCGTCGGGGCGGAAGTCTCCCCGTGCAGGAACCGGTCGAGCGTCGCTGATGCGACGCGCCACGCCGCCGGGCACTTTGCGACACGGTCTTCAAAGTCGAAGGCGCAGAATGTGACAGAGCCCTCTTCGATATGCTCTTCGAGAAGCGCCGTGTAGGAAAGGTCGAATTCGCCGCGGACAAGCGGACGGAACCCGACCTTCTGCGGAATCAGGATCGGCGTCGCCGAAACAGCGTGCGTATGAGTCCAGCGCGGTCCGCGCCGCGTCTCGTGCTTCATCACGTTGCCGAACGCAGCATCCTCGACCGGCGCACCCGCCCAGTAGCCGAGATCCCTGTCGTCGACACGTTCGAGCGCCACGTTGTACATCTGCCGCGCCATGGAATCCTCGACCGTAAAGCCAAGCGACTGCCATACATCCGCCGTCTGCTGCATGACAAGTATTTTGAGACCTTCTCCGACGCGCGACGCAAGCTTCTCGAGCCCCTGCGCGGACGAAAGCGCGCGCCAGCCGACGACAAGCCGCTCCGTCTTCTTCGGCACGTTTTCAAGCGAATCAACGGGAACATACTTTACGCCGAGTTCGTCAAGAATCGACGCCGTCTTCCCGTTTGGATCGAACAGCGCGACCGACTCGCCCTTCCACTCGCGCGGGCCGCGTTTCGGATATACCTCGAACTCGACCGTGTCGGACCTGACGGTTGCGTTCGCTGGATTCTCTCCGCCTTTCGCAAGCGAGAACTCCGCGACAAGCCGGTACCGCTTTTCGGCGTTCGCGGGCTTCGTCTTGAAAGCAACCGGAACGAACTTGACTTCGCCCTGCCTAAGAGGCACCTTCTCCGTCCCCGACGCGGCGATGCCTCCGCCGATCTCTTCCACGCGCCATTTCGCCGTCGCCGTGTTCTCGCCGAGACCGTCCCACACGAAAACAAGATTCTTTTTCACTTCGCCGCCTGGCCAGTAGGCGTGGACCTTGTCTGTCGGCTCGCTGCCGCCGCCGATGTACGCGACGAAATCGCCGTTGGCGACACACTGGCGGTCGCGCACGGTATTCGCCTTGTCCCACGGCCATGACTGGAGATACATAAGCCCGCCGTTCTGCCCGCACGTGCGCCACGCGCGGTTGACCCGTCTGACCAGCAGCCGCGAGAAATCCTCTGCGAGCGGATGGAACTGATAGAGGTCGCGGCGTCCCGGCTCGACCCATCCGCCGTGCGTGAAGCGGAGGCAGCTCTTCGCGAACTCGCGGGTGTGGACGAGCATCTCATCGCTCTCCAGCTCGTATGCGCGCTCTCCGTAGTAGACTGCAAGCCATTCGGTCATCTCGGGAACGCGGCTGTGGAACCAGCACGCGTAGTACGGAGCGCCGAACTCCGCCGCGTACCAGGGGAGAATCCCGTTCGTCGCCCACTGCGAAAGCCATTCCTCGCGCTCCTGGAGCGGGGTGAAGTTGAAGTAGAGGTTCGAGGACGAAATGTCGGCCTCTGTCCCGTCGGCATGGGAGAAGTACAGGCAGTTGGGGTTCATCTCTCGGGCAATCGCGGCGGCGAACTCGATATTGTCCACGACTCCGCCCTCTTCGCGCACCTGCCCGAGGATCTCGGGGCGCATATTGCGCTCGGGGCATATCTGGTTGACGCCGGTAGACGCGGCCACGATGCACGGATAGTTGCGCCACGTACGCATCCACGCCATGAGCGCGCGCCTGAACTGCTCCGTGCACTTCGGATCGCGGCGTATCGCATCGTGGACGTAGTAGATCGACGGCATGCCGGTGAAAACGGCAATTCCCGCGGAAGACTTCTTCGCGAGATCCTTCTCGTCTTCAGACCAGTAGGCCCAGTGCCGGTGTGTTTCGTAGGAGAGATTGTATCCATAGAGATGCACGTCCGCCGCATTCGCCGGAAGCCCCTGGTTCCAAAAGCCGCGAAAGCGCTGTACGTGGCCGTTGAGCATGATCTCCTTACCCTCGCGCCACACCTCGCGGAAGCCGATCATCGAGCGAGGCCGACGCGAATCGCATTCCTTCCCGCCTGCCGAGAGCTTCACGCGGCAGTCGTACGTCTTCGCACCGGCGACAGGCTCCCACGCGACGATGTCGTCCGTCCACGGCAACTCGATCTTAACGACGTTCGAGCCCTTTTCAAGGCGCGCGGCCTTCTTCGCGCGCTTGAGAACGGGCATACCCTGCGCATCAGACAGCTCGACTTCCACGACTGCGTCTTCGCGCGAGAGAGACTCGATCTCGACATCGACAAAAAGCTTCTTCTCGCACCACGACGGACGCGCGAAGAAATCGTCGACCCATGCGGCGGTGCGCGGCACAAGCTCCGCGGCTGAAAGCCGATGCTTCCCGTCGCGCCTCGCGCCAGACGGTTCGTCGCCGCGTCCGTAGTACGCGTCTGCCTTGCGTTCGACCGTCGTGATCTCGTTCTCCACGCCGAACCTAAGATACGGCGCGAGTTCAACAGTGCCGTCGGGCGCATACGCGGTGCCGGCCTTTTTCCCGTTCACCATGACGTCGACCTCGCAGAAGCCGAGTTTCTGCTCGTAGCGGACGCTCTTCCCCTTCCATTCAGCTGGAATGGCGGTTTTGCCTTCTTTGAACGCCGCGGCGGCCGAAAGCGCGGCAAATGCAGCGGCCAGGACAAGATGAATTTTCATGCTTCAATTCTACCAAAACCCGCCGCCAAATTAACCCCCCCTGCAGTGGGGGGGGGGCTATCTCACGAAAATGGTCAACCCATGGCGTACTATTCGGAGAGATAACTACCGCAATATAAGAATCATGCCGGACGTAATCTTGACAGATATGGAATTGTCGCCCGCCGCGAGGTCGGCGTTGAACGAAAGAATGCCGGAGCCAACAGGAGCCAACAGAGCCAACAGGGTCAGACCTGATTGCCACAGAAGATAGGCGCGGCCAATCGCACAGAGGCCGTCGCCATCGCCTTCAGAAAGCACCTGCTGAAGCTATAGTCGCCGCCGCAGCTGAGGCAACGACGAATTTCGGGGTCTTTTTCATTCGACCGCCTTTCTCACGACAAGTTTGACCGGGCCAAGAAGGCCTGCCGGGCGAAGGTCCTTGTCGGAGAGGATGTAGCGCCAGGAGCTGAAAGCGAAGCGGTTTACCGAGCGCGGCGCGTCCTTCAGGATTTCGTCAGGAATGCGCACGACCGCGCGCCCGTGCGGGATTTCCCGCCTGACTCCCTCGCTCTGGACGAACTGCACCCCGAAGCCAAGCATCTTCTTCGAGAGGATGCAGTCGTCCGGCTCCTTCTCGTCGCCGATGAGGCGGTTCGTCCAGGCGTTGGTGACGCGGACCTTAAGCGCATGCCGGCCTGGCTTGGGCGCGCGCGAAAGCTCTATGCGGTACGGCGCATGCCAAAGGGCGCCAATGCGCTCTCCGTCGAGGAACACCTCGGCCACGTCGCGCACATCGCCGAGATCAAGCGCAAACTCCCGCCCCTCCGGAACTTCGAGCGTCGTCTCGTAGGTAGCCGTTCCGGAATAATAGCGGATTCCAGATTCGGCAAAATCCGTCCACGATCTGAGCGAGGGGATGGGAATCGCATTTGTCGGCGCGCCGCCGTCCGCGTCGAACGACAGCGTCCAGGGGCCGTCGAGCACGGCCTCGGTCGCGACGAGGTTCGGCATGCGGCGGCAGAAGCGAACACCCTCTTCGCGGAAGACGACGAACACGCTTCCCTCTGCTGGGAGCTCGAGTTCGACGGGCGTCACGCCGTTCTCCGTCCGCCACTCGCCGATGCGGCGCTTTTCGCCTGATTCTGGATTCCAGATTTCCGGCTGAAAATCCTTCCCGGCGACCTGGCGGAAGTTCGCGGCGAACTTCTTCGGCCTGTCGGTCGTGTTTGCGACGAAGAAGAACGCCGCGTCGCCCGCGCGCCTGCAGGACGCCATAACGCCATCACCGTCGCCATTCGCGATTTCAAAGTATTTCGTCCTCTTGGACATCGGCCCAACCTTAAGCCCCTTCTTCTCGTAGTCGCGCACAAGGTCAAAGCACTTCTTCTCGACCGCGTCCCAGGGTGTGTTTCCCGCAAACCGCCTTTCCGCGTTCGGCTCGAAAAAGAGAAGCGAGTATTCGCGCCCCGACGACTTGACGCGGAGCCTGCCCTCCGCGGTCACTTCGGTGTTCGTGAGGAAGTTGCTGAGCGGCAACGTGTCGGTACCATCCTCGTCATTGAAGGAAAGGCCGAGCGCGTCACAGCGCATTTCGCCCTCCTGAAGAAGCGCCTGGCAGCGCTGGATATAGCGGTAGAACCCCTTCGCCGGCTCGTGCCAAGTCTGGTTCTCGCCGAAGTGCTCCCAGTGGTGGAGGGAAAGTCGGTTCACGCCGCGCGCCAACGTCGCGTCGAGCGGAATCTTGAGGTCGCGCGGCGTGATTGCGAATGGATCGTCAATCGGATAGCCGGTGAACGACTCCGCACCGGTGATGTTGCGACCGAGGGCGCGGGCAATGGGCCCTGCGAACCAGCACGCGCCGCCTTTGGACGGTTCCTTCGCCCAGAACGGGAGGCCCACCCAGAACTCCGTCATCGGAACGTCGCAGAACTGCGTCGCCTCGTAGGAGTCGAACGGGCCGGAATACGGCTCAAGGTGGAACTTGAAGCCGGCGGCGTTGAGCCGCTCCTTGAACACCTTGTAGTGGCGCTCTGTCTGAAGCTCGTTTTTCGTGCGCTCGAAGTCGCGGCGAAACCGCTCCTCGCGCTCCTCGCCGAAATCGGTGCCGAGCTTCGCGATCACAGGCAGGAACGGCACAGGGTCGTAGCCGCGGCGCTTCATGAACTCCTGCGCGAAGTCATCGGTCCATGACGCATCGCCCGCCTCGTAGCTGTCCATGAGGATGAACGCGAGACCGGGACTGGACGCGGAGATCCCGTGGGCGGCAAGCCCGTTGAGGAGATTGTCGATGTGGACGCCAACGGCCTTTGCGTTCATCTTGTCCGCCTCGAGAGAACCCGCCTCGACATCGGGGGGCGATGGATGCGTGTTCTTGCCTGTACACGTGTAGCCGAAGCGGTACACGCCGCTCTTGGTCCTGACCCTCGCTATGTCGCGGTAGAAGCCGAGCTTGGCCTCGGGCTGCTGATCGCCCTTCGCCCAGACGAGCTTCTTCATGCCGAGTTCAGGCGTGATCCACGGCCCTCCCGAGGTGGAATATCCGGGGCAGTTGTGAAGGCCGAGCTCAAGGCCGAGTCTTTTCGCCTCCGCGACGGCGAACGAGACCATGTCCCACCACTTGTCGTTCATGTACTCGAGCCCAGGGCAGAGCGGCGTGGACATCCGCTCCTCGCAGTCCCACCCGACGTCCTGGATGTTGAAGATCGTCGCCCCGGAGAGCCCCGCGTCGCGCATCGACTGGAGATCCCGCGTGATGCCGCTCTTCGTGACGTTGGCGCCCTGCCAATGCCACCAGGCATTGGCTCCCCGCATCTGCGGCGGGCTGTCAAACAGCGTCTCGAGCCTTTCGGCGGGCGAAGGCTCTCCCGATACGGTGGCAACGGCCGTCAGCGCGGCGGCCGCCGTAATCATGACTTTGAACATGGTATATCTTCTCATGACTGAAATTTTACACCATGCGCGTCCGTTCGGCAACCCCCACGGCAGAGGGGTGGTGTCAGCGCCGGCCGAAGATGTAGCCGAGGCGAGCGCTACCAGTAGATGAAGAGGAATGGGTCGAAGGCGCCGTTCTCGCTCCAATAGAGGCTGTCTTTGGATTTCTCATCCTCGGCGGCGAGATGCAGCGCCCGCGCAAGCGTGGACTTGGACGGCGGGACGCCCCATTTGCCGAGCAGCAAAGCGTGGCGGCGCATCTGGTTGTCCTGGCTCTGCGACCAGTTGCGGTGAGCGCCCCAGTCCTTTGCGGCACGGGCGCGGTCTGCTGGAGAGTAAAGCGGAATCTGGTCAAA
Organism: uncultured bacterium; assembly: GCA_902801025.1. GTDB lineage: Bacteria > Verrucomicrobiota > Kiritimatiellia > RFP12 > UBA1067 > UBA1067. The sequence goes on along the minus strand of CADCGZ010000066.1, from coordinate 5,932 downwards.
GACGATCCGGCCGTCGTTTGAGACGGCGATTGCGCCATTCGGGTCGACGCGCCAGCCCTTGGCCTGGTGCAGCTCCGCGAACGGGACACCCTCGCGCAGACGCAGCAGTGACGGGCCGACATCCGCCATATCCTTTATCCCGCGGACGAAAGCCAGGTCTGCGACGTGCCAATGCAGGCGCTCGACGGTAGAAGTCTCGGAATGCCTGTCGTCCTTCCATACGACCTGGCTCATCGTGCCCCGGGATGGATTGAGGCCCGCTTCTGCGGCGAGTGCTTCGCACCCGAGCAGCAGAGCGCGGCCGTCATTGCCTACGGCGCCCCTGACATCGCGCAGGCGCACCGTAGCGTTGCTGCCGCCGACAATCAGGACACCGCCGCCGAGCCGGTCGCCAGGCTTCCACGGCTTCGCGTCCAGCCCAAGCGAATCGGCGAGGCGTTCGGCATCGGCACCGTGGACAAAGACAGGCGCTTCGGCGGCAGAATCGTCCGCGAGAAATTCGCGGAAAGTCGCGCTGGCGACGGCCGCCGCAGCGGGGCAGTCGTTGGTCGTGCCGGTGCCGACGCGCCCCTCGAAGTCAAGAGTGCAGAACGTCGCAGCGCCTTTGCCGCTCGTCAGCCGCAGAAGCGGCGAGTAGCTGTGGTCGAAGTCGCCGCGCACGAGCGGACGGAACCCGGCGCGCTGCGGAATCAAGAGCACTTCAGACGCGAGCGTGTGCGTGTGCTTCCAGCGCCAGCCGCGGCCCTTCGTCGGGCCCTCGCGCTGGATGTGGCCCCAGTCGGGACCGTAGGTCCAGTGTTGCCCGTCGCGGAGCGGTAGAGGCATCCCGCGCCAGTAGGAGAGATCCTTGTCGTCGACACCTGCGAGACCGACGTTCACAAGGGCGCGTGGCATCGAGTCCTCGAACTTGAACCCCATCGCCTTCCAGGCTTTCGGCCCCTGCGCAAGAACCAGCACACGCCCTCCCTTCTCCACGAACGCGGCAAGCCGTTCGAAGGCGTTCGTGTCGGCGACGCGGTCGATGGCGTTCGTGTCGACGAGTCCGTCGAGCGCACGGTGACCGACAACAATTGGAAGCTTCTCCTTCTCCCCCTTGTCGACGAGAGCAGAGAGAGAGTCGGCCTTGTGCGCCACGACGCCGCACGCGGCAAGCACAGGCGCGCTTTCGCCGCGCGGGTCGAAGAGCGCGACCTCGCCGATCTTGGACTGCTCCGCCGCGGGATAGACGGAAATGTCAAACGAGTCGAAGCGGTCGTCGGGCGAGACCTGCGGGCCCTTGAACGCAACCTCGAGCCGGTAGTCTGCGCGGCGAGACGGCCGAGGCACCTCGAACGAAAACGGCTCGACGCGGATTTCAAAGGGCTTTAGCTCGACGTCGCGCATGCCCTTCGCGAGAACATTGCCCGTGGCGGGGTCGACAAGACGCCACCCGGCCTTCAAGTCGGTAGGCTTCGAACCGTCCCAGACGAAGACAAGCGACTTCTCCACCGTCTCGCCGCAAGCGTAGGCATGCGTCTTGTCGGTGAACTTGGGCACGCCGCCAAGGAAGCAGACGAGGTCGCGATTCGAGAGCTCGTGGTTGCGGAGAATCCAGTTGCCCGGATCGTCGTCCCACTTCCACGAGTCGAGGTACATCGGACTCGGCCCCTGGCCGAAGGCGCGCCAGCAGCGCGAGACGCGGTCGATGAGGAGCCCGTTGAACGTCTTTCCAAGCGGGCTGAAGTCATAGAGGGTCTTCCGCCCTGGCGCCACCCAGCCGCCGTGCGTGTGCTTCGCGCAGCTGCGGGCGAACTCGAGATACCGCGCGAGCAGATCGTCTTCCTCCTCGACGTAGGCGCGTTCGCCGTAGACCTTGGCGAGCCACTCGGTCATCTGAGGCGTCTTGTGAACCCATCCAAACCAAACGCCGTAGTACGGTGCGCCGAACTCGGCCGGATAGCACGGAATCTCGCCGTGCTCCGCCCAGTGCGAATACCACTCCTCGCGCTCCTGCAGCGGGACGTAGTTGAAGTAGAAGTTGCAGTTGCCGACGTCGCCGAGGTTGCCGTCGCCGTGGGCGAAGAAAAGCGTGCCGGGGTTGACGAACGGACGTGCAACGTTCATGCAGCGCGGGATCTCGCCCTTCTCGGCGTCGCGATGGCGCCCCATGTCGCACGCGCCCATCATCCACCAGGCGGCGCACATCATGTTCACGCCCACGCTCGCGCCGGCAATCGTCGGGAGATTGCGGTGCGAACGCGCCCAGTGCTCGACGCAGCGCTCGAACTGCGCACGCACGAACGGGTCGGAGAGTATCTTTCCCTTGCGCTGCGAAATCGTCGGCGCGCCGGTGAACATCTGGATTCCCGCCCGGGCTAGCGATTCCTGGAATCTGGCGTCCTCTTCGTGGCGCGACTCGTGCTGGTGCGTCGCATAGACCATGTTGAAACCGCTCTTCTTAACGTCCGCAATGTCCTTCGGCAGGCCCTGCCGCCAGAACCCGCGCCAACGCTGAGGATGGCCGTTGGCCATCACGGTCCGTCCGTCGAGCCATTGCTCGCGGAACCCGAAGACGAAGCGCTCCGGCGCGTCGCCCTCTTTGCCGCCCTTGAGAACGGGCGTTACGCGTACGTTGTAGAGGTGGGGGGCATCAAGCTCCCACGGAACGACATCAGCCCAGTCGCACACGAAATCGACGGTGTTTGCGCCGGCCTTGAGCGCGACCTTCTTCCGCCATGTCTTCACGGGTCGCGCGCCGTCGCGCTCGCTCGCAAGCACCCTGGTCCCGGGGTCGCGGCCAGAATCCTCCCATACGTTCGCCACAAGCTCGATTTCGCAATCCGCGAGCGACGGCACCTTGCAGCGCCACGTGACATTCCTGTTTCGCCACGAGGGGATCGCCCAGACGTCCTCGACAAACGCCGCGGAGCGGACATTGACCGCCGCAGGAGAGTAGAACAGATCTCGGTTCTTGCAGTAATCGTCACGCCCGGCATAGACGATGCCCGGTTCTCCCGTGCCGTAGCCGCGGTTCGTGACGAATATCCTGATCTCGTTCGGCTTTCCGAAATCGAGGAACGGAGCAAGCTCGACCGCGCCGTCCGGATGAAGCGCGACGCCGGCCTTCTTCCCGTTCACGAAGACGACCGCGTCGCACCAGTTGAGCTGCTGCTCGTATCGGATGCTGCGCCCGCGCCATGCCGCAGGCACGTCGAGCGTACGCCTGAACCAGCATGCATAGGCAGCCTTCTCGTTGTCCCCTCCCGGTTCGCCCTTCGCGCGATCTGGTTTCCCGGCCAGCTTCCCGCCCTTCTGCCATGCATCAAGGCTGAAGCTGGGCGTTATGTCGATTTCGTCAGGATCGACCGTCTCCTTGATTCCGGAGTCTTCCTTCGGCGGAATGACAGCGGATCTGTCGGCTACACCCTTTGTGGCAACAGGCTGCTTGAGCCAGCCGTTTGTAACATCAACCGAGACGAGCGCCCATGCGGGAGCGGTCACGGCGAGGATAAGAATTGACGCAAGTCGTTTCATGGCATATGTCGGGTTGTTTATCATTCACCGACATTCTACCATTTTCCGACAATCCCGCCCATCCCCACCACGGGGGGGGGTAGGCTTAGGCGTCGGGCCAGAGCTCGTGCGCCATCTCCCTCAGCTTGTACTTCTGTATCTTCTGCGAGGCGGTCATCGGGAAGACGTCGAGGAAGTGGACGTACTTCGGGATCTTGAACCACGAGATCTTGTCCTTGCAGAACGCCTGGACGTCATCGGGCGTGATCTGCGCGTCGTCCGCCGGGATCACGAACGCCGCCGGCTGCTCGCCGTACTTCTTCGAGGGGCAGCCGACGACCGCGACGTCCTTGACGCCAGGCATCGTGCCGAGGAAGTCCTCGACTTCCTTGGGGCTGATGTTCTCGCCGCCGCGGATGATGAGGTCTTTGAGGCGTCCGGTAATGTAATAGTAGCCGTCCTTGTCCATGCGGCCAATGTCGCCGGAATGAAGCCACCCGTTCTTGTCGATGCACTTCGCCGTCTGCTCGGGCATCTTGTAGTAGCCCTTCATGTTGTTGAAGCCACGGCAACAGATCTCGCCGTCGGTGTCGAGCGGCGCGATTTCGCCAGTCTCCGGGTCGATGATCGCGACCTCTACGCCGGGAAGCGCCTGGCCGATCGTCTGGCACTTGCGCTCGATAGACGGCTCGAAGTAGCGCGTCATCGTCATCACGGGGCCCGACTCGGTTAGGCCGTACGGGTTCGTGATCTCCTTCATGAACATGCGGTCCTGCGCCTGCTGCATGCGGTGGACAGGGCACGCCGAGCCGGACATGATGCCGGTCCTGAGCGACGTGAAGTTGAACTCCTTGAAGCGCGGGTGGTCGAGCATCGCGATGTACATCGTCGGGACGCCGTAGGTCGCCGTGCACTTCTCGCGCTCGATCGACTTCATGACGAGGAGCGGGTCGAACTTCTCGAGGAAGACGCAAACGCGGTCGCGCGAGGAGAGGTTCTGGCACGCGCCGATCCAGAAGCCGTCGTTCGCGATGTTGCGGTGGGTGAGCTGCACGCCCTTCGGGAAGCCGGTCGTGCCGCTCGTGTACTGCATGTTCACGACGTCATTTACGTCGCACGTGGCCTGGCGCGCGATATATTCCTCCTGCGTCACCTCGCAAGCGAGCGACTTCACCTCGTTGAGCGAGTACATGCCGCGGTGCTTCTTCGGCCCCAAGTAGAACATGCGCTTGAGGTGCGGGTACTTCGCGCTCTTGAGGGCGCCGCGAGGGCACTCCTTTAGCTCGGGGATGAGCGAGTTGATGACTTCGATGTAGTCGCAGTCGCGGTACCCGTCGATCACGAAGAGGTTCTCGGCGTCGGACTGCTTGAGCGCAAAGTCGATTTCCTGGCTCTTGTAGTTGATGTTAAGCGGCAGGAGTATCGCGCCTATCTTCGCCGTCGCGAACATGAGGACGACCCAGTGTGGGACGTTCGTCGCCCAGAGCGCGACCTTTTCGCCGCGCTTGACGCCAAGCGCCATAAGCCCCTTGGCGACATAGTCGACTTCCTCGGAGAACTCGAACCAAGTAAGACGGTAGTCGCGGTCTGCATAGACTACCGCGTCGTTCTCGCCGCAGCGCGCGACCGTCTGATCAAGAAGCTGACCGAGGGTGTATTCGCGCGTGATCGGCAGGTTGTGCCACGGAACGCCCGTCGAGACGGACTGCGTGAACGGCGCCTTGCGGGGCGCTGTTCCAAAAGGATCTGTCAGCTTGAACATGGCAAACTTCCTCACACCGGGATGAACACGATGCCGTAGATCGACGCTGGCTTGCCGCCAATCGCCCTCAGCCCGTGGTTGACGCACGAGTTGTAGTAGGCAGTGTCGCCCGCCTTCAGTATTGTCTTGTCGGGACCGTAGGTGAGCTCGACTTCGCCGGAAATGCAGATGATGAGCTCCTCGCCCTCGTGGTGCTGAACAGCGTCAACTCCGTCTGCGGCAAATTCGATGCGGAACGGATCCATGTGCCTGTCAGGCTTGCCGAGCGCGAGCGAGTGGCTAGCATAGCCGAGAACGTTCATTCCTTCGCCCGCGACCTTGTTCGACTCGATGTCGTCGGCGCGGGTGATGATCGGGTCGGGCTTGAACTGGTCGTCCATGAACGTGCCGATCCTGAGGCCGAGGGCACGGGAGAGCTTTACGAGGACGCCGAGCGCGGGCATTACCTCGCCCTTCTCGATCGCGTTGATGACCTTTTCCTCGACGCCGGACTTCTGGGAGAGGTCCCAGATGCTCCATCCGTGGTTCTCGCGGTACATCTGTATCCGCTTGCCTGCCTTGTTTTCCTTGCTGCTCATGTTGCCTTTCGTTTTTCCGGTCCAGAATGTTCTGTCATTGACGAAAAAGCGGACCGCCCTTTTCCGCGATCCGCTTTTCTCGTGCTTCTTGAGTTGGCCC